>CASGEP010000005.1 GCA_949300515.1 uncultured bacterium
GAGGTCTCGGCTTTTTGTACTCTTGCCGCCGCAACCATTTACCTCGCACGCGTGATTTTTTGCGTGTTTTGAATACTTTTTATTCTGTCTTTTATGTTTCTTAAATTTGACACTTTTAATCCTTTTTAAAGATGTTTTCTTTAAAGTTTTTCAAGTTATTTTTCAGGTTTTCTTTGTCATTATCGTCCAGAGCGGAGCCTTTATTCAGTTTTTCGCTTAAATCGGACATATTTGCGCCAAAGTATTCAAACCACTGCTTTTTAAATTCCTGAATGTCTTTGTTTTCAACATCATCAAGGAAGCCTTCATTTCCCGCAAAAAGTATTGTAACCTGCTCGGACACGCTAAGAGGGTTATACTGCGGCTGAATGAGAATTTGCGTAAGTTTTTCACCCTTTAGAAGCTGTGCGCGTGTTGCGGGGTCAAGGTCTGAAGCAAATTGCGCAAATGCTGCAAGCTCGCGGTATTGCGCAAGGTCAAGACGAAGCTGACCTGCAACCTGTTTAATACCTTTTGTTTGAGCGGCGCCGCCTACACGGGATACCGATATACCTGCGTTAATAGCCGGTCTTTGACCTGCGTTAAACAAGTTTGACTCAAGGAAAATCTGTCCGTCGGTAATAGAAATTACGTTTGTCGGAATGTAGGCTGATACGTCGCCTGCCTGTGTTTCGATGATTGGGAGCGCCGTAATCGAGCCGCCGCCAAGCTCATCCGATAATTTGCAGGCACGTTCAAGAAGTCTTGAGTGCAGATAAAATACATCGCCGGGGTATGCTTCACGTCCCGGAGGTCTTCTTAAAAGCAAGCTCATTGCACGGTATGCCTGAGCGTGTTTTGTTAGGTCATCATATACAATTAATACGTGTTTGCCTTGCTCCAGGAACTCTTCGCCGATAGCGCAGCCTGCAAATGGTGCAATGTATTGCAGCGGGGCACTTTCGTTTGCGGCAGCGGAAACAATTATTGAATAATCCATTGCGCCGTGTTCTTCAAGTGTTTTAGCCAACTGTGCAACGGTTGATGTTTTTTGACCGATTGCAACATAGATACAAATTACATCCTGTCCTTTTTGGTTTAATATTGTATCAATTGCAATTGCCGTTTTTCCGGTTTGTCTGTCGCCGATGATAAGCTCCCTTTGACCTCTGCCGATTGGCGTCAGCGCGTCAATTGCGGTTAAACCTGTTTGCAGGGGCTGATGTACGGATTTTCTTGTAATGATACCGGGCGCTACACGCTCAATCGGGCGGGTTTTTGAAAAATCAATATCGCCTTTGCCGTCAAGCGCTTTTCCCGTAGGGTCTATAATTCTTCCGATAAGCGAATCGCCGACCGGGATGGAGGCAATTCTTCCGGTTGATTTAACCTGCATGCCTTCTTTAATTTTTGTATATTCACCCAAAATTACCACACCGACATTGTCTTCTTCAAGGTTCAGGGTAATTCCGAGTGTGCCTTCTCCGTCTTGAAACTCTACAAGCTCGGAAGCCATAACGTTTTTAAGTCCGTAAATACGAGAGATACCATCCGATATTTCAAGTACGGTACCTACATTTGAAACTTCGCTTACGCTGTCAAAATTTTTGATTTTTTCTCTGATGATAGAGCTTATTTCATCGGGTTTAATTGCTACCATAATATTTCCTCTTTATTTTAATATTGCTTTTTTAAATTTATCAAGTTTCCCCTTTAAGGACGTATCAAAAATGTTATCACCCATTTTATAAACAAGCCCGGCCATAATTGATTTATCTGTGTTGTAATTTACAATTATTTCTTTTTTTAAAATTTCACCGAGTTTGTTTTTAATCTGTTCTTTAAGATTGTCATCAAGCTCAATTGCTGATAAAACTTCGACTTTTGATATATTGTTTATTTTATCGAGCATATTATCGTAAATTTTTATAATCTCATAGATAAGATTAAAGCGATTTTCTTTAACAAGAAGTTTTAGAAAATTTCTGATTGTTTCATCGGTATCATTTGCAAAAATGCATCCGATGAGGTCTTCTTTGTCGTTTATTGATATAACAGGATTGCAGAGCGTATCATATAATTCGCTTGTCAGGCTTAAAATTTCTTTAACGTTTTGAAGATTTTGATGCAGCACGCCGTAGTTAAGCCCGCCTTCATTTGCAAGCCCTATTAAAGATTTTGCATATCTTGTCGCTATTAGCTGGTTGTTTGTATTATTCATCGGTTTTTAACCTGTCAAGTTCGTCTATACTTTGTTTTATAAAGTCCATGTGATAATCGGGTTTTTCTTCAAGCGTCTTTTGAATGTGGTTTTTAGCCGTTTCAAGAGATGCAAGCGCAGTTTTTTGTGTGAGCGAAAGAACCAGTTTTTTGCCTTCCTGTTCGAGCACTTTATTTGCGTTTTCAAAAATTCTCTTTGCCTGATTGTCTGCCTCTTTTAGGATTTTATCCCCCATAAGCCCGGCATTTTTTTGTGCATTGTCAAAAATTTCCTTTACTTCATTTGCAACGTTTTCAACTGCTTTTCGTGCTTCATCGAGTTTTTTTTCCGAATCGCTCTTTGCATTGTCCGAATTTTCGATGTTTGTTTTTATTTTTTGACATGCGCCTCCAATCAGGCTGCCCGCTTTAAAAATTTTGCACAAAAGAATAATAAACCCGAGCAGGATTAAAAAGTTAAATGTATTTGATTTTACAATGATATTCCATATTTCCATTTTTATTTTTCCTGCATTATTTTGTCAATTATGCCTCTGTCAATATCGCAGATTTTTTCTTCCGGTTTTAAAAACCTGTCCGATATCATCTGTGCAAGATTTTTGATTTCATTGCCCAGAGCCTCTTTTGCCGCGTTGCTTGAATTTATACTCTCGAGCCTTTCGCGTTCAAGATTATTTTTGGCATCAAGCTGTGCTTTTTTTGTTATTTCTTCTTTTTGATTTTTTAAAAGGCTTATTTTTTTATCAACTTCTTCTTTTGCGCTGTGTCTTGCTTTGGATAGCTCATCAAGTCTTTTATTTAGGACGTTTTGCGCCTCTTTATTGTTTTCATCCGCCTTGTTGTAATTGTTGTCAATGTAATTTTTACGCTTTGCTATTATATCATTTATTGGTTTATATAAAATGATATTCATAATAACCGTAAAGATTACAAAGCTTATGAATGCGACTATAAATGTAGCATTGAATTCCATTTTTAAGGCAGACCTTTCTTAATTAACCGATAAGCTGAAGTGCTATAAACAAAGCGTAAATTGCTGTTGCTTCAGCAAGACCGAGACCGATGATGAAGTTGATAAATGCTTTACCTGCAATTTCAGGCTGTCTTGCCATTGCTTCAAGCATACCTTTTGTTGCAATACCGATGCCGATACCGCCGCCTATTGCGCCGAAACCGATTGCAATACCTGCACCTAATTTACTGAATGCTGCAACTTCAGTTGCCAATTGTTCTACTGCCATTTTTTTCTCCTTTTATTTTGTTTGTTTATTCTTCTTTATTTACCGCAAGGGCTATATATGTTGTTGAAAGCAGCGTGAATACAAGCGCTTGAATTAAGGCAACAAATATTTCAAATGCCATAAACGGAAGCGGCAGGAAGTACGCACACATACCTGCAAACGTGAATACGAGAATTTCACCCGCCAATATGTTGGCAAAAAGTCGGAGTGCGAGTGAAAAGGGTCTTACAAACAATTCAAGCAAATCAACAAGCGCTATCATAATGCCGTCGATTTTAAAGCTGTGAATGAAAAACTTGAAGCCTTTTGCTCTTATTCCGTAGTATATATAATATATCGACACTATTATTGCCATAGCTGCCGTCATATTTATATCGTTGTTAGGCGAGGCAAGTTCGCCATGGGGAAGGTGTATAAGCCTCAGGGGCAGCTGCCCCACTAAATTTGCAGTTAATATAAACATAAAAAGAGTGAGCAAAAGGGGCAGGTGTTTTTTGCCTTCTTTTTCTCCCATATTTCCCGACACTATGTCTGAAAAATATCCTATTATCCCCTCAAAAATCATTTGCACCCTGTTTGGCACAAGGGACAATTTTCTTGTAGCAATGAAAGACACCACAATAAGGAGTGCCATCGTGAACCACATCATAATCAATGTGTCTAAATTTACTTTCATTCCCAAGAACTGGGCGCTTAAATGCTCTCCCATATTTGCACTCTTTCCTAGTATTTGCTTTTTCAAGCTTATGATACACGCAAAATACATATTTGTTTTGGTCTATTTGGATGAAAAATTCTAAAAAATAATTTTTTTTAAAATCCGGTAGGATTGACAAGGCAGAAAATCCAGACAAAATCGCTTTGCAGGGGGAATTATAAAACTTTGGATCTAATACTTTCTATCCGCCCCAAATGCCCTAAAATTAAACCTTTCAATTGATGAAGAAATACACTTTAGAGGGTATATTCAAATTGTGAGGGCTTAAAAAATAGCCTATTGAATGTAAAAAATTAGGGATAAGCGGAGGATAAGATGAGGAGAGCTGATTTTAAAAGAAAAACAAGAGTAATTGTTGTGGATGATAACTATGACCACGCATCGGGCATTCGTGAACTTATTAATCTTGAAGGGGATTATGAAGTTATTGCAAATGCGGGAAATGTAAATGTTGCAATTTCTCTTATTAAAAAATATCAGCCCGACATTGTTTTAATGGACATTAATATGCCTGAAATAGACGGCATTACGGCAATTTCAGAAATAGAAAAACTGGATGTAAAATCTAAAATTATTGCACTTACGGGTTATGATGATGCGGATTTAATCTATCGCGCAATGAAAATCGGCGCAAAGGGCTATATTTTAAAAACAATGGCATCTGCCCAGCTGATTCGTGCGCTGGATGAGGTTTCAATGGGTAAAATTTACCTTCCCTCAATTCTCTGTTCCAAATTCTTTGAATACTTTCAAGCCGCTCAAAAGAACGAGAACCTCTATAAATCGGATGATGATGAAGAAAATTTGCTCAATTATCTGACAAACAGAGAAGAAGAAGTCTTGGGACTTTTAACCGAAGGAGTAACATACAAAGGTGTTGCACAAAAACTTGTCATTTCAGAAACCACAGTCAAGACTCATGTTAACAATATTTTCCAAAAATTACAGGTAAATGACAGAACACAAGCGGTTTTGTATGCTATTAACAAAGGGTTCGGCACAAGAAAGAAAGCAAAAATTGCATAGTAATCTCAGGCAAAAGTTAAAAAATGGTGAGTTTATAAATGTATAGGAATAACAAAAAAGATCTGAAGAATTTTTTTCAGAGAAGCTACGATGATAATTTTGAATTATTTTCAAAAAATACCGTTAATGGTCTTTTGCGCAGTCTGTTTGAGCCGATAGCAGCGAACAATGCCGTTTCTTTGATACTTACAAGATTTAAACATACAAATTCTCTTGAGGGTATTATTAAAAGGCTTGAATACTGTTCAAATGTTGAAATGTACAGTTTTCTTGATTACGATAATATATTGAAGGACGATTTTGTTGAAACGGAATTTGTGATAATAACTTCGCAAAGATACAATGCTGTTTTAATTTGGGATTATTCGGACTCTAAAGACAAAAATGAAACCAAACTTTATATAAGGTTGAATTCAAAGGACGTAAACGAGGTTTTTGAAACGGTTAAAACAAGACTCAAAGTAAATCTCGATGATAAATTTTACTCTTTCCGTCCAGAGCGGCGCGAAAACGCCCTTTTAAACGATGCGGTTTATAACGTTTTAAAAATGCTTAATGAAAATATTAAGGAGAATGAATTTAACTCAAAAGAACAAGAGTTAATTGCAAATAAGCTTGATGTAAAAACCGATAAAACGCAGCAGGATACAAATATTCGTCATTGTTGTCATGAAATAAAAAATCAACTGAGCGTTATTGATATTTATGCAAAAATACTTGAAAAACAATTTGGAGATGACCAAAATATTGCGCTTATACAAAAGTCCGTGTCGTTAATCCGTCTGCAGCTTGAGGATTTAAGGGCAAATGATAATCTGAATTTTAAGGATAAAAATCTGGCGGATGTAATTAAATCTTCAATGGAGGTATTTAATAAAATTTTGCCCCAGAAAAACAATACGATAAAATTCATCGATAATGCAAGCGGAGATTTGTTTGTATATATAGATGAGGACAGAATTTTTACCATTATAAATAATATCGTTAAAAATGCAAATGAGTCAACATCAAACGACGAGATAGAAATAGCACTGGATTGCAACGATAAGTTTGCAAAAATATACATTAAAAACCACGGGGAAAAAATACCCGAAGATATTCAGCCAAAGCTTTTTGAGGAAGGATTTTCAACAAAACAGGGCGGCTGGGGTGTCGGTTTGAATGTTTGCCAAAAATACCTCGCATCGCATCTGGGCTCAATAAAGCTTGTTAAAAGCGACGATTGCGAAACACAGTTTCTTGTGATGCTTCCGATATCTCACAGGTAGTTAAAACGGGGAGGATATTGTGGATTTAATTAATAACAGGACAAGAGAAATAGCAGCCCTCGCGCTGGACGGTTTGTACCAGCGCTCGCGCGCCATTTCGGCTAATACCGTGAACGCTACAACTCCGGGGTATCAGAGAAAAGACGTTGCCTTTGAAGATCAAATTCAAGAAATGATTGAACGGGAGGACTTAAAAGAACACATAAAAGTCCAAAATTCACAAAAAATCGTGGAAAATCCCGTCGAAGCCCTTAAAAAACAAGACCCGGCGCAGATTGCTTTTTTAAGAAGCTCAGTAGATAACGGTTTTTCGCCTGAGATAATCGGTGATTATTCAGACCCCATAAGCGCTGATGGCAACAATGTAAACATTGAAGCGGAAATGATGGACGAGGCAAAAACCGGTACACAGTACACAATCCTTACAAACCTTATGTCAAGGTCGTTTCAGGGGCTTCAAAGTGTCATAAGAGGACAAATTTAGGAGAGTATTAAATGAGTTTTGATATTTTTGATATAGCTGGCTCGGGCATGCACGCGCAGAGGGTTATGATGGACACCGTTTCATCAAACATTGCAAATGCTAATACCACAAGAAATGCAAAAGGCGAAAGAGAAGTCTATACAAAAAAAGAAGTTACTTTTAAAGCGGTGTATAAAGACTCCCTTCGCCCCGCAATGCCGACAGGTTCGCACGATGTTCAAATGGATTTGATAAACGGTCCTTATTTAAGGGGCAGAGTGGTTTTTGAAGAAGACGGAATGGCGCAGGGCGTTATGGTGGATGAGATAAGAGAGTCTGAAAATCCTTATCGTATGGTATACGACCCGACACACCCCGATGCCGATGAAGAAGGCATGGTAACCCTTCCAAACGTTAATGTGGTAGAGGAGATGGTTAATATGGTAAATGCTTCTAAGGCATACGAGGCAAATGTTACCATAGCGCAAACCACAAAAACAATGATACAGAGTGCTCTTCAAATATAAGGCAAATAAAAAATGAGTTTTGAAATCAATACAAATATAGGTTCGATAGATAGTTTTAATAAAAGTTTTGATAAAAGTATTAAAAATTTCGATAAACAGATTGATAATGCATCTGATTTTAACGAGATTTTTAATTCGCTGACATCAAACGAGCCTCAAAATACAAAAGAGCCGCAAAAAATAAAAGGCTCAATAGAGATGTTTTTGGGTGCGGATGCAATTAATGCCCAAAAGGTTGAAAATCTCTCCGAAACGGCGCTTATGGCGCGCGATATCGGCAGGGGAATATCAGGCGGAATAAATAATCTGAGCACTACCCAGAGGGCGGCTGAAGATGCCATGGAAACTTTTGCCGCAGGCGGCGATATAAGCGTGCATGAGGTTATGATTGCCTCTCAAAAGTCCACCCTTGCCATGCAAATGGCTATCCAGCTAAGGAACCAGATGGTAAACGCCTATAACGAATTTAAAAATTTAAGAGTTTAAAAAGCTTAACAAATTGAACTAATTGCGAAAACAGTCTAAAATATTGTGGTAAACATACTCAAAAATCAGGGATATTTAATAAAGTGAACGAACACCTAAAAGCGATGGCGCTTGATATTAAAAGGATTTGGGACAAATTTGACTTGAACCAGAAGTTTGTCATAGCCGCACTTTTGGTCATTGCAGTGGTTGTTTGCGTTTATTTTATTTTTAAGGCAACGGAGCCCAACTGGTCTGTTTTATATTCAGACCTGTCGCGCGATGACGTGGCTGCAATCTCTGAAAGCCTTAAAAAAAGCGGCTATGCTTTTAAATTATCGGAGGATAAATCGGCAATTCTTGTGCGCGAGCAGGATAAGGAAGATTTAAGGATTTTCGTTGCGGAAAATGACCTTATAAAAGACTCTACTCCGGGGTTTGAGCTTCTTGATGACCTGCAGCTCGGTTCAACGGATTTTAAAAATAAACTTACAAAACAGAGAATTTTTCAAGGGGAACTCACGCGCTCGATAGAGAAGATTAACGGTATTCAAAAAGCGCGTGTGCAGCTTGCCGAGCCTGAGCGCTCCGTGTTTTCGGATGATGATGAGGAGCCGAGCGCAAGCGTTATTTTAATACTTGAGCCCGGGTATCGCCTGAAACCCTCTCAAATTCTTGCAATTAAAAACCTTGTTGCGTATTCCGTTCCGCGCCTTACAAATGACAGGGTGTTTTTGACCGATCAAAACGGAAATGCGCTAAGCGAGGATGTTGCCAAAAATAACACGGATATGCAGTCTTACAGAAGCGCTTTTGAAAAAGAAGCCGCAAAAAAAATTAAAGACACGCTTGAAACCATTATGGGCAAAGACAACGTATCCGTTCAGGTCAGCGCGGTTATGGATTTTAACTCCACCCGCTCAACCATCGAGAGTTATGTTCCCTCCGACGGAACCCAAAGCGGTGTAATTTTAGGACAGCAGAGCGAAAAAGAAATATATAAAAAACCTCAGCCTATTGTGCTTAAAAAAGACGAAGTCGCGCTTGACCCCGATAACCCTATCGGTCAAAATCAGCAAGGGCAGCAGGGCGTGCAAAATATCCAAAATGCCAACGCCCAGAACCCGCAGACTCAAAATGTTATGACGGTTGTTGAGGAGCAGGACGGCATAAGCGATGCGGATGAGAGCGCAAGAAACGTAACGGATAAAGTCCGCGGCAGAGAATTAAGCTATGAAAAAGAGAAAAACGCGGTTAATTACGCGGTTACAAAAGAGGTCAGACAGGTAGTGTACGCACCCGGGTCGGTTGTGCGTTTATCTGTTGCGGTCGCAGTAAATAAAATTTTAACTCAGGAGGAGGAAGAAGATATTAAAAACCTTGTAATTGCGGCTGCAGGCATGGATATCGCGCGCGGAGATGTGGTAAATGTTTCAAGTCTTAAATTTATGGGAATTGATAAAGCAGAGCAGCTCCAAACGTTAAATGATGAAAGGTATGCAAAAATTATGGAAATGATGGAGTTTATATTTTCAAATGTTGCACCTCTTGTAGTTGTCCTTGTGCTTGGAATATTGGGACTCACTACATTCTCCTCAATATTTAAAAAACCCGAGCCTCCAAAACCCGTTTATCAAGATGACACGCAATACAACGGTTTTGACCCGTACCTTATGATGGGCAATAACGACGATGTTGCAGGCGAATATATCGAACAAGACGATTCCGACCAGCCCGCTTTTACCTCTGTGGTCGACAGAAAGCGAGCCGAGATTACGGATATAATATTGAGCGACCCGCAAGACGCGGCAAGACTGCTTACTTCATACATAAAAGAGTAAACTAGAAAAGAGATGAATTAAAGAGAATGCTCCCGATACAAGTAGAAGCCATGACACATTCACAAAAGGTTGCAGCACTTATGATAGTGCTCGGGCCTGCTGCGGCTTCCGAGATTATGAAAAATATAACGGACGATGACGTTTTGGAGCAGATTACACTTGATATTGCGGCGATGAATAAATTGCCGATTGAAACTCTTGAAGCAATTGTGGATGAGTTCCATACTATTTTTCAGGCAAACTCCATGCTCGCTTCAGGCGGTATGAACTATGCTAAAACCCTTCTGGAAAAGGCTTATGGTACCGAGCAGGCAAATAAAATCCTTGACAGGCTGGTTACAATCTTAAACTCCAATCCTTTTCAGTTCTTTAATGATGCCGACCCTATTCAGCTTGCGACTTCTTTTCAAAATGAAAATCCGCAGCTTATAGCGCTCATTCTTGCTTATTTGAAGCCCGAGCAGTCGGCAAAAGTCCTAAATTGTCTGCCTCCCAATGTTCAGCACAAAGTGTCCCTAAAAATTGCACAGATGGAAACAACAAACCCCGAAATTATATCGGAAGTTGAAAAAATTGTTGAAAGCAAGTTTTCAAATGTCGTTATACAGGATTTCTCAAAAGCCGGCGGCACCGAAACTCTTGCAAGCATTTTGAACAGAACAGACCGCGCAACCGA
This sequence comes from uncultured bacterium, assembly GCA_949300515.1. Lineage (GTDB taxonomy): Bacteria > Cyanobacteriota > Vampirovibrionia > Gastranaerophilales > Gastranaerophilaceae > Galligastranaerophilus. The sequence goes on from CASGEP010000005.1 coordinate 10,425, forward strand.
GAAAAACGTTATCGAAATGCTGGAGGAAGAAACTCCGCAGCTTGCTGAAGATGTCAGAAGTCTTATGTTTGTGTTTGAGGACATTGTTAATCTTGACGACAGAGCAATTCAGAGAATTTTGCGCGAAGTTGATACAAAGGACCTTGCACTTTCGCTTAAAGGTTCAAGAGATGATGTTAAAGATAAAATTCTTCGCAACATGTCAGAGCGTGCACAGGCAATTTTGCTTGAAGATATGGAGTATATGGGACCCGTTAGAGCGCGCGAAGTTCAGGAAGTCCAATCAAGAATTGTCGGTATTATAAGAATGCTCGAACAAAACGGAGAAATCGTCGTTGCGCGCGACGGTGCGGGAGATGAGCTGATTGAGTAGAATAACGTCGGATAAAATAAATCTTGGCAATTCTATTGTCGTGGATTTTTTTGCAAATGAAGAGTTTGAGGAGAAAAAAGAGCGGGAGGAAGAAGAAAAAAATGACCGGCCCGCAGTTTCAACCGAGGTTTTAAACAGACTTAATCTCCTTGAAAAAGAAGCGCAGAATAAAGCGCAAAAAATCATTGATGAAGCAAATGCAAAATCTGAGGAAATTATAAATGCCGCATCTCAAGAGGCACAGGAAATAAGAAGCAAGGCAAGCGCCGAGGTTGATATTTTAAATAAAAATGCAAATGAAATTTTAACTCAGGCGCAAGAGCAGGCTAAAAACGCGCTTGATGAAGCAAATGCCAAAGCGCAGCAAATAAAAGAGGAAGCATCACAACAAGGGGCAAAAGAAGGCTATGAGGCGGGATACTCGGACGGGCTTAATAAAATAAAAGAAGAAATGCTCCAAAAAATTCTCGGGATGGATGAGATAGTAAAAAACGCTTTTGAAATGAAACAGAAAATATTAAAAAGTTCAAAAGACGAGATTGTTAATCTTGTGCTTATGATTGCAAGAAAAATCTCCATAAGTTCAGTTGACGCTCAATCTGTCGCTTCGCTTGTTTCTAAGTCGCTGTCGCTTTTAAGTGATAAAGAAAACATTGAACTTATCTTAAGTGAAAAGTATGCAAGGCTTTTAAATGAAGTTTTAAGCGGGAATTTAAGTCCGGATGAAAATTGCGCGGATGATATCGATATAGACAAATTAAGAAATATAAAACTTACCTACAATTCAAAATTTCCGGATGACACTTTAATTATTCAAACCCCAAAAGAGCGTCTGGACTTGAGTTTTGAACAGCAGCTAAATCAAATATCAAACGAATTTTTAAAAGAGTTAAATTCATCCGATGATGATGGTGAGGATAGCGGCATTGGATAAATTTGACTTTTCGCCTTATCATAAAATCGTAAACGAAATAAATCCCATTGTTAAAATCGGCAGGGTTGTTGAGATTATAGGACTTATAATCGAGGCTGACGGCCCAGAGTCATCCATCGGGGATTTGTGTCATATAATCTCGGATGATATGGAGCCGATATTCTGCGAGGTTGTGGGTTTTAGAGAGGGCAGAGTCCTTTTAATGCCGCTCGGCTCGATTGACGGGCTTAAAGCGGGTGCTAAAGTTGTAAATACGGGCTCTGATATGAAAGTAAAAGTGTCCGATTCTCTTTTGGGACGGGTTTTAGACGGTCTTGGAAATCCGATTGACTCTCTTGGTGAAATAAGTGCGGATAAATACTATTCGACGGGAGGAAAAATCATCAACCCGCTTAAAAGAAAGCCTATTGATGAGCCGCTAAGCCTCGGCATAAGGGCTATTGACGGATTAATTACCGTCGGCAAGGGTCAGAGAATGGGTATTTTTGCAGGCTCGGGCGTGGGCAAAAGTACAACTCTTGCCATGATGGCAAAAAATACATCAGCCGATATAAATGTTATTGCCCTAATCGGAGAACGCGGCAGAGAGGTAAGAGAATTTATAGAGCACACTTTGGGGGTTGAGGGCATGAAACGCTCCGTTGTCGTTGTTGCAACTTCCGAGCAGCCCTCTCTGGTCAAAATAAAAGCGGCGTTTGTGGCATGTGCGATTGCCGAATATTTTAGGGACAAAGGCAGGGACGTTCTTTTTATGCTCGATAGCGTAACGCGTATTGCTCTTGCACAGAGAGAAGTCGGGCTTGCAGTCGGCGAGCCGCCTGCCACAAGAGGATATACACCTTCCGTTTTTGCGCTTATGCCAAAGTTTTTAGAGCGTGCGGGCTGTAATGAATACGGCACAATAACGGGGCTATATACCGTGCTTGTTGAAGGTGATGATTTTAATGAGCCTGTGTCTGATACTGCAAGGAGCATTTTAGACGGGCACATTATGCTCTCGCGTGCTCTTGCGCATAAAAATCACTATCCCGCAATTGATGTTCTGCAGAGCATTTCACGGGTTATGAATAATATTGTATCAAAAGAGCACAAAAGTGCGGCGGGCAAAATCCGCGCGCTGCTTGCAAGTTACGCCAAAAATGAGGATTTAATAAATATCGGTGCTTATCAGCGCGGCTCAGACCCTCTGACAGATAAAGCAATTTCGCTTATGGATAAAATTGAGGGATATTTAATTCAGCCGACAGATGATAAAACGGACTATCAAACAAGTGTGGATGAGATTATAAGATTGGCGCAGATGTAAAAATCTGTGCCAATCCTTATTTATTCATTGTGAGTGACACTTAACGATATTCTCTTATCGTCCGGATTAAATTTCAAAATTGTAGTATCTATTTCATCGCCTACATCAAGTATTGTGCCATGTTCGTTTTGATATTGTACAAGCTCGCTTTGCGGCAGGAGTGCTTCAACACAGGGATAAACTTCTACAAATGCGCCAAAGTGTTTAATTCTTGTAATTTTACCTTTTACTTTTGCGCCTTCCGTTATTTTGCCTTTTGCTTCAACCCACGGGTCGGGCTCAAGATTTTTAAGGCTCAGAGAAACTCTCTGTTTGTCTAAATCTATACCTATGATTTCAACGTCAATTTTTTCACCGACCTTTAGCACGTCGCACGGGTGATCCACCCATCTCCAGGAGATTTGTGACAGCGGCAAAAGTCCGTCTACTCCGCCTATGTCGATGAAAGCTCCAAAGTCTGCAATCCTTACTACTTCGCCTTTTACGACTGCTCCGACTTCAAGCTGTCCGAATACGTCCTTTTTGATTTCTTCAAGGCTGTCCGTGTAAACTTTTCTGTTTGACAGTATAAAGTTATTTTGCGACATATCCATGCTCAAAATTTTAAGTTCGATTTTTTGATTTACAATGTTATCAGGCTCTTTTGAACGAAGATGGCTTGAGGGAACAAAGCCTCTTATTCCCATAACATCAACAAGGACTCCGCCTTTGACCGATTGAACAACTATGCCTTCGACCGCTTTGTCTTGAGCTTTAGCTTCTTCTAAAAGCTTCCAGTTGTATGCCATTGCTACTTTTCTGTAGGAAATTGTAAATCTGCCGTCTTCGTCTTCTTCTTTAATAATTAAAAACTCGTATTCTTTGCCTTTTTCAAGAATTTCTTCAATGTTGTCGTCTTTGTTTAATCTGGCTTCTCTGTCGGGACAAATGGCGTTTGTTTTAGCGCCTATGTCAACAATGGCGCCTTCCGAGTCATAGGCGCATACGGTACCTTTTACCAAATCTCCCTTTTGGAAACTGTACTCGTATTTTTTGAGAAGCTCCTCGTATTCTTGGTCGCTAAGCTGGTTTGATGGGCACATACTCAAAAACTCTCCTTATATATCATCCTTTTTAGATTATAGCAAATTTTTGGGCTTATTACATGTTTTTTGGTTAATATTTCTTAATAAATAGTACGCATGGTTGAGATAAAAACTTAACACTTGTGCTATAAGTTAAATTTTTTGTTAGTATAGATATGTGGTGTGTCTTTGAAAAGTTTTGGTTAATTTATGCTTAAAATAAACAATAACATAGCGCAAACAGGATTAAGGGTATTATTTGTAATGCAGCTTTTGCTGCGAGGTCCGATATCAAAAGCTCAAATTATAGAAGAAATTTCAAAAAACCCGCATTTAAAGGATGTAACCTCAGACACGGTTACTATAGATATTAATACGCTCAAGTCCGCAGGTTTTGAAATTGCCTCCGGAAACAAGGGGAATAATTACTGCTATGAGCTGAAACTTATTCCGATTAAAATTAAACTTACAAAGAAAGAAATGAGAGTGCTTTCAGGTACAAAGAAAGCTCTTTTTCAGTTTACGGATTACAGGTACATAATACGTATTTACGAAGTTTTTGAAAAAATTGCAAAAATGATTGAATCTGAAGAACAGGCGCAGTCGCTTTTAAATTTCGGTAATATTTTAAGGACAAATTTTAAAATTTTAAAAGAGCTTGAAGTTCACTGTAAGCACAACAACGAAATAGAGATATGCTATGCTTCTCCATCCGGTTCGGGGCATAATATGGCTGTTGTGTGTCAAAAAATTGAATATTCAAAGAAAAATGACAAACTGTATCTGTGGGGCGAGTGTGAAAAGTACGGCTCTGTTTATTTAAGAACCGACCACATCAAGCAAATAGCTAAAATCTTAAAAGTAAATTCCGACACAAAAATAAAGCCCAAAGAGTGTATTTACAGAGTTTTAAATGACTGCTGCACACAGATTTGTCTTGACGGCAGTGTTGAAATATTAAAAATATCACGAAAAGATATTCTTTTAAGGGAAGAATACACAAATGAATTTAACTTAATACAAAAAATTCTCTCTTACGGGGACAATTTGCTTGAAGTAGAAAATGACGAAATAAGGCAAAAAATTCTCAAAATAGTTCAGGATGTGAGGAGCATGTACAGTTGAAAAAAATAGATACTTCATATCGTATAATGAAAATTTTTAAAATGCTCTATAATAATCCCCGTACAATTAACGAGATTATTAATGCGCTGCAGACCGATAATATATCAATCAACAAAGAAACTCTGGCAAAGTATTTTAAGACATTTAAAGAGTCAGGGTGCGAAATTAAAAAATCAAAAGGCAGATACTCGATAGAAAGTATACCTTTTACCCTTAATTTGTCCGATGAAGATTACTATTATCTTGCAATTTTTGTTAATTTAGGCTCAAAACTCTATGATGAGAGTATGCGCCGGGATTTAACAAGTGCGGTTGAAAAAATTTTATCGCTTGCAAACAGGTGCAGTTTTGATGAGTATATAAAAAATCAGGACAAGTCCGTAAAAATATCTCCCGAGCCTTTTATTTACAAAGAAAAAATTTCAAGACTCATAAAATACGGTTATGAAAACTCAAAGGTAAAAGTCTTGTATAAAGATAAAAAACTAACCGTTTCGCACATATCTTTTAAATATTGCGATAATGCGGTATATCTGCATGCTTTTAACGAAGATACAAAAAAATATGAACTTATGCTTTTAAGTGCGATAAATGAGATATACTCTACTCCTGAAATTTCGGGTAAATCAGCGTTTGCGCCGTGTACGGTTTTTGAGATAAAAGGCAGGCTGATAAAGTCTTATACGCTTTATGAGGGCGAAAGGGTCATACAGGTAAAAGAGGACGCGCTTGTTATTTCAAACAATTACGAAGATAAAGCGGAGCTTTATAAAAGACTTTTAAGATACGGAACTCTGTGTAAAATTGTATCAACAAACGAGGATGTTGAAAGATTTAAACAAATGCTCGATAAGGTCGAGGGCGCGCTGTTGAGATAAAATCAGTTTATGTTGTTTTTCTCGTAGCTTAATATTATATTTCTTATTTCATAATCGTCGGGGTTGGTTGTGTAAGCGTGTCTGTAGTACTGCAGTGCAAGCTCTTTGTTGTCGGTATTTTCAAGGATGCGTGCAATGTTAAAATAGGCATCGGTGCAATTCGGGTCTATATCTATTGCAAGAGTGTATTCAAAAACACTCTCCCTGTATTTGCCCGAAAGCCTCAGTATATCTGCTTTTAAAAAATGTCCCTCAAGGCTGAGCGGGTTTTTATCCAGCGCTTCTTCAATCGCCGAAAGTGCGTTTTTGTATTTTTCTTTGTTTTTGTAGCTGAGCGCCTGTTTAAAGAGTTCCTCGTAAGCAGGCTCAATTTTTGCCGCAGCGGCAATTTTGCCGTTTTTCAGACTTATGTTATATTCTTTTGGTATTTGTTGTTTAGAGGGTTTTTTAAGGTTTGCTCTCTCGATTGTGTAAGTTTCGCTGAAAGATAGCATATTAAGAGGTCTGAAACCTTTAAAATAGGCGACGTTAACTTCTTCATCTTTTATCTCGGGCAAACTTTTTGTGGTGTATTTTGTGCAAGACGGGATTTGATTTTCCAAATCCAGATAAAATTCATACACAACTCCGGCGTTTATCTTCTCTGCTGCAAATATTGCGCCCGAGCCGCATAAATACAAAATAAATGCTGATAACAATACATTTTTGGTGATTTTAATCATTTTTAAGGCAAACTTTTACTTTAAATACATCCTCAAAAAGGGCTTTTTTCTTATTAAAAACCTCATACATCCCTTTGTTAAAGATTATATTTATGCCGGGGTCTAAAATCAATGTATTTTGCCTAAAATCATATGTTAAGAGTATATTTTCAACGCTCTGCGAGTGACACGAGTCAAGCGCATCCGCTATTCTTAAGATCGAGGAGATGACTCTTACCTTGTTTTTATCCCCCTCATCAAGAGAACAAAAAAGCCTGTGCTTATGCTCCTTTGGTTTAGAGCCTCTGTGATATCTTATGCAAAGTGCCGCAACTTTTACTTCCCGCTCATTCAGACCGTCTATTTTATTTTCCAAAACCAGCTTGCAGCCTGCTTTGTTGTGGGGTTTTTGTGTTTTGTATTCAAGAAACGCCCCGATGTCATGCAAAAGCGCACTATAGGAGATTAATTTTTCCGCATTTTCAAACTGCAGATTTTTGTTGTGCGGAAAAATTTTTTTTAACCGTGCATACAGCTCCAAACTCAAAAATTCAACATGTTTTGAGTGTTCGATGTCATTTTTTGATGTGCAATAGTTTTTTATGTATTGTTCAACCTTCATTTGCAGCCTTTTTCAGAAAACTGCCGACAAGCCTTACAAAGCCTTCCTGCTCAAATTTGTCTTTTTGTACATATGCCTGTGTGCCGGCTTCTTTAAACGCTCTGCCCCATTTTGACTCGGGAAGGGAAGTAAGCACAATGATGGGAACGGTTGCCCAGCGGCTTTCTTTTCTTATGTGTTTTACAAACTCGAGTCCGCTCATTTTGGGCATTTCATTGTCTGTTATAATTAAGTCAAAATGCTCGTTTTGCATTTTTATAAGCGCATCGGGCGCATTTGTTGCTATTTGGACACGGTAGCCGTAGCTTTGAAGGATGTTTTTCTGCAGTGTTCTTGTTGTGAGAGAGTCATCTACAACAAGTATTTTGTGGGCATAATTTTCCTTCATTCTTATGGCTTTATTTGAAGCCGTTATTTTTGTTATTTTCTTTGGCAGAGTGGTGGAGAATATGTCGCCGACATTTAAAATGAGGCATATTTCCCCGTTTGCAAGCGTTGTTATGCCCGAGATATTTTTTACTTTAAACAGCGGCGCCTCAAGCCTTTTGTGCAAAACTTCCTGATCGCAGACGAGTTTTTCAACAATTATCCCTATTGTGGAATTTTCCGATTTTACAATCATAAGAGTATACTTGTTTGCCTGTCTTGGTACGTTTTCAAGCTCGAGAATCTGCGAGAGCGTGTAAATCGGAATTACGTCGTTATTGTGTACGTAGTAGTTTTTGCCGTCGCGCTCAAAAACATCTGTCGTATCAACCCGAAGCACCGTTTTTATTGATGAAGTGGGTATTGCATAAAGCTGGTTTTGTTCGGATACGATAAATGTTTTAATTGTAGCCATTGTCGCGGGAAGCTCTATTGTGACGACCGTACCTTTTTGAAATTCGCTGTATATGTCCACCCTGCCGTTCAGCTGCGAGATTTTCGTGTGGACAATGTCAAGTCCCAGACCTCTGCCTGAAAGCTCGGTAACGGCATCACCCGTTGTAAAACCGGGGTAGAAAACTATATTTATAAGGTGTTCTTCGTCAATGCCGTCTATTTCTTCCTGAGTTAAAAGACCTTTTTCAAGGGCTTTTTGCTTTATTTTTTCAACGTCAAGCCCCCTGCCGTCGTCTGTTATGTTAATTACAATCTTGTTTTCAAGGTGTTTTGCACTTATTGATATTTTGCCGACAGGGTTTTTGCCCGTTTCTTTGCGTTCCGAGGGAAGTTCTATGCCATGGTCGATAGAATTTCTTAAAATGTGTATGAGCGGGATTTTAATTTCTTCAATAATTTTTTTATCTGCCGCAACATCCGAGCCTTCGGTTATAAATTCTATCTGTTTGCCTTTGTCTTTGGCTATATTGTGCACCATACGCGGAAAAAGGTGAAATATTGTAGACAGGGGCAAAATGCGCATGTTTTTTACCATGCCCTCAATTTCCGTTGTTGCGCTGTTGAGCTTTGAGTCGTTTTCCTGCATTTGCTTGAAAAGGTCCGTGGTTTCTTTTACCAGATGAACCATCCTCTCGGCGTGGTAGTTCTGCAGAACCATAAGCTGTTTGTTAAAAGCGGAAATTGCCCTCGGGTCGAGAGCCACGCCTAAAGTAGAGTTTGCAACGTATTTTCTGTCGAAATATTTTATGTAGTAACCCATTTTATTAAAGCTTTTTTGCCACTCAAGAAGTTCGTTTTGGATATTTTTTGCAACGTTTAAATGTTCGTTTGTTTTAATTCTTGTAATAATAAGGTCGCCTATTTGATTTACAAGTTTATCAAGCTTAAAAGAGTCGATTCTGAGCGTTTTTATGTCGCTTGTATCAATCGCGCTCATCCAGTCCTGAGTGCTTTTTTCCGTCTTTTGGGGGCTTTGTTTCGGTTTCGGTCTTGCGATGTTTAATTTTGACATCTGCTCAACTATTGTTATTTTTTGCAGCAGAAGTTCTATTTCAAATTTTCTCTCCTCGGGCTTTATTCCGTCGGGTTCAAAGATTTTTCTTGTGTTTTCGCAAATCTCTTTTATGGCTTCAAGAGTGTCTGTTTCAAGGTTTTTGGAGTTTGTTTGATACAGATTTAAAATTCTTAAAACGGATTCAAATATTTTTTTGATTTCAAGATTTCTTACTTTTGTGAGCACCTGAGTCAAAAGCTCTTTTATATCGGGTAAAAATTCCAAATTAATCTCAAGAAGGCTGAGTTTTTCATATATTCTGTCGATTAAGTCCGCTATTATTTCTTTGTCGCTTGCTTTATTTTGTTTTATCGCATCTTCGGCATCGCTCGATAAAAGTTCGTTTGCGATTTCAAAATAATTTTGGGTGCCCACGCCCCTTTCTTTGCAATAGTTTGTGAAAAATTCCTCTATTGCATCGACTTTTGAGTTTAACTCAAGAATTTCATTCTCGCTTATTTTTTTTGTATTAAGGGCGGAAACGTATCTTCCCATCTCGCCGATAAGCTTTTCAAGAGGCTCTATGTCAAGCTCCCTTGCTATTATGTTAAGCTCGGCAAGGGGTGCTTTTATTATGCCTATTTCGCCAAAACTGTCGCTTTGTCTTGCTGAGGAGAAAATGTATATTATCTGCACAATAAGTTCCTCAATTTTATTGAGTTTTGAGAGCAGTTTTTTTGTACTTTCGCTGCAGTTATAATGTGCTTCAGGTTTTACTTCCCGATTTTCATCCGCAAGGGCAATTTTATCTAATTTTTCTAAAAACTCTTTAGTATCGTCCGTAATGTATTCTTTTTTGTTTTCGACCGTTTTGTTTATCAAAATCTGAATGTGTGAAAGCGCTTCGGATATTGTATCCGTTACATCATCCAAAGCTTCAGCTCTGCCTTCTTTTATTAAACCCAGAACATCTTCAATTTTGTGGGCGACATTTTGTATATTGCTAAAACCCAGCATTCTTGCGGAGCCTTTAAGGCTGTGGATATCTCTTGCCAGACGGATAACTATATCAAGGTTTTTCGGGTCTTTTTCGAGCGCAAAAAGGTTTTTATCCATGGATTGCAGAATTTCTCCGCTCTCCTGCTGGAAGATATTCAGTATTTCATCCAGTTCATCATCCAGAAAATCCATCTAGCGTGCCTATTACTCCTCGTCTATATTTGATTTGAAAGTTTTTGAAAGAGTTTGTATATTCTCGATATTTTGGAAATTTTCTTCGGTTGTTTTGTAGTTATTTTCAAGCATAGAGTTTATTTCACCGAGAGCACTTTCCGTTGTTGCGGTATCTGTCGAGATTTTTTTGGAGGAGCCTGTCATATCGTTTATACCCTGAGAGATTTCATTCATCAAAAGTATGAGCTGTTCAATATTAGAGCCGATATTGTGGGCAAGGTCAATTCCCGATTCGACTTCTTTTGTACCTTCTTCCGTTGCAAGTACGGTCGAGTTTGCACTCTGCTGGATGTTTGTTATCAGCGAGGTAATTTTTGATGTTGCCTGTTTGGACTCGTCGGCGAGTTTTCTGATTTCGCCCGCGACAATTGCAAAGCCTTTGCCGTGTTCGCCCGCGCGCGCAGCTTCGACGGCAGCATTTAGGGCAAGCAAGTTTGTTTGTTCCGCAATATCTTCAACAAGACCGATGGTTGAGGATATAGACTGGATATAGTCTGATAATTCAAGGATTAATTCGGCAATAGTTTGAATTTTATGCCTTATCGTAAACATTTTCTCAATATTTGCTTTAACCGCGTCGTACTCGGTATTTGTATAGTTAAGTGATTCTATCGCTTTTTCTTTTGTATTTGTGATTATTTCGTTTAAATCGCTGCTTTGATTTTTAAGATTTTCAACCAGAAGTTTTATGTTTGATAACTTTGCAAAAGTGAGATTTATGTTTTCTTTCTGGACGGATGTTGCACCTTCGATTTTTTTTGCGTTATCTATAGCATTTTCAAGGAGTAAATTAATCTCGCTCGCCGCTTTCTTTTTATAGAGTTTTTTTGTTGCTTCAAAAATTACAACCGTCAGGCAAAACAAAAGAACAAGCATCCCCGCGCTCAGCGCCCGCGACATTTCCGTAAATTCCACAACTATAAAGACAAACACGAAAATAATGAGTATAACAATTAAATCTATGGTTTGTTTTCTTGCAAAATGTTCGTTAATACCGTTCTTTTGTTTGATTTGTTTGGACATAAATCCCCTTTTTTGAAAAAATAATGTATAATTTATACGTTCAATTATATAAGATATTTAACCGTATGGCAAAAAAAGTACTCATAATAGATGATAGCACAGATGAAGCAAATGCAATCGCGGAAATTTTTGAAAAATCCGGCTACAGCACCGTGCAGACAAGCGACACTTTCGGCGCGCTGGAGTTTGTGTATAAAGAGGCTCCGGACTTGATAATTCTGGACATTTTAATGCCCGATTTGGGCGGATATGAACTCTGCCGGATGATTAAGGCGGATGAAACGGCAAAAAATATCCCTGTCGTTATGTATTCAAAACTGGACAAAAACATAGACAGATTCTGGGCTTTTCGCTCCGGCGCAAATGCTTTTGTAAATAAGGGCGAACTTACATCGGAACTTGTGAAGGTGTGCGGCGAGGCAGTAGAAAATCTGCCTGTTTCGCTTGAAATAAAAGGAAAGCTTTTGAGTACAAAAACAAAGGTTAATGCGCGGGCGGATATTTCAAGTAAAGATGCACTTGTAAAAGACTTTGGTCTTATTAAAGAGGTTGATGCCGATGCCGATGTGCTCGCGCTTAAGATACTCGGTACCATAAGCCGATATTTTAAGTATGACTGTGCCATGGTTTCATTTAAGGATGCAAACAACGGCAGCACTTTGTTTTTTGATACAGGTTCTCTTTTGATGGATGAGAAAGTTTTTGATGAGATAAAGCAGACTGTTGCAATTAAAGACCCTATTGCGGACGTTATTATGCAAAAAGAGGAAAAAACCCAAAGCGTTGTGGATTTGAGTGATTTTTTTGTCAAATATGAGTATGAAATAAGCGCCGAGTCAAATCTTATAGGGTATTTATACCTTTATGCCATAAACAACCTGAACTCCCGCCAGCTAAAACTTATCGGCACGATAAAAGACCTTGTGGAGCACCTTATGCGCTTAAGGTACTTTAAAGTGTCGAAAAAGGACAATAAAAGCAGCGCTAACCCGAGGAAATTGTACACCCAGCTTGATTTTGACAGAATTTTAAGCTACGAGTGCGAATGGCACAAAAGAAACAGTGCACCCTTGTGCCTTGCATTTGTTGAGGTTGAGGCAATAGAGAATATTGAAAGTACTTACGGGAACCAGTATACGGATTTATTGCTTGCAAAAATTTCAAACTTTTTAAGCAGCTGCCTGAGTGACGGGGATTTTATCTACAGAAACGACGAAAATATTTTTGTCATACTTATGACAAATTCCGACTATCAAGGCGCCCATCGCAAACTCGAGTATCTTGTGGAAAAAATAAAAGATAAATCAATCTCGCCCGGCGAAGATGAGAGAATAAGCGTAAAAGCGGCGGCTCTGGTTTTGGACGAGAAGTATAAAAATCACTATGAATACGTCGATGCGCTCTATGATGTATTAGAGCTTGCAAGACATTCAAAAGAGGATATTGTGTTAAAGTAGGTGTTTATGAGTAATATGGAAAATCAAATTGTCGAAGCGGAGCAAAATGGCATTGTTGAAGCGCAAGAGGAAAAAATATACACGATAGTAAGTATCTCGGATGACATTTATGCACTGGATGCAAAAAACGTGCTTGAAGTTTTAAAATTTGCCGAACTTTCACATCCTGAGAGGCTGCCTTCTCACATTGCGGGGCTTTTTGAGTACGACGGCAAAATTATTAATGTTGCGGATATAAAATCTGTTTTAAACATTGAACCTACCCCTTACGATTTAAACTCCATGATTGTAATTATCAAGGTCCAGGACGATATTTTCGCAATTATGGTTAACAAAGTAATTGATGTTAAAAGAATTGATACATCCATCCTGCAAAAAATTCCCTATAACACCGAGCATAATTTTATAGAATCGATTTTTGACTATAACGCTATGCAGTGCAACGTTTTAAACCTGCAATCTCTCGGATACTGGATTTTAAATAATCGGGACACGGGCGAAGGAAAGAGCGGTTTTGATTTAATTCCAAAAGACGAACACTCGCTTGCGGTTTTGCGCAAGAGAAAACTTGAATACATAGAAAAAACAAACAAAAATCCCTATGCAATTTTATCCGATAAGGACGAGTTTGTGTCATTTAGCGTATGTGATAATAAATATTGCATAAAGATGAATGATATCAGGGGTTTTTATAAGCTGCAGGAAATAAAAATGATAAAAGTTCCCTGTACGCCCGAGTTTATTTTGGGGCTTGTGAATATAAAGGGTGATTTTATTTGTGTTGTGGATGTTAAAAGTTATTTTCATTCGCAGCACCCCCACTATAATCAGACGGGCACAATAATCGTGCTTAATTCGGATGAGTTTAAAATAGGCGTTCTGGCGGATACAATAGGCGACAATATTCAAATAAAACCCGATGAAATATTGACCTTAAAAAAGCAGGAGAGCAGAAACGAGCTTATGCAGTATGTAAAAGACGGCGAGATTTATTTAATAATAAACGTACCCGAAATGCTCGCAAATGATAAATTGTACGTCAGATAGTTTTTAGAGAGCGGATTTGGCGGACAAAAACAAGCGGTAAACGGCGCTAAAGAATGTATCAGCAGTAAATTAAGTATTCTGCAAGTTTTTTGCTGCGAATTTTTAAAGAATTAAGCAGTTTTAAGTTGCTGTCCTCAAGATTTTTTATCTGCTCAAAGTCTTTTGCTTCTTTTATTTTTTTTAAATTTTCAAAATATCTGCTTGTGTATGAGCTGCAAAAAAACATGGTAAAAGGGTATTTGGCGTATTTTTTTGTAAGTTCAAGAAGCAAATTTGTTATTTTTTGCTGAGTTTTTTCTGTCGAGCTGCTCAGAGTTTTTCTCATGGAAAATTCTTTTATAAGTTCCTGCTGATATTTTAAGGGAGTATTTGAAAATTCGCAGAGCTGAGTGTAGATATCCGCAGCTTTTTTAAATTCGTTTTTAATTTTATCTTGCCCGTAACCCGGGTGCTTTGCGGCTATTTCAGCCTTTTTGATATCGGGACACTCATTTAGCGCGCAATCAAGCCCGAGATTTTTAAATCCGTCGATTTGCGCACCGCCTCGGGATGAGTTTATGAGTGTGAGGTTTGCGTTTTCTTTTGCAAAATTTTCAAAGTGTTTTATAAAAATAGCATAACACGCCTGTGTGGGAAGGATTTCCCCGTTTTGTCCTTTTACGGCGTAAATTGTCGAGTTTAGTTTTTTCAGGTAATTTTTGGTATAGATATCAGCGTATTGTGTGTCTATATATTTTTGGGATATGAGTTTGCGTTTATAGTTTTCGTAGTCTTTTGCGACTATTTCGTATTTATTTGTTTCGGGATTTATAATACATTCTAAATCCTCGTAAGCACTGCCTTTTGCATAGCAATTTCCGTCTTTAAAGGCGAGGTCTTGCCCGCAGAGTATTATTTTCTTAAATCCCATTGTTTTTGCGCTTGAGAGAGCAAGATAAGAAACGGTGCCTATTGTTTTGTTGTCTGAAATATTTATGTCTAAAACATTTGCAAGCCAGTCGTTTAAAAAATTGTCCCGCGAAAAATAGAGAAATTTGTTTTTTGTTTTTAAATTCCAGAGGTAAGAGTGCGAAAAGGGTTCAAATATTAAATTAATGTTTTCAAGATTTATGCCCTCTATCTGCGCGCTTGTGTCCAAAGACTCCGCGATACATAAAAAATCAGGCTCTATGGAGTTTTGGCATAAGAGCTTAAGGGAGGGACCGACCGCAAATAAAATAAATTTTTCCCTGTATTTTTTTATTGTTTCTATGTTTTCGCGAAGCGAAGGACCCGCGGAAGCAATAAGTGCGGTTTTATCTTTGTAAATATCTTTTAGCGACGATACAAGCGGAGCGTTTATAATTTTTTCCGTATTTGCAAGAGTGTTTATTGTGGCTATTGCCCCGAGTTTATTAATAGTGTTTATGTTTGCCTGTTTTTCGCCCCTTGTCTTTTCGACAAATCCGGCGGTTTTATATATTTCATTTTTATACAGACTCAGGTAGGACGATAAAAAAGATATGGTGATTTTTGTATCTTTATCTGCAAGTATATCGAGCATTTTAAGCAGTTTATCGGGGTTATTTGTTAAAAATACGTTTGGTTTTTTAAGATTTTCTTCAAACTCCACTATCTCAAAAACAATTCTTAAAAGTTCAATATCAGGTTCAAAAATTATAACCGTGCCGTTTGACTTTGAAATAAATTCATCCGCAAGATAGCCGAGCCCGAGTCCCCAGACTATTCTAACGGTGTTTTTTTCCGAAATATCCTGAATTTTATCCGCGATTTTTTGTGCTTCTTCCTGCGCCCCCGCAAGCGAGTGCAGGGGTATTGAGTTTTTTAAAAGATTATACTCGCCGTTTTTGTTTTGTATAAGTTCAAAAGTTGATTTTGTTTTATTTATCCTTAAAATTTCATCCGCAAGCACT
Organism: uncultured bacterium; assembly: GCA_949300515.1. Taxonomy (GTDB): domain Bacteria; phylum Cyanobacteriota; class Vampirovibrionia; order Gastranaerophilales; family Gastranaerophilaceae; genus Galligastranaerophilus. Next base: position 25,977 of record CASGEP010000005.1, read on the forward strand.
CTGTCATACTTTTTGAGTGCATCGATATTTGCATTTAGTACTTTATTTTCCATAACTGTTATGTTAACATTAAGGGGGTAGATATGGCAAATTTTGCAGTATTTAAAAAAGCATTTTTCACTTTTGCACTGATTTTTGCGGTGTTTATTTCCGTTCCCTTTGCTTTTGCTCAGGACGAAACCGCGCAGGCGCAAAGTGAAAATCAAAAATACGCGCAGATTTACAACGATTTGCCCGAGGCTGATTTCAGTTATATTTTTAACCTTGACCCCTATCAAACCGAGGAGTATACAAAATATATGTATGCGCCCTATCCGCTTTTTAGAACAGCCATACGCTTTGTTTTTAAAAACACGGTTATTGAGCCTGGGTATTACCTTTTGACTCCGAGGGAAAAAAACGGAAAATGGTATGTGCTTTTTAAAACAAACGGAAAAGTGCAGCATATTGTGCCCGTTTATCAAAAGGAGCTTGTTGACCCTATGTTTTATAAAATGTATGTGCCCGAAAGAAAGCTTACGTTGTGGCAGAATATTTGTAAAAAATCGAGCGATACCATGGGCAGGCTTTTTAAAAAACAAACACAAAGGACCCCCGCGCCAAAATCGTATATTGATGTAAATGAATTAGGTACGGATTTTTGGCAGGTTGTACTTTATTACGGTGAAAGTAAATATTGTATGATTTTTATGAGATAATTGGTAATAATCCCTTTTTAAGCTAGAGGAAAGTAAGATGAAAAAAACTGTTTCACTTTTTATACTATCGTTAATGTTATGTCAGAGCGCGTTTGCCGCCCCAAGATATTTTGCTTTTATAAATGTGGGGCAAAAAGACCAGTCCAAGATTAAAAAATTTATTGAACAAAAAAAAGAGGAAAGAGAGCTTGAACGCCAAAAAAAAGAGGATATAAAAGAAATTAAAAAAGTAATCTCTCTTTTAACCAAGTACTCAAACGAGCATGACAGCGAGAAACTGGCAACCCTGTACGACAAAAAATACAGAAGCTATGACGGTTTTAACTATGACACGCTGTTAAAAATGTTAAACGATACATTTGATTCTTATGAAAATCTCAGCTACAAGAGCGATTTAAGGAGTATAAATCTCTACGGCGATAAAGCTGTTGTTAACCTTGTCGATACAACGGAAGCCGTTATCAGTTCAAAAAGCAGAAAAATGAATTTGAAAAAAGTTCCTCCCGAAATTGATTTGAGAACGGGATATCTTGAGGGTGTCTGCAACTATGCGATATATCTGCAAAAAATTAACGACGAGTGGAAAATCATCGGCGATAATATAATCTCGGAAGTTACCGCGGTTAAATACGGTGCTGCAAGAAAATATCCGATGGAATTTACCGCCCCGCTTGATGTACCGAAAGACAGCGAATACTGCCTTACTTTAAAAATGCCCGTAAAAAAAGGGGTGAGTATAGCGGCTTCTCTGGCTAAAGAAAAAATTATGTACCCGAGTATAGAACCCGAGGACGTTTTTAGAAAAGTTCCCAAAGACGGTATTTTGGAGCGTGTAGTGCGCTCAAACAAAGAAGGATACAACGAGTACGCGATTGCATCCGTCGGCATTACAAATACTACAATCTCTCCTGATTTCAGGTCTTTAACCATTTCAATGTCAGGATTGGCTTTTTTAATGCAAAGAGTAAATTTATTTGACGATGTTAACCCCGTAAGCGAGGTGAAGGAAGATAAAGAACAAGATTCTAAAGATAAAGGATAAAAGAGCGTTTGTATTTTATTTGATTGCAAGTGTAATGCTGTGGCAGTTCGGTGTTGTGTTGTCCGAGCTGTGCACGGATACTTTTGCACAGATGGTAAGTTCGCAAAATCCTTTTGCCTCTTTTGTTTACGTTCAAAATACGGGCGGGGCTTTCAGTATATTTAAAGGGCACACAAATCTGCTCTCGCTTTTTGCGGTCGCGGTCTTAGGCGGGCTTGTGGTTTATGTTTATAAAAAAGTAGCCTTTAACGACAAATATAAAATTCTGGCTCTTGTGCTCTTTAGTGCGGGTATTTTAGGTAATATGTACGAAAGGATTACCCTCGGGTATGTAATTGACTATATAAAATTAAACTTTGTCGATTTTGCAATTTTCAATGTTTTTGACATTATGATATGCTTGTCTGTTTTGATTTTTATTTTAATTATTTTATTTGAAGATATAAATGAAATTTGTTTAAAAAATGGAAAAAATAAAAATTAATCCCGAATATAAAAATCAAAGACTTGATGTTTTTTTGTCAAATTATTTAAAAATAAGCCGCAAACTTGCCCTGAGTGCAATTGATAATGCCCTTGTGCTTGTTGATAATATATCAAAAAAGCCCTCTTATAAGCTGAAGGGAGATGAGATTGTCGAATATGATTTGAAATTATTTGAAGAAAAAGAACTTGTTATAAAGCCATGGAATGTAGAGCTTGATATTAAATACGAGGACGATTTTTTAATTGTTTTAAATAAGCCAAAAAATATGCTCACTCACCCTAGTGCTTATGAGTGCGAAAACACGCTTGTTAATGCTCTTTTGTATCATTGTGGGGATAAACTTTCAAACTCGCCTGAGCCAAACAGGCGCGGAATTGTGCACAGATTGGATAAAAATACTGCAGGACTTATGCTTGCGGCAAAAACCGATGAAGCCGCAAAGTCTTTGCAGGAGCAAATTAAAACAAAAAAGGCAAAAAGGAAATATTTGGCAATTGCCCTTGGAAACTTTGAGCAAAATGAGGGAATTATTAATAAACCCCTAAAGCATTACATGTCAGATACCGTTAAAATGCGCGTAAGTGACACAATAGGTGCAAAAGAGGCTATTACGCACTATAGAGTTTTAGAAAAATTTGACGGAGCAGCACTTGTGGAGCTGGAGCTTAAAACCGGCAGGACTCATCAAATAAGAGCTCATTTAGCAGCTATTAATCACCCCGTCTTTGGCGATAGCTTATATGGTGCCAAGGGGTATACAATTGAAAAATACAGGGGGATTAAGACAAACGAGCAGGTTTTAGAGTCTTATTATCTCAGCTTTACACATCCCATAAATAATGAGATAATGACTTTTGAACTTGAACCCAAGGATTGGGACGAGGATTTAATTAAAGTTTTGAAAATAATGAGGGGACAAAAATGAAAAATATAGGTTTAATTTTAGCAGTTATAATAACCGTTGGTTTTGTATATGTTTTTGGTGCAAACAACTCAACAATAAGTGTAAATTTTATCAATCACAATTTTAATACGGGTTTATTTATATATGCTCTTTGTGCTTTTCTTTTGGGTTTATTCTCAGGTGCTCTTTTAATGTTGAGAGGTTTTTTTGAAAGTTCTGACAACTATAGAAAATTAAAAAGACAATATGAGAAAACCTCAATAGGTGCGGATGATTCGGGATTAAGGGTAAAAACTCTTGAAAACAAGATAAAAACTCTTGAAGAAGCGCTTAAAAAAGCTCTTGAAAAATAGTTATTTTGTTGTCCATAAATCTTTATGTAAAAGGGCTAAAAACGGTATCAATTCAAGTCTTCCTATCAGCATATTGAAAATAAAAATCCATTTTGTAATACAGCAAAGGCCGTCAAAGCTGCCCATAGGGCCTATTTTTGCGCTGAGCCCGGGGCCGATGTTACCTAAAGTTGTAATTGCGCCCGATAATGCGGTTGCCGGACTTTTTTCAAGAAGCGCTGTGACAAATGCGCTGAGTGCGAAAATAAAAAAGTAAAATATACAAAAAGCCATTATTTGCGATCCTGTATCGTCAGAAACAGGCTTGCCTTCAAGCCTTATAGGATAAACCGCATTCGGGTGAATGATTTTTGCAACTTCTCTTTTTATGTATTTGAAAAGGTAAATCCATCTTGCAATTTTTAAACCTCCTGCGGTAGAAGCAGCACAGGCACTTGCAAACATTGCCGCAAAAAGCATAATTTTGGCATCGGCGCCCCATTTTATAAAATCAACGGAGGCAAATCCTGTTGATGTTATAAGGCTTATAACCTGAAAGAAGCTGTCTGTAATGTGTTTTAAAAAACTGCCTTTGTGTGCGCTCCACAGAAAAAAAGCAATTGATAAACTGAAAAATACTGTCATACCAAGATAAGTCAAAAATTCTTCACTTTTTAAAAACGAGCCCCATTTTCTCTGTATAAAAACTTTGTAGAGTAAAATAAAGTTTGCACCGGATAAAAACATAAAAATCCCGGTAATAATAACGGCAGATTGATTATTATATCCCATAATACTTTGTGCATTGGGTGAAAGCCCGCCGGTTGAAACAGTTGAGAGCGTTGTACAAAGCGAATTGTAAAAATCCATACCGCAAAATTTAAGCGCAATAAGCTGAACAATTGTAAGTCCCAGGTATATCCCCCAAAGCCAGCTTGCCGTGTGGCGGATGCGCGGAGTTACTTTTTCTTCCACAGGTCCCGGGGATTCCGCGGAGAACATCTGTCTGCCTGCAACCGAGAACTTTGGCAAAACCGCGATAAATAAAACAACAATCCCCATCCCGCCGAACCATTGAGTCATAGCGCGGTAGAAAAACAGTGTTTTAGGGTAAATTGTATAATCGTTTATAATGGTTGCTCCGGTTGTTGTAATTCCTGAAACCGATTCAAATATGGCGTTTGTAATGTTAAAATCATAAAAAAGATAAGGAATTGCGCACACAAGCGAAAAGAAAACCCAGGAAAAAAACACTCCTGCAAGCGCTTCCGTTTTTTTCATTGAATCAATATCTTTTTCTGTAGTTTTTGGCAGCGCGAATAAAAAACCCAGAATAACGGATACAAATGCCGCACAGATAAAAGGCAGCGAATGGTTTGCTTCTTGGTATAAAAGCGCAAAAATTACCGGGATTAACATTACAATGCCTATATACCTTAAATTTGAACCTATAACGGTTGATAAAATATTATATCTCATTATTTAAAGAAATCCTTAATATTTGCGACATTTTGCGATTTTGTGAATATTAAAAGACTGTCGTTTGCGCGGATAAGAGTCTGGCCTTTGGGGATTATTATTTTCCCGCCGCGCTCAATAATTGCAATAACCGCCCTTGCCGGCAAATTCAATTTCATAAGCGCCGTGTCAGGGAAATCTTCTCTTACTTTAAGTTCTAAAATTTCCGCAAGTCCGCGCTCAACCGTGGCTAAAATTCCGGCATGGGATTCTATTATACGATTTTTAATCTCGTTAACCGCAGCTTCTTTTGGTGAAATTGCAACATCGACTCCGACTTTTTCAAAAAGCGTTGCCGTTGCTGCCTGTGTTACCCTTGTTATTGTTCTTTTTGCGCCCAATTGTTTTGTTAAAAGTGAGCACAGTAGATTTTTTTCGTCATTATTTGTTACGCATATGGCAACATCACAGTTTCCAATGCCCTCTTGCTCAAGAAATTCAAGGTTTGTGCCATCAGCATTTAATACCAAGGTTTTTTTAAGGTTTTGGGATAAAAACTCGCACCTTTTATAGTTATTTTCAACAATTTTTATTTTTAATCTTGTATTTTCAAGGCTTTTTGCAAGTTCGTAGCCAACCGAACCTCCGCCGATAATTGCCACATTTTTTATATTGTTGTCCTCAATAAAGAACTGACCCGCCGTATTATCAAGGGCATCGGGTGTGCCCATAAAAATTGCTTTATCCCCTATTTTAAATTCGCTCTCGCCGTTTGGTATAAACAATTCCTCATCTCTTGCTATTCCCACAACCAGCGTTTCTTCGTTAAAGGGGCAGTTTTTAAGTTTTTTATCTTTTAAAATTGAATTTTCTTTTATTCTGTACTCAAGAAGTTTTGCACGATTATTTGAAAAATACTCCACATCAACGGCATCGGGCACCGTTATTATTCTTAAAATTTCATGGGTTAAAAGCCGCTCGGGCCAGATGATGTTATCTATGTAAAGCGGGTGCGACCTGTTGTGTTCTTCCCTTATTACTCTGAGCGAATCGCGGCATTCTTTTTTGGACACAAAACATACCGTTTCAGCATTTGAGAGCTGTTTTGCAATGAGGCATGCCACAATGTTCCCCTCATCAATGCTTGTACAGGCAATAAACACATCGCAGTTTTTAATATCTGCTTCGCGCAATATGTTCATATTTGAAGCATCCGCACACATTGTGGTTAAGTCCAGATTATTAAATTTTTCAAGACTTTTTGAATCGGGATCAATTACGATTATGTCGTGGTCTTCAAAGAATTCCGCCGCTATAATCGAGCCCATTTCATTTGCGCCGTAAATAATTATTTTCATAAGTATTATTATTAGCTAAACATTTTTATTTTCAAGTCTTTAAAAATTTGCACCATGCCTTTTTTGTAGTAATATATTATCATTACCAGTATTTTAGGGGATTTTACATGTCAGAACAAACTACGCAACACTATGACGCCAGTAACATAAGAGTTTTAGAAGGTCTTGAAGCGGTCAGAGTTCGCCCGGGGATGTATATAGGTTCAACTTCTCAAAGAGGTCTGCACCACTGTATATATGAAATTGTGGACAACTCAATTGATGAAAGTCTTGCGGGATACTGCGATACAATTCATGTTACGGTGCATCAGGATAACTCGGTTACTGTTGAGGATAACGGACGCGGAATCCCTGTTGATATTAAGCCTGACAGCGGCAAATCCGCCCTTGAAATCGTTCATACCGTGCTGCACGCGGGCGGCAAGTTTGGCGACGGCGGCTACAAAGTATCGGGCGGTCTGCACGGCGTAGGCGCATCTGTTGTAAATGCCCTCAGTGAAAAATATGTCGTGGAAGTTTCCCGCGACGGCTGGGTATGGAGGCAGGAGTATTTAAGGGGCGAACCTTCAACCCATGTTGAAAAAATAAGAGAAACGGATGCAACCGGAACAAAAACAAGATTTTGGCCCGACCCTGAAATATTTACCGAAACAACGGACATCGATTGCGATGTTATTGCAAATCGTTTTCGTGAAATGGCATTTTTAAACAAAGGTTTAAAAATTATATTTACCGATAAAAAAGCCGATAAAGAGTATACATACCACTATGAAGGCGGTATAGCAAGTTATGTTGAGCATTTAAACAAAAATAAAACTCCGCTTTTTGAAAAACCCATTTATATGGAAAAAATGGTGGATGGTACATATGTTGAAATTGCAATGCAATATACAGATTCATACACCGAAAATGTTTTAAGCTTTGCAAACAATATTAATACACACAGCGGCGGTACTCATTTGACAGGTTTTAGAAACGGTATCACGCGTGTAATTAACGACTATGCAAGAAAAAATAATTTGCTTAAAGATAATGAACAAAACCTTGCGGGTGAAGATGTCAGAGAAGGTTTAACAGCAATTGTTTCGGTTAAAATTTCAAACCCCGAGTTTGAAGGACAAACGAAAGAAAAACTTGGAAATGCCGAAGTTACACCCGCAGTTAACGATGTAATTAGGGATAAGTTTCAAGAGTGGCTTGAGTTTAACCCTAAGCTGGCAAAATTTATTATAGAAAAAACCCTGCAAGCGCAAAGAGCTCGTGAGGCTGCAAGAAAGGCAAGAGAATTAACAAGGCGCAAAACCGCGCTTGAAAGTTCGTCATTACCCGGTAAACTTGCCGATTGCTCTTCTCGTGAGCCTGAAAAGTGCGAACTTTACATTGTAGAGGGTGACAGCGCGGGCGGCAGTGCAAAACAAGGCAGAAACAGGATGTTCCAAGCAATTTTGCCGCTGAGAGGCAAGATTTTAAACGTTGAGCGTGCAAGATTGGATAAAATCTACAATTCAAACGAAATTAAAATCATGATTCAGGCGCTCGGCATAAACATTTCAAAAAACCCTGATGAGGTTGATGTCGATAAGTTAAGATATCATAAAATCGTTATGATGACAGATGCCGATGTTGACGGTGCGCACATAAGAACGCTTCTTATGACGTTTTTCTTCCGCTATGCAAGACCGCTTATTGAAAACGGATATTTATATATTGCGCAGCCCCCTCTGTACAAAGTTACAACGGGCAAAACTTCCGAGTATTTGTATGACGACAGAGCGCTTGACAGAATGGTGCGTGAAAGAGGTACAAAATCACTCTGTTTATACGATAAAACAAAAACAAAAAGCGTATGTGATGATGAGCTTGAAAACCTTATTTATTCAATGTCTACATACTATCGCTCATTCCATAATCCTATTATTAATCAAATGCCCTCTGTCATTGTGCGCGGTTTGATTCGCTCAAACGTTGAGCCTCAGGACTTTGAAGACGAAGAAAAAATTAAAGAGGTTTACCGTTATTTAGCACACTACATTGAAGATCACGCGCTAAATTACGGTATAACCGAAGCTAAAGACTACAAGGTGTCTTTGGGTGCAAATCCTGAAAATAATAAGTTTTACTTTAAAGTTGATTTAGGTATTGACCATGACCCTGTTACAATTACTCCTAATATGATTAAAAGTAACGAGTTTGCGCGCATTAAAAATGCATATCCCAAGATAAGACAGTTTTTAATTGAAGAAGAAAAAATTCTTATTTTGCAAACTCCCGAGGGCGAAGTCGAGATAACCTCTTTTGCGCAGCTTCAAAGACTTGTAGAAGAACGCGGTCAAAAAGGTTTACAGATACAGCGTTTCAAAGGTCTTGGAGAAATGATGCCTCAACAGCTTTGGGAAACAACGATGGATCCTGCAAACAGAACACTTTTAAAGGTTAACATAGAAGATGCCATGTTGTGCGATGAGCTTTTTGATGTTTTAATGGGCGATAATGTCGGGCCAAGGCGTGATTTTATCGAACAAAACGCTGTTTATGCAACAAATATTGATACATAAAACAATAAAAAAGGCGGATTTGCTCCGCCTTTTTTATTCTAAAACACCCATCTGTTCAAGCTTTTCCATTTTTTCGTAAATATTGGCTGTCTTTAAATAAAAACTCATTGGTATGCTTGAAACAAGCTGTGTGACAAATTCAAAACCTTCTTTTGAATATTTTTTATTGTTGTTTATCAAAGCTTTTGTAAATTTGTCTATTATCTCTACATTGTTTTTTAATACTTCATTTCTATCTTCATCGCTTGTCCTTGTCCCGTCATAATCAGACATATATGTTCCGAAATATGTAATATCGGTTAGTGCCCAAAGCGCGTTTCCAAGGTCATTTTTAAAGCCCGAGGGAGCTTTTTCGATATCAATTATGTTAATTCTGTCATTTTGTGCATCGAGCAAGAAATTATTAGGATTGTAATAGTCAAATCTGTATCCTGCCTTATCAAGTTGCGAAAATTCACTTATAAGCCTGTCGTATGCTTCTTGCGGCATATCTGCAAGTATTTGTAAGCATTTTGCATAGTGTTCTTTTCTTTCTTGTGCTTCATATGGCAGCTCGCCTGTTTTTAAGCCCACATCTTTTATATATACCACTGATGTCGGCGGATTTGCGTTTGTTATGCCTTCTTGCCTTTTTAAAATCTCAAATGTCGGATTTTTAGGGTTGTCACTTATTAATCTTGCCACAGCTTGCCCAAAGTTGCCCTGAAGGTCGCTGTCCTCACAATCTTGTATTCTGTATGAACCGAAGTCAATTTCATCAAGATTTGCTCCCCCGTCAATATTGCTTAGCCTTAGCACGTAGCCTCTGTTTGAGGGTATATCATAAACGGTATTTGTAAAACCGTTGCCGATTTTATTCTCCTCGCTCAGTGTTTGTGCAAGACCAAAGGGTATAAAGTCACTGTCTTTTGCCCATTTTATAAATTCATTTGTCCTTTGTGCGTCTGACTTTTTGAAACTGTCGTTTTGAATAGGGTCACTAAAAGTTCTTTGTGTGTTGTGAGTGCTTATCGGTTTTATTTGGCTGCAGAAATTTATTGCTTTTATCATATTTACACCTTTCTTTAAACCAACTAAGGCATATGAATATAAAAATTGCTATTTTTGTTAAAATTGTAACAAAAAATTAATGTTAATTAAACTGTGTTATAATTGCCCTATGGTAGCAAAGATTACAACTGCAACGCTTATAGGACTTGAGGCATATAAAATTGAGGTTGAGGTGGATGTTGTAAACTCCCTTCCTCAAATTGCGATAATAGGGCTTGGTGATACGGCAATTGCCGAGGCTAAAGAGCGCCTGAGGCTTGCTATTAAAAATTCCTCCTTTGATTTTCCTCAGACAAAAGTTGTTATAAATCTTGCCCCTGCCGATATTAAAAAAGAGGGAACAAGTTACGATCTTGCAATGGCGGTGGGAATTTTAGCCAAAGAAAATATAGTAAAAAATATTCCCTCAGATACCGCTTTTTTGGGCGAGTTGTCGCTGGATGGCTCACTAAGACCGATAAGCGGCATTTTACCGATAGTCTGTGCGCTTGGCGATTTGGGAATAAAAAAAGTTATTTTACCCTATCAAAACTTAAAAGAGGCGAGTTTTGTCGAGAATATAGAATCTTTGGGCGTAAAAAACCTAAATGAACTTGTAGCTTTTCTTAACGGTGAAGGTAGACTGCAGAGTTTAAAACAAAATGTGGATGACTTTTTAAGTATTGGAAATAATTTTGAAATTGATTTTAAACATGTAAAAGGACAAAAAAGTGCAAAGTATGCCCTTGAAATTGCAGCTGCCGGTGCGCACAATGTTTTAATGTGCGGTGTACCCGGCTCGGGCAAAACAATGCTTTCAAAGGCTTTTGTATCAATTTTGCCCCCGCTTGAGAAAAGCGAAGCAATAGAGCTTACAAAAATTTATTCGGCATCGGGGCTGTTGGATTACGATAAGCCTTTGATATCTTCACGCCCGTTTCGCTCTCCTCATCATAGTGCCTCTGCCGTCGGTATTATAGGCGGAGGTTCAAAAGTTCGCCCCGGAGAAATTACCCTTGCGCACAGGGGAGTGCTGTTTTTGGATGAGATGGTCGAGTTCCCGCGTCAGGTTTTAGAGGTGTTAAGACAGCCTTTAGAGGATGGCGTAGTTACAATTTCTCGTGCAAGCCAAAGTGTCAGGTTCCCTGCAAAATTTATTTTAATAGGGGCAATGAACCCATGCCCTTGCGGTTATTTGGGAGATACAAAGAAACATTGCACCTGTTCGGATTATCAAATAAGGCGTTATCGCTCAAAGCTCTCGGGGCCGCTTTTAGATAGAATTGATCTGCAGATTGATGTACCAAGATTATCTGAAGATGAACTTTTAAACATAAAAGAAGACGGCGAGGACTCTTTGAGCATAAGAAAAAGAGTTGTAAGGGCAAGAAATATTCAGCTTGAAAGATACAAGCAAGACGGCATTTTAACAAATTCCGAGCTTAGTGCAAAACTTGTCAAAAAGTATTGTAAAATCGATGATGAATCAAAAAGTATGTTAAAGTTTGCAATTTCAAAATTTGATTTGTCCGCGCGCTCTTATGAAAGACTCTTGAAACTATCAAGAACCATAGCAGACCTTAATTGCAGGGAAAATATCGAATTAAACGACGTTGCGCAGGCCTTGCAATTCAGGGGGCTTAAAATATACTAAATTACTCCTGTGGCTAATTTGAATTTTTTAATATCAGGTTTTATAATTTTAGGGTAACTAAAATGAGGTGATAATATGAAAAATTGGATTATAGTACTTTTGGTTTTTGCAATTCCTTTGGGTCTTTATGCCTATCTTGAGTCAAATTCTCAAAGTACGGTTGCAAAAGAAGAAGTTACAACAAATCTTTCCGGCAAACCGCGCGTTATAAAATTCTACTCTCCGATGTGCTCGGACTGCAAGAAGGTGAGCGAAGAGATGACGGGAATTGTTGAAGATTACAAAGATGCGGTAACTTTTGAAGAAATTAACGTATCGGAGCAGACGGATAAAAACAAGGCATTAATCAAAAAGTATAAGATAACCCTTGTTCCGACTCTTGTTTTTGAGTCTGTGGACGGTAAAACGGTAAATAAAGTCGAAGGCTTTATTGAAAATGATGAAATCGAGAATAATATAGTTAATATTAAATAGGTAAAACAGATGGAAACCATAGTTGCAAATCTGACGACTTATTTAAAAACACAGGAATTCTCTTACCTTTTTTTGCTGATTTCATTTGTCGGAGGGGTGCTTGCTTCGCTTTCGCCCTGCACGCTTTCCGTTTTGCCGCTTGTTGTGGGCTATGTCGGCGGCTACAGCGGAGAGTCGAATTTCAAAACGTTTGTGCAGCTGGTGTCTTTTGTTATAGGTTTATCGGTGCTGCTTAGCGCCATTGGTATATTGTGCGCGCTTTTCGGCAGGGCTTTTGTGTCAATCGGCGGAGCTTATTGGGTAATTTTTATTGCTTCAATAATTCTGCTTTTGGGTTTAAACTTGCTTGGGGTAATAGAATTTAATATGCCCCCCATAATAAAACAAATGCCAAAGGGCGATGCGCACAGTCTGTTTATTTATCCTTTTGTTTTGGGTGCGCTTTTTGCCCTTGCCGCGACTCCTTGTTCTACCCCAATTCTTGTTGGGATTATGAGCTTTGCAACGCTAAGCAGTAACCTTATATACGCTGCTTTAATGCTTTTTGCGTTTGCGCTGGGGCAAGGTGTTATTATAGTCCTTGCAGGGGTATTTACATCTTTTGTAAAAAAAGCTCGCGTATTTTCAAGTGTTTCCGAGATGTTTATGAAGGCTATGGGTGTAATACTTATTTTGTGTGCCGTTTTAATTTATATAAAAACGTTTTCAAGGTTTTTTGTCTAATGTTATAAAAATTTTCAATATCTTAATAATGTCTTGCAAAAAAGCAAAAACACCGTTAAAATATATAATATTCAACTATGCGAGCAATAGATTTTTTAAATTTCTGCTCTATGGTCTGAAAACAACTTACTAACCAAAGGAGACCAAAATGTACCAAGACGAAACCCTGAAATGCGAAGATTGCGGCAAAGAATTTGTCTTTAGCACGGGTGAACAAGAATTTTACGCTGAAAAAGGTTTGGTTAACAAACCCAAAAGATGCCCCGAGTGCAGAAAAGAGCGCAGACAGAAAAACAGAAGAAAAATGCATGAAGCCGTCTGTTCGCAGTGCGGAGCGAAAACAAAAGTTCCTTTTAAACCTATCGAGGGCAAAGAAATCTATTGCAAGGAATGTTACCAGAAACGCCAGAGCGAAGCAAATGTTTAAAATTTGAAGCCGCCTTTATAGGGCGGCTTTTTTAATATTAAATCAATCTCAAAGGGTATTTTAAAATATTGCAAAATATGCTTTAATATTTAGTTGTAGGGAGCTTGTGAAGGCATTTTATGTTTAGTGATGATGTTTTAGCAATGATACTTGCGGGCGGACAGGGAAAAAGACTTTTCCCGCTCACACGCGACAGGGCAAAACCGGCTGTGCCTTTTGGCGGCAGATACAGAATTATAGACTTTGTTTTAAATAACTTTGTAAATTCGGGCTTTTATAAAATAAAAGTTCTGACTCAATACAAGTCTGATTCGCTGAACAAGCACATCTCGCGCGGGTGGAATTTGTCATCGTCCGTCGGACAGTATGTTGACTGTATTCCGGCACAAATGAGAACTGACGGTTCCTGGTACAAGGGCACTGCAGATGCTATATATCAAAACTTAAATCAAATACTTGATGATAAATTTAAAATAGTATGCGTTTTTGGCGGAGATCATATATATAAAATGAACGTCCGCCAGATGATAGATTATCACATCAAAAAAGAGGCTGATTTAACAATATCCGCAATTCCCATTCCGATTGAGCTTGCGGGCGAATACGGTATCATGGAGGTGGATGAGTCATGGCGCCTTGTGAATTTTGTCGAAAAGCCCAAGCACACCCCCAAACACATCCCAGGCGACCCGACAAAGTGTCTTGCTTCTATGGGAAATTATGTATTTAAACCCGAAAAGCTCATCGGAGAGCTTGAAGCGGATGCACTGGACGAGGCTTCATCGCATGACTTCGGCAAAAATATTATCCCGAATATGCTAAAGGGCGGAAGAGCCGTGTATATTTATGATTTTGCCTCAAATACGTATCCCGGCATGACAGATTCCGAGCGCGGATACTGGAGAGATGTGGGCAACATTGACAGCTATTGGCAGGCGAATATGGACTTATTGGAGTACAGTCCCGAGCTTAATTTGTACTCGAGAGATTGGCCGCTTCGCACTTTTAACTACAACTATCCTCCCGCGAAATTTATCTGGGATGAGGATAAGCGTGTCGGCATGGCGAAAAATTCTCTTGTGTCCGAAGGCTGTATTATAAGCGGCGGCTCGCTTTCGCGCTGTGTTTTATCGCCAAAGGTAAAGATAAACAGTTTTTCCACTATTTCAAATTCAATACTTCTTGAAAATGTAAATGTGGGCAGGCATGTGCATATAAATCGGGCGATTATAGACAAAAACGTCATAATTCCTTCTTATACCGAGATTGGATTTAACAAGGAGGAGGATATTAAACGCGGTTTTTATGTGTCGAACGACGGTATAACCGTTGTGCCAAAAGATGCTATACTTGACTAAATGCGGGCATTTTTACGCTTTTTACCTCCTTTTTGATGTCAAAAAAGAGTTTTGCGCTTTTTTTAAATTCATCGGGGTCGCCCGTAACATAAAAGTCAATGTCGCCCGTATCGTTTGTGTTTTTTATAAATGAGCGGATATTTTTTGCAAGGCTGAGCGCAGGGTTGAAAAAAATATCCCTTGGTACATAGAGCGAAAACATATCAAGAAGGTAGGGGTAGTGCGTACAGCCCAGAATTACCCTTTTTGCTTTGTTTTCAAGGATAATTTTCATTTTTTCCTTGACGGCTTTTTTGCTTTCATCCAGATTGTAGAGCCTGTTTTCGACTATTTCCACAAATCCGGGGCAGGGTATTTCGACAACTTTTAAATTCGGGTTTACTTTATTTATTTCATTTGTGTACTTTTTACTCTTCGCGGTGGCTAAAGTTGACAGCACGCAAATACAATCCCCGTCATCAAGCCCGCAGGCGGCAGAGTATGCCGCACTTTGAATAAGCGGAAAAATCCTCAGCCCCTTCGGGGTAAATTCTTCTCTTAAATCGTCATAAGTCAACGCGGATGTTGTATTACAGGCTATCGCAATGTCTTTTACGCCGAGTGTCAAAAAGAAGTTTAAAATATTCCTGTTAAAAAACAGTATTTCCTCTTTTGTTTTGGAGCCGTAGGGCAAATTTGCCGTGTCGCCAAGGTAGATGTATTTGGCGGATGGCAAAACTTTTACAAGTTCGGATAAGACCGTTAAGCCTCCGACGCCTGAATCCATTACTCCTATTGTGTCAGAATATGTCATTTTCTTGATTTCAAATACTCCATTATCCCATCAGCAAGAGATTTTGCAATTTCTCCCTGCCTTTTTTCCTTTATAAGCTCGCGTCTTTCGTTGGGATTTGACAGAAATCCTATTTCAACAAGTATGGCGGGAGCGTTTGTGTGATTTATAACATAAAATTTAGACTGAAACAAGCCCCTGTCTGTCGTTTCCCATTTTGAGAGATTTTTGGACGAAGCCATTTTTTCGTGGACTTTTTGGGCAAATTCAAGACTGTGCGGGTGATACCAGTGTGTTTCAAGCCCTATTATATCTTCTCTTACGGTTGAGTTAACGTGGACACTTATAAATACATCAGGCTCTATTGAATTTGAAAAGTCACTTCTCTCGCTTAATTCCACGGTTTTATCTTTGTCGCGCGTCATATACGTAAATACATCCTGCTTTTTAAGCTGTTCTTCAAGCAGTTTTGAAACGCTCAGGGTCAAGTCCTTTTCGTATATATTTTCTCTTGTTGCGCCGACGTCAGAGCCGCCATGACCGGGGTCAATTACAACACTGTAAAGCTGTTTTATGGTAGAGGGGCGTATGTTTTCTTTTTGTTCTTCTTTTTTGGGAGGTGTTACGCTCGGCGCTTCGGGTTCGGTTTTGACCCTTTTCTTAAAATATATTCTAATTTGCTTTGCATCGGGCGAAATTTGCGCGTTTATTGCCGTTGAGTCTTTGAGGGCGAATGTCACCCTTGTTTTTTCCGTAGCGATTTTTTGTGCGGTAATTCCGCTGTAGTCAGGGTTTTCATGCAGTTTATCAAGCGCCTGTTGATTAATGTCGTTGACGTTTTGTAAATCCAGATAAAATTTTAAATTTTCCTCAAAAGTTGTAACGGAGGCGGGGTTTGTGAGGGTGATATTTACCACATCAAGGTTTTCGCCCGCGTTTTTTGCTTCATAAGAAATTACCTGACTCGTTGTTTCCGTTAATTTGGCGTTAAGTACATCTGTTCTTCTTGCAATAAAAAGACCCTGTAAGTCGGGCGAGAGAACTAATCTGTAGTCTTTTGCGTTATCCCCCTGAATAACCAGCCGTGCCGTTGTCGGGGTATTTTGCCCTATTCTTAAAATTTCCCGCTGGGTAACAACCCCGTTTACAACAAGCGAAGATGAGTTTGGGATGGTAAAACTCTTGTTTCTCAACTCTTTTGCCACATTTGCGTTTTCTATGTCGTAAACTGCCCTTAGCGGGTTTTCAAGGACAAAAGAGTTTTTCAGCGAAACATGCCCGCTCCCTTTTAACATCAGACCCGTTTTTAGAGTGTCTATAGAGTCAATATAGAAAAGGGATTTTAACTTTGTGTCTTTTTCCTCTGTTTTTACTGTTTTATACTTTGTTTCGGCCGTATTTGAAACATCGATTATTTTTTCTTCCGTTTCGCTTGAATAGGTTGCAGCCTCAAGAAAATCAGCGTTTCTCTCCCCCGTTGTCATGTTATTGTATATTGTTTTAAATTTTTCGCTTGCAAGGAGAGATTTGGAGTATCTTAAAATTATTTGTCTGTCGTTTGCATATACGGCAAAGTCTTTCGGGTCGAATTTGTCGTTGTATTCAAAAACAATCCTTACGGTATGGGGGTTTGTTGAAAATTGCGAGATTTTAACGGTATTGACCGAGGAGTTTTTAAGAGTGTATATTTTTTGATTTCCCGTTAATATTGCATTTGAAATGTCTACAAAGACTCTGTCAGGACTGCCGAGAAAACATTTTGTAATGACGTTTTCGGGTGTTCTTACGCTTTTGTCGTTGTCCTCGGGTGTCTGCATTGTTTTTGGGAAAATTTTTCCGACGGATTTTATAATCACAAGGTTGTCCGAGTTATCAAATTCAAGCCCCGTTATTTTAATGACAGGTGCTGCCTGTGCACAGTATGTGAAGGCAAAAAACATTAAAAAAGCCAGTATGAATTTTATAACTTTCCCCATAACTCCTCATATTAATAATAACACTAACTTGTTTTTATAGCCAATAATGCAAAGTAAATTTTTTTAAATTGCTTTATTGGTCATGCTTTTTGACTTTTGCAAGTAAAATTTTCTTCATTAAGTTTGTAAATTTTAATTTTTCCTATTGTTTTCTCGGGGCATGGTCAATTGTAAAAATAAATTAATATTAAAAACATTGCCCATGCTCCCGTTTTGGTATTAGATGGTAACAACAAGGAATTGAGAATACTTCATTGAAAGGAGTGGTGGCATAGTATTTCGGTGTTTAGGTCACTAAAATAACAGAGGAATGAAAAAAGAGAATTTTAGATTATTAACAACAAAAAAAGTTTGAAAAAAGGCGGCGAACGCTGCTGGACTTGAAAAAGAGGAAAAATTACCGCTTCCCGTGTGGGGCGGTTTATTTTTATATTGCTTAATCGGGCTAATTTTGTAAATTTATTAGGCTCTTTTTTATTTTTTTGTTAGAATTTATATGTAAATTCATATAAGGACATTAAGAGATGAAAAATAAAATCATTCTTTTTTGGGTAATTGTTGCAATATCTGCCGCTTGTTTGGGCATAATCATAAACAAACCGACATCGCTCGGACTTGACCTTGTCGGCGGTTCAAGACTTACTCTTGAGGCTCAAACATCGGATACGATTAAAAAAATTACTCCCGAAATTATGGACTCGCTTCAATATGCAATCGAAAACAGGGTAAATGCCCTCGGTGTAGGTGAAACGACAGTTCAAAAAGTCGGCGATAAAAGATTGATGATTGAAATACCCAATATCTCCGACACTGCGCAGGCAAAAGAATTTTTGGGCGAAACGGCGGAACTTGAATTTAAACGCCCCGCAGGAATTGATGAATACGGAGGTATAAAATGGGAAAGCACGGGCTTAACGGGTAAAGACCTCAAAAAAGCTCTGGTCGGCTCGTCCCCGGGTAACGGCGAATGGGTCGTATCGATTGAATTTAATCAGGAAGGCGCCAAAAAATTTGCCCATCTCACGCGCGATTTAGTGGGTCAGCAAATGGCAATTTTCTTTAACGGCGAATTAAAATCCGCACCGAGAGTAAACGAAGAAATAACGGGCGGTCATGCTCAAATAACGGGCGGCGACGGCGGTTTTGAATATGAAGAAGTTAAAAACATGGTAGACTTGCTCAACGCAGGCGCGCTCCCCGTGGGTGCCGAAATTATTGAAGAAAACTCCGTCGGTCCGACACTTGGCGCAGACAGTATTCAAAAAAGTAAAATTGCGGGCATAATCGGGCTTACACTTGTTATGTTATTTATGATTGCATACTATAGAGCCCCGGGGGTAATAGCCTGTGTCGCTCTTATGATATACAGTGTTATTGTTTTTGCAATATTCAAATTAATCCCGGTAACTCTGACACTTGCAGGTATAGCAGGTTTTATACTGTCAATCGGTATGGCGGTAGATGCAAATATTCTTATATTTGAGAGAACAAAAGAAGAACTGAGGGCGGGTCGTTCGCTTTTCACCGCCATAAACTCCGGTTTTGAGCGGGCTTTTACAAGTATTCTTGACTCAAATATGACTACGTTTATCACCTGCGCCATCCTGTATGCCCTTGGCACGGGTGTTGTAAAAGGTTTTGCGGTGACACTTGCAATCGGGGTTGCCGTCAGTATGTTCAGTGCAATTACAATTACAAAGAACTTTATGCATCTGGTATTCGGTACGGGCGAGCTTAAACATCCGGCACTTTTCGGACTTAAGCCCGAGGATATCCAAGATGCATACAGTGCGGTTGAAACAAAGAAAGAAAAAGCTAAATTTGGCGTACTTGATTAATTTTTAAGGAGATAAAAATGGCTAATCCCAATTTAATAAAAAGCAGTTATTTGGTTGATGTCGTAAAACACAGATGGCATTATCTGATGATTAGTATAATTGCGCTTTTACTCTGTTTTATTGCAATGGGTTATTTAATGTTTACCCAGCCCAACCATTCGCCCGTTAAACTGGGTATTGACTATACGGGCGGTACGATTTTGCAGTACGGTACTGAAGATTCGATTACTCCCGATAAAATCAGTGCCATAAGAGCAGAACTTGAAGAAAACGGTATTGTAAACCCTGTAATTCAAAACATCAGCAGCGAAACAAAAGACGGCGGTATCAATAATATTATCTCTATTAAAACAGGATTTATCGGCGAAAAAAATAATAACCAAATAAATAAAATAACGGCTGTTTTAGCCGATAATACCACTGCTCCGCAGTTGATTTCAACCACGTCGGTCGGTCCGACATTAGGTAAGGAACTGGTCAAAAACTCGCTTATAGCTGTACTCTTAGCGTTTTTAGGCATTGTTGTGTATATTTCACTCAGGTTTCAGTCTGATTATGCCGCAATTACGCTGTTGACACTGTTTCACGATGCGATATTTGTTGTCGGCGTTTTTTCCGTGCTCGGAATATTCTACGGGGTGCAGGTAGACAGTTTGTTTATCACGGCAATACTTACCGTAGTGGGCTTTTCGGTGCACGATACAATTGTTGTTTTTGACAGAATAAGAGAAAACAACAGATTTTTGGCGAAAAAATATTCAAGCGGAGAAATTATTAACGCAAGTGTCAATCAAACCCTTGCAAGAAGCTTGAATACGTCCCTTACAACCCTTTTAACGTTGCTCGCACTTTATTTCTTCGGCGGTGCAACGACAAAAGACTTTGTTCTGGCGATGATTTTAGGTATCATAGCAGGTACTTATTCAAGTATATTCTTCGCATCGGTACTTTTGGCGTGGGATAAAGAAATTAAAGCGAAAAAGGCAAATGCACAAACCAACTAAACAATACGATTCGCTTGCGCATTTTGTATCCTGTGAGCGCGAGGTTCTCGGGCTTTCTCAGTCGGGGCTTGCAAAAAAGTGCAATTTGCAGCTTGAACAGATAAGCTCGATAGAATCAGGTATTGAAACGTTTCTCTCTACAACGGTAAGGCAAAAACTCGCAAAAGGGCTGAAAACTTCTCTTGAGCAGATAAAAATTTACGAAAAGGGCGAAGTCTTTACTTTTGGCAGCGCAAGAGAAATTGAAGATTTAAAAGAGCAGATTTTACAAAACGGTGAAAACTCTAAAGCTGCACTGTATTGCCCTGTTTGCGGCTCAAAACTCATTGTAAGGATTGCAAAAATGTATGACCTTGAGGACAATTTGGTTTTACACCCGAAAGCACGGTGTTCAAAGTGTCCTTTTCAAATTTCATAATTTTACAAATATACTAAAAAAGCCCCCGATAAAAATACCGGGGGCTTTTAAAATTTTAAAATTAAACCCCGCAGGCTGATTTCAGGCGTTTTAACACTCTTTCTTTACCTAAAATCCAAACTGTCTCCGCCATATCTGCGCCGCGTGTTCTGCCCGTGAGCGCCGCGCGAATTGCCCACATGGTTTCTTTTGGCTTATAGCCTTTGTTTTCTTTAAAATATGTTCTTAAATCTGCCAGTTTGTTATGGATATCTTCTTCGTTGTCAAAATCCCAGTTATCGGCGTTATTTATGACATACTTTATTACTTCTTTTGACAAGTCTTTATCCAAAACTTCTCTCACTTCATCATAAGACAGGTCATCTTCAAAGAAATAACTTGCGTCATGCTCGATTTCAGAAAGCACGGTCAGCGGCTCGCGCGTAATTTCGACGATTTTTTCAAGCTTTTGTCTTGAATACTTTGTAATGTCATATTTAGCCAAAAACGGAATAATCATATCGGTAAGTTTGGGTATTTCCATTTTTTTAATGTATTGTCCGTTCATCCAGTTTAATTTGTCATATTCAAAAACCGAATTTGAACTTGAAACTTCATGAATTCTAAAGTCTTTTGCTATTTCATCAACCGATTTAATCTCAACACCATCAGATGGCGACCAGCCCAAGAGTGCAACAAAGTTAATAAGCGCGTCCGTTAAATATCCTTGTTTAACAAAGTCGCTTACTGCAGTTGCGCCATGGCGTTTGGATAATTTTGTCCTGTCAGGTGCTAAAATCATACCCAAATGTCCGAAATTCGGCACTTTTGCACCGAGAGCCTCGTAAATCAAAATCTGTTTCGGCGTGTTTGAAATATGGTCTTCACCCCTTATAACATCTGTAATATTCATCAGCATATCATCGACAACAACCGCAAAATTGTACGTTGGTGTGCCGTTTGATTTCATAATTACAAAATCGCCGATTAAACTTGTGTCAAATTTTAACTCTCCTTTTACAAGGTCGTTAAAAATCAGCTCTTTATGCTCAACTTTAAAACGGATTGAAGGTTTAATCCCCTTTGCTCTCAGTTCGTTTTTTTCTTCTTCGGATAAGTTTAAACATTTCCTTGAATAAACGTATGCGCTGTGATTTTTTATGGCTTCTTCTTTTTCCGCTTCAAGTTCTTCATTTGTACAGAAACACTCATAAGCATACCCCTTGTCCATCAGCATTTTTGCATATTTGGGGTAAATATCAAACCTTTGGGACTGATAATAAGGGCCGTATGGGCCGCCTACATCAGGGCCTTCATCCCAGTTAAGCCCGAGCGCTTTTAAGCTGTCAAAAATATTTTGAGTATAGGCTTGCGAACTTCTGTCCAAATCCGTATCTTCAATCCTTAAAACAAATTCGCCGCCCGTCTTTTTTGCATACAAAAAATTAAAAAGTGCCGTCCTTGCCGTACCTATGTGCAAATTTCCGCTAGGAGAGGGTGCAATTCTTACTCTTATTTTATTTTCCATAGTAAACCTCACAAATCTGCTTTGTATAAAAATCATACCTCTAAAATAAAATTTTTGCATTTTAAAATTTATTTAGTATTATTTTTTTATGGAAAATAAATTAAAAATCGGATTAATAGGGCTTGGTACAGTCGGCGGCGGAGTTGTTAAGACTCTTAGGGAATTTGATGGGCAAATTGAAATTAAAACAGCCGCGGTCAGAAATTTGAATAAAAAAAGAGATGTTGAAGTTAAAGAGTTGACCGACGACCCGTTTAAAATTGTAAATGACCCTGAAATAGATGTGGTGGTTGAAGTTGCGGGCGGAATTGATCCTGCTTTTGAACTTTTAAAGACAGCCATTAAAAACAAAAAACATATCGTAACCGCAAATAAAGAGCTGCTTGCAAAGCATGGCGCCGAGCTTTTCGACCTTGCAAACGAATATAACGTCGCAATTTTATATGAAGCTGCGGTCGCGGGCGGCATACCGATTATTATGCCGATTAAAACAACCCTTAAAGGCAATAAATTTAAAAAAGTTGCGGGCATTTTAAACGGTACGACAAACTACATCCTGACCCAGATGGAGCAAAAAGGAATTTCTTATCAGGAATGCCTGAAGGCGGCACAGGAGCTTGGCTACGCTGAAGCCGACCCGACAGGGGATGTTGAAGGCTATGATACGATGTATAAAATTGCAACGTTAGCCAATATTACATTTAACAAAAGAATTGACGTAAATAAAATCTATAGGGAAGGCATTACAAAAATCAGCGCCCAGGATATTAAATTTGCAGATGAACTTGGATATAAAATTAAGCTTATTGCCCTTGCACAGGATAACGACGGACAAATTGACGTTCGTGTACATCCTATGCTTGTTTGCAAGTCAAATGTTATCTCAGGGATTAACAATGCACTGAATGCCGTAATGCTTGAGGGTTTTCCCGTAGGACAGGTTATGTTTACGGGCCCCGGTGCGGGTGAGTTCTCGACTGCAAGCTCTGTTGTGGGTGATATTTTGGCAATAGATGCAGAATTTGGTAAATGTGAAACAATTTTGCCGATGACGCGCTGCCATCATAGAGAAATGGCTGTTCAAACGGATATTTTGGATACTAAAAACAGCTACTATATTTCAATTACCGCGCCTAATGCCATGGGAGTTATCGGCGTAATCGGTACTGCATGCGGTAAAAACAAAATAAATATCTCAAGCGTTTTGCAAAAAGGTACTCAAAAAGACGGTACTGCGCAAATCATTGTAATTACAGAGGAGTGCTCGGAGCGCGATATTCAAAATGCTATTGAAGAATTAAAAAAACAATCTATAAAGATTAATAATTTAATAAGGGTTATGTAAAATGAGATACAACGGATTAATAGATAAATACAGGGAATATTTACCCGTAAGTGATTCGACAGAGATTATAACATTGTGCGAAGGTAATACCCCGCTTATTAAAGCTGAGAATTTGGCTAAAAAAATAGGTTTGGATTGCGAAATATATTTAAAATATGAAGGTTCAAACCCAACAGGAAGTTTTAAAGACCGCGGTATGACAATGGCGGTTACAAAGGCAAAAGAAGAAGGGTCGCATGCTATAATATGTGCTTCAACAGGCAATACATCAGCTGCTGCAGCTGCATACGGCGCTAAGGCGGGTCTTAAAACTTATGTTTTAATACCTGACGGATACATTGCTCTTGGTAAATTGTCGCAAGCTATGATGTACGGGGCAAAAGTCATTGCAATAAACGGTAATTTTGATAATGCTCTCGATGCTGTTCGCGAAATTTCAAAAAATTATCCGATAACCCTTGTGAATTCCGTAAATCCATACAGAATAGAGGGGCAAAAAACAGGTGCTTTTGAAATTATTGAAGCGCTCGAGGATGCGCCTGATTATCACTTTATTCCCGTTGGTAATGCGGGCAATATAACGGCTTATTGGAAAGGTTATAAAGAATTTTACGGACTTAAAAAGTCGACAAAATTTCCTAAGATGATGGGAATTCAGGCGGAAGGCTCGGCAGCCATTGTAAAAGGGCATAAAATCGACAATCCGCAGACTATTGCAACGGCGATTAGAATAGGCAACCCCGCAAGCTGGAAACAAGCAGAAGCAGCGCGCGATGAGTCAAAAGGTACTATTGATATGGTATCTGATGAAAAAATTATCGAAGCGTATAATTTGCTTGCCTCAAGCGAAGGAGTTCTTGCGGAACCTGCCAGCTGCGCACCTATTGCAGGGTTAATCAAGCTTAAAGATACCATTAAACCAAAATCAAAAATAGTCTGCATTTTAACGGGCAACGGACTAAAAGACCCCGACTGCGCGATTAAATACGCGAAATCTCCTGTTGAGAAAACAACAAGCGAAATAAAAGATATTGTGAAATTGATGGGTTTGTAAGTTGTTTTAGCAATTTGAGGCATTTTTTTGGTTAACTGTTTTTATATTTAATATAGTAAACAGGAAGGGTTTTGTATATGAACATTAGACCAAAAGTTTTAAGCAGTGCGGATTTAGCTAAATCAGGTGCGGCAGACATCCTAAAAACCGCAGTAGAAGAACAAATTAAAAAGAACACTACTAAAAAGGCAGTTTCTCTGCAAGATTTAAAAGCGGCTTATAGCGCCGGTGATGTTTTCCAAAAAATTGGGAAAACTGTAAAGTAAAAGTATATTAAACAACTAAACAACAGCTCTTTTGCATATAATTGCAAAAGAGTTTTTTATGCGATTTCATCCAAAATAATTGCAAGTGACAAACTGTCGGGTGCGTCTATAATCATGCCTTCTTTGTCGTAAGTTACACCGATTGTTTGCTGCTCAACTTTCTTTTGGGTAATCATATTTTTTAATACGGTAAGTGACATTGTTGCAGCACCTGCAAGAGCTGCAAAGTATGCTATCGGACGCGCCTTTTTAGCTTGTTTTATGACTTTTGTATTTTCTGCGTATTCTGCTAATTTGCCCGCGTCGGCAACTCTTTGAACACAAGTGTTAAAAGCTTCTTTTGCATTTTCATCCAAGTTTTGAGCAATTTGCTCAATTCCTTCTTTTGTTCCTTGAATTATGCTGTCTTTACTCTTTACAAAAACATCTGCTACATTATCCAACGATTTGTTTTTTGATATGTTGTCGACAACTTGTTGGAATTCTGCTTCTTTTGCGGATTTTACCATATCTTGAATGTGCTGTGATGCGGTTTTAAAAGCTGTATCGTGTTCTGCTCTGCTGAGCGGCACATAACGAGATACGAGCGCAGTAGCAGCTGCACCTGTAATGCCTGAGGCAATTACGTTTGTGTTATTATTGGCACTGTTAATTCTTTCTGTTCTCATATACTCTACCTCAATTTCACACAAACAGACCACCCCGAAATCCTTAAAGGAACGGTGTGACCCACAAGTAACCTATGGTTAAAACTAGCTAACCGTGTTTTCAAATTTTTAACATTGTATCATAACAAGAATAACTTGTCAATAGTTTGTGCAATTTTAAATATAAGTTTTTCTTACCCTGAGTCATTTCCTCTCATCTCAGATGCCGAAACAAGTTCGGCATGACGGTGACGGGTCTGTTGTCACCCTGAATAATATCCTCTCACACCAGACAACCGCCTGTCGCCTTTATTAACACCCCTCCTGCTCTCAAAAATCTCTTTGCCACCCTGAACAACCGCCTGCTGCCATCGATAACTCTACCTGTCACCCTGAACTTGTTTCAGGGTCTGTTCATTATTGTCACCTTGAATTTGTTTGGAGGTCTACCCCCTATTTTAGGTGCATTTTATAATGCAACAACTTTTAAGATGCCGAAACAAGTTCGGCATGACAGATCTGTTGTCACCCTGAATAATATCCTCTCACGCCAGTCAACCGCCTGTCGCCTTTATCGACACCCCTCCTGCTCTCAAAAATCTCTTTGTCACCCTGAACAACCGCTTGCTGCCGTCGCACTTTGCACACTTGTGCAAAACTTGTTTTTTCTAACGTGGCACAAGCCACGTACGGAAAAAACAAGTTTTGGAAATTACATCATTCCCATGCCCCTGGGCAACTTCGTTGCACGGCGCAGCAGTACGGTTACATTTTGACCCGCAAAACTCTCGTTTCATGGGTCAAAAATTCACACACTTTTGGGTCATTTGTAATTTTTTACGCAGCACATGTACTTAAAGGGTAAGGACTACAAAAATGGTCGCCAAACTCCTCGTTTGCCGACCATTTCTTTCGCACACCTTGGCAAAACTTGTTTTTTCTAACGTGGCACAAGCCACGTATAGAAAAAACTTTGTTTTGAAGCTCCTGTTGAGTTTTGTTCCAAAACTCTTACGTCGCAATCGTCCAGTTGCAAAAACGTCGAAAATACAATATTTTCGACGTTTTCTCACATATTTTCGACGTTTTCTCACATCCGTATGCACTTTCGCTCTTGCAAACGCTAAAGCGTAATGCTCGAGCTTCAAGTGTTTATTACATCATTCCCATTCCTCCGCCCATGCCTGACATATCTGGCATTTGAGGAGCTTTTTCTTCAGGAATTTCAACAACTGCAGCTTCTGTTGTTAGTAGCATAGAAGCAACTGAAGCAGCATTTTCCAAAGCACTTCTTGTTACTTTTGCAGGGTCAACAATACCTGATTTAAACATATCTCCGTATGTATTTGTAAGGGCGTCATAACCATATGCGCCTGTTTCCTTTTTAACGGCGTCAACTACAACATCACCCTTAGCGCCTGCATTGTTAGCAATTGTTGTTAGAGGAATATGCAAAGCTGATGTTAAAATCTTAAAACCGATTTTTTCATCATCAGATGTAAATGTTTTGTTTTCAAGCATATTTTCAAGAACTTGTTGAACACGAACAAGAGCTACACCGCCGCCGGGGACGATACCTTCTTCTTGAGCTGCACGAGTAGCATTTAGCGCATCTTCAATTCTTAATTTTGACTCTTTAAGTTCAACCTCGCTTGCTGCACCAACTTCGATAACTGCTACACCGCCTGAGAGTTTTGCAACTCTTTCTTGCAGTTTTTCTTTATCGTATTCACTGTCAGATTGTTCGATTTGTTTTTTCAAAAGTGCAACTCTTTCATCAACAGCACGTTTTGTTTCAGGACCTACAACAATTGTGGTTTCATCTTTTGTAACCGTTACTCTTCTTGCTTTGCCAAGTTGTTGTACTGTTACGTTTTCAAGTTTGATACCAAGTTCTTCGGTAAACATTTGGCCGCCTGTTAAAATAGCGATATCTTCAAGCATTGCTTTTCTTCTGTCGCCAAAACCGGGAGCTTTAACTGCAACAGCTCTCAGGACTTTTCTCATTGTGTTAACAACAAGTGTTGCAAGCGCTTCACCTTCAACATCTTCAGCGATAATTAAAAGTGATTTACCGTCACGTGCTACTTGTTCCAATATCGGTACTAAATCTGCAATTAAGTTGATTTTTTTGTTTACGCAAAGAACGTAAGCATCTTCTAAAACTGCTTCCATGCGTTCCGCATCCGTAATAAAGTAAGGTGAGATATAACCTTTGTCAAATTGCATACCTTCAACAACTTTTTTGTCAGTTCCGAAAGTTTTTGATTCTTCAACCGTTATAACACCGTCTGTGCCAACTGCTTCCATACAATCAGCAATTAAGTTACCGATGAATTTATCATTACCTGCTGAAATTGAAGCAACTTGAGCTCTCATTTCTTTAGAGTCAACCGATTTTGACATTGCTTTAATTTCTTTAACCGCTTCTTCAACAGCCTTTGTAATACCGCGTTTAATACCCATAGGATTAGCGCCTGCGGCAAGGTTTCTAAGACCTGCGCGGTATATTGCCTGAGCAAGAACTGACGCAGTTGTTGTACCATCGCCTGCTACGTCGTTTGTTTTTGATGATACATCTTTTAAAAGTTGTGCGCCTGCATTTTCAAGCCCGTCTTTTAATTCTATTTCTTTTGCAATTGTTACACCGTCGTTAACAATTTGAGGTCCGCCGAATTTCTTTTCAAGAATTACGTTTCTGCCTTTTGGGCCAAGTGTTACTTTAACAGCATCAGCAACGGCATCTACACCTCTTAATAAGGCTTCGCGTGCTTGAGCGTCAAATACGATTTTTTTAGCCATTTTTATATCTCCTTATTCAATAATCGCTAATACATCTTTAACAGAAAGGATTTTATATTCAACTTCGTCGATTTTTACATCTGTACCTGAATATTTTGCAAATAAAACTTTATCTGCAACTTTTACATCCATTTCTTCTCTTGTACCGTTGTCTGTATATTTACCGGGACCGACAGCTATTACTTCACCTTTTTGAGGTTTTTCTTTTGCACTGTCGGGAATAAAAATTCCGCCTGATGTTTTTTCAACATCATCTATAACCTTGATAACAATTTTGTCTGCCAAAGGTTTAATTGTAGTCATTGTATTATCCTCCTTTTTTACTTTATGTGAAAATCATATAATTATTTTTTTTGCATGGGTGAATAATTAACAAAAAATTAATTATTTGAAAATTTAACTTCTTGATATGCTCTATATCTTGTGCTAGTTTTATATTGTTGAGTATTAAGGCGTAAATATTTATGATTAAACCTTGGGATGAGTATTTTTTGGAAATTGCAAAAACTTGTGCTTCGCGCTCAAACTGTTTAAGAGCTCATGTTGGTGCGGTTATAGTAGGCGAGGACAAAAAAATTAAAGCAACCGGCTACAACGGCACTCCCTCAAAAGTGGTATCATGTGCCGAGCTTGGTTTTTGTTACAGAATAAAAAATAATATCCCTTCAGGCACGCGCTATGAAACTTGTCGCTCAATCCATGCCGAGCAAAATGCAATAATCCAAGCGGGGCAAGATCGCTGTAAGGGTGCCACAATGTATATATGGGGACATAATTTCATATGTATTTTGTGTAAAAGATTCATTGTTCAATCGGGTATTGAGAAAATATACCTTCAAAAAGATGAAAACTCCCCTATTGAATTTGTCGACGCAAATACAATCAGAGAGGAGCTTTCAAAATCTATATTGAGTGAAAAAGACTGTGCTGCTTGTACAAATGACTAGTCATCAATGCGAAGTTTTTTTGCAGCTTCGTTTTTTTCCGGTTCTTTCTTTTCAAGAGTGATTTTTAGTATCCCATGTTTAAATTCGCTCTTTGCATTATCAGTATTGATTAAATGCTCAAGAGGAATTGTTCTTGAAAATTTGCCGTAGCGAAATTCGCTTGTGTGAATATTTTCCTTTTCTTCCTCTTTTTCAAATTTTGACTGTGCGTGTACTACAATGCCGTTTTCATATAAATCAACGTCAATGTCCTCTTTTTTGACTCCTGCAAGCTCAATTTTTATTTTGTAATCTTTTGGGGTTTCTTTTACCTCAATTGCGGGGCGAAATGTCATCTCAAGAGGGGTGTGCCCTTTGTCCATAAACTCCATATCACCGAATGTGTCTTTTAAAAATCTTGTTAAGTCTTCGTGCATATTGTTAAAAAAATACGACGGTTCTCTTTTTACAATGCTAAATCTCATATACTTACCTCCTTTTTTAAACTGTATTTTTGGTCAAGTCGACACAAAAAACATTGTCTATATGTGTAAAGTTTTGTAACTAAATATGCAATTTTATAAGACTAAAAGTTTTTATATATATGTATAGAAAAATGTAAGGATTAAATATGTCGATTGGTGCAATAGGCGGATTTGATTTTGAAAAGTACAAACAGCCGATAAATTACACATCTGCTGTCAACCCTTTTAGCTCAGGTATAACAGGTACACAAGGCCGCGCTGAGCAGCCCAGATTTTCAGGCATGCAAGAGCGCGAATTGGATCCTCAAATGCTTGCTCAAAAGGCACAAAATTTTCAAAACGGACTT
Source organism: uncultured bacterium (assembly GCA_949300515.1). GTDB lineage: Bacteria > Cyanobacteriota > Vampirovibrionia > Gastranaerophilales > Gastranaerophilaceae > Galligastranaerophilus. The sequence continues at coordinate 55,863 of CASGEP010000005.1, forward strand.
GGGGGAACAAATAACCCCGATGACCACAAAATATTTTTTGCGGCTTAAGTTATACAGACCAATATCAAAAAACCCCTTTTTGAGGGGTTTTTTGTTTGTTATCCGAATGTCTTAAATGTTGTTTCGACGTTGTTTTGTATAACTTTTTGCACGCTTTCTATTTCCGTTTCAAGAGCCTTGTGTTCGGTTTCAAGCTGTTTAAGCCTCATTTCAAGAGTTTTATCTTTGTTTTGAAACAGTGATTTTTTCTGTTCGTATTCTGCCTCTGCAGCCGCGTCGTCCGTTTTATCAAGTGTTTCTGTTATCATTGTTTCTGTTGTATTTGCGTAATCTACCTTATCCCATACGGGTTCTTCTTCGCCCGTTTCATCGGTGAATTTCTTTAATTCTATAAAGTAAATACCTTTTGTAAGGGCGTTTTGAAGCATGTCGCTTCTTTCGATTTCAGGGTCGACAAAGTAATCATCTTCGCTGAGACCGTCCGCTGACAAGCCGTTTTCGTCAAACTCGGGAAGCTGCGGTACAACGACTTTGCCGCCTACCGTAACCAACCTGCCGCCTAAGCCTGGGTTTTCGTCTGTTTCCGAGCGCACAATATCATCATAGGTAAGTTTATTATTGTAGTTGTATAAATCAGTATCAGAGGCAGTTTTTGCATTGAATAACAATGTGGTGTTATTCATTTTATCATTGTATTCGCTTGTCCAGCCTTCAGTTTCCTGGGCAAGCATAAGTCTTTCATGAGTTATACGCTGTGCCTGATATTCGTTATTGCTTTTTTGTGCCGTTAGTATTAAAAACCTTGCTTGGCTGGCTGACATTCCCATAGGAATCACTCCTTGCTTTATTGTCCTTATATTTATCTTGTCGTCATTTTTTAGTGTTTCTTTAATGTTTATATAAAATTTTGCCTGTTTTGAAACAAAAATTTACAATTGCCAATTGTTAATAAAAAATAAATTTTAAATAGACAAGGCGCATTGATAATTTATAATGTTATTAATTAAAGTTTTTATAAGGAGGTTAGTGAAAATGTTCATTGAAGATGAAAATGAAATTAACGGCGAAAATATAGAAGTTTCAAATAACCCTTTTGAAGAAAAAGCTGAAAATGAACCTGCAGAGGAAGATAATAAAGAAGATGTATCAAATGACGATGACGAGTGCGAAAAATTAAAAGCCGAACTTGCCGACTTAAACAATAAATACATCAGAATGGCGGCTGATTTTGATAATTACAGAAAACGTCAGGCGCAAGAGAGAGAAAGCCTCCTGAAATACGGTGCAGCCGAAACAATGACAAAGCTTTTAAGCGTTTTGGACACTTTTGAAAGAGCGCAGGAGTCATTGAAAGATATTGACGATGTAAAAAGTGTTAAAGAAAGCTATGAAGTAGCATTTAAACAGCTTTTGGACACTTTGAAAAAATCGGGGCTTGAAACAATTGATGCCCTCGGAGCCGAGTTTGACCCTAATTTACACGAAGCCATAGCGCAAACTCCCACTAACGAACATCCCGACAATACGGTTATTTCGCAAATGCAGACAGGGTATAAGCTTGGCGACAGGGTTCTAAGACCCGCGCTTGTAAATGTTGCGCTTAATGAGGAATAAAAATGGATTACTATGAAACTCTGGGCGTTTCAAAAAATGCCACAAAAGACGAGATAAAAAAAGCCTTCAGGCAATTAGCGAGAAAATATCACCCCGATGTAAACAAAGAGGAAGGGGCGGAAGAAAAATTTAAGGAACTCGGACGCGCTTATGAAACGCTTATGGATGATAATAAGCGCGAATTGTACGACAGATACGGCGAGGACGGTCTTAAAAACGCCGGATACAATACAAATGCCTTTGATTTTGATTTTGGAGATTTAGGCGACATTTTCTCCTCATTTTTCGGCGGAGGCATGAGCGGTTTTTCTTCGGGACGCTCTAACCCTAATGCCCCGAGGCGCGGCGCGGATTTGAGGCTTGATATTGAAATAGACTTTGAAGAGGCGGTTTTCGGCTGCGAAAAAGAAATTAAATTTGACCATCTTGAAACCTGTCAGGAGTGCTCGGGCAGCGGACTTGATAAAGATGCAAAAGATACGGTATGCCCTACATGCCACGGTCAGGGCAGGGTACAGCAGAGCACAAGGACTATTTTAGGCTCGTTCACATCAGTTACTGTGTGTCCTACATGCCACGGAAGCGGCAAAAACCCCAAAGCAGCCTGTAAGAAGTGTAAAGGCAGCGGATGTGTCGCAAAGGAAAAGAGTCTGAAAATTAAAATTCCTCACGGAGTTGACTCAGGTTCAAAAATCAGACTTGCAAGCGAAGGCGATGCAGGTGTAAACGGCGGAAGAAGCGGCGATTTGTACGTTGTTGTACATTCAAAAGACTCTAAAGAGTTTGTAAGAGATGGTTTTGATATCCACTCGAGGCTTGATATATCAATTCCGCAGGCTGTTTTGGGCGACAGCGTGAGCGTTAATACTATCCATGGAGAAAAAACAATAAATATCCCGCAAGGTATACAGAGCGGCGAAAAAATTGTCCTTAAAGATTTTGGCGTACCCTATCTGGGGTCTAATTCACAAAAAGGCTCGCACTATGTTACAATAATTGTAAATACTCCCAAAAAAATATCCGAAAGGGAGGAAAAACTCTATCGCGAACTGTATGAAATACAAAACGGTTCAAAAAAAGAAGAAAGTTTGCTCGACAGAGTAAGGGCTACGCTTAAAAAATAGGAGAATATATGAAAATATTGCGGGGAAGGGGTTTAAAACTTTTTGTAAGTTTATTTGCGTTTTTTGTGTTATCTCAGAGTGCATTTGCTTCAAAACTCCCGATTGAGGTGTGGGAATACGTAAAAGAGCAGCTTCCTTCCTCTACCCAGCGTTTTGACTCGGTGATTGTTGTTTCGTCGGATGTTATGTATATTCCGCTGTATCCCGCACAGACAAATGCCGTAAGCAATATTGCAATCGAGTATACTTATCCGAATAACAAAACGCTAAAAGACAAGCCCGAGATTGTGGTTTTTAACAATAACTTTGTGCTCTTAAAACTTTTTAAAGATAAAAACGGCGATTATACCCTGACAAGTTATGAAGATTTTCCCATGAAGGTAAAACTCGGCGTTATGCCGCAGGATATGCTCGTTCCGCCGGGGCTTAAAATGCCTGAGAATTTAAAACTTGTTCTCGGGGATTTGGTTATTCCTTCAAAAGAGGAGGGAAATTTAGTCTATTTGAATAAAGATAAAGACAAAAGTCCCTCGGATACGCTTGTTAAAAATGAATTTTTGCCGCTAAATGAGCTTAAAAACAAAAAAACTTACATCACAACGTCGGATTCAAAGTTTATGTTCGTGTATGACGATAACTCAAAATCACCGCTGTATGAGCTGAAACTAAGCTCGCTGCCTTCAAAAATCGTTGCTTCAAACTCTACAAAATTTGCGCTTGTTGTGTATTTTGCAAATAAAAATCTTGAGATAATAGATTTGAAAAATGAAAGAATTTTAACCCAAATTCCGCTTGATGACGTTGCAAAAGACGTTGATATAGACGTTAAAACCAACATGGCATACGTCAGTTCTCAAAACGCAAATACAATATATTGCGTGGATTTAAACTCGGCTCGCCTTGCAAAGGCAATACGTCTGGAGCAGTCCCCTTCCCGCCTTGCCGTTTCTTCTGACGGCACATCAATTGTCTTTGTGGACGGTGTTTCAGGGGAGCTTTTCAGCTTAAAACTCGGGGATGAGGCGCAGGTTAACCCTGTTGCAAAAACAAAAAATATATCTAAAGTTATGTGCGACAGCAATTTTATCTACGCACTTTCGCGCACGCAGAATAAAATGTTTGTGTACGACAGGTACACTCTTGCGCTTGTTGATGAAGAAAAGTTGAATGAAAAACCGGTCGACGCGCTTATGTATCAGGGCAAAATATACATCCTTTGTGCAAAAGAGGGTGTTTTAGATATATATGACAGCGCTCAAAAGAAAGTCATACTGTCCCAGCAGCTTGACAAAGACGGTTTTTATTCAAAAATTACTCTTATTCCCGACCAGCATAACGTTATCATAACAGGTGTTAACTCCAAAAAGTTTTTGATTTTTAACCTGGATGAAATGCAGCTTATTAAAAAACAGCCGGCTATGATTGATGTTTCAAATATAGTAATAATGGATAAAACCTCTGTAGAGGATTTGTAGTATGCAGAGTTTATGTGAATTTGGCGACGACACAAAAAAAGTTCTTCTGGAGCTTGAAAAGACAAGGAAAGACTTTTGGAACATAGACAGAGCAACCGCAAATTTTTTAAATATGCTCATTAAAATACATAACTCAAAAAACGTGCTTGAAGTTGGCACGTCAAACGGTTACAGCGGCATATGGATTGCGGATGCGCTGAAACATACAGGAGGGAAGCTCACTACAATTGAATTTTGGGACAAACGGCGAAGCGTCGCACAAGAGAACTTTAAAAAATGCGGACTTGACGGAATAATCGATGCGCGCCTTGGCAGTGCGCTTTTGATATTAGACGAAATGCGTGGCGAAATTGAACAGGGCGTTCGCGATTCTTTTGATTTCATCTTCATCGATGCCAATAAACCTGAGTATGTCGAGTATTTTCATAAGATTGACCCCCTTTTAAAGAGCGGCGGGATAATTGCCGCTGACAACACTATTTCACACGCTAAAAAAGTTGAACCGTATTTGAAAGAGCTTTTGGAGCACCCTTCTTACCAAAATCAAATGCTTAATTTTGAAGCCGGGCTTTTTCTTTCTTTTAAAATTTAGGTTTCAAAATGTTCGCATTTTTCTTCAAAGACTACAAAGGCGTTTGATATAGGTATGCCGCCGCTTTGCGCGGGCGAGTTTGCAATTGCGCCTTTTACATACATAACGCTTGAGCCGCCCCCGTCAAAGTTCATTGCATATTTACAGCCAAGACCTTTCATTATGTAGGCAAGCTGTGTAAGTGTCACGCCGACCGAGCTTTCTTCGCGCCCGTCAATGGTTACTATTATAAGCTCGTTTTTCTCGTTAAAGCCGATTGCGCTTCTGGGGTTTTTGCCCGTTATGGAGCCGAATTTTTGCGTCGTAACATCTACAAACACTTCGCCGTCTTTAACAAGGTAAGGACCTGCGCCTATGATATGTTTTGCGTCTTTGAAGCTTTCGTTTATTTTTATGTCATAGCTTATGTTCCTTTCTTTTGCCAATTTATCAAGGATTTTTGCCGGTGCGCTTATTACAAAACCGTCTTTCGGGATTGCAATTTGATTTGCACTCATTGCTATTATTCTGCCGTCTTTAACTGCCGCCACTTTTCCGTATTTTGGCGCCATAGGCGACATTGTGCCCCATTTCGGGGTGTATATTAATGTGTATGTGCTGAGCATTCTGGGCTGGTTTATGTTGTCTGCCCTGAGGGTTGATTTATTTGACTTTATTGTGATTGTCATATACACTTTGTCCATTACAAAGCGTGTTTTGCCGTTTTCATTGATTATTCCTATACCGACCCTGTTGTAGATGGGACCTGTTAAAACTTCCCCGTCTATTACAAGTGCACCCAGAGGCACCCCGCTGCCGGGTTTAAAGTAACTTGCGTTAATTGCCGCAATTGCGTTGTTTTTTTGTGCTATTGTTCTGATTTGTGCTTTCGAGTTGAGTTTTTCTCCTGCAATTTGAGGTTTTACGTTTATTTTATGGTTTGCGCCCGTGTCGATTTCTACTATATTAATTTTTACGGGTCTTTGATTTATGTATCTTGTCTGCTTTATGTGTGCTACGCCCTGTGCCGGGTAAGAAATGCTTTTTGCGGGATATTTTTTGTTAATTCTTTCTATAAAATTGTGTCTGTTTATTGCCTCCTGCTGCAGGGGTGAAACGTAGGCTATTTTTTCCTGTTTTGAATTTTCTTCAATAAAAATCGGGTGGCTTGAGCTTAAAGCTTTTGAGCAGACACCCGATGTTACAGTTATACATAGTGTTACTATTGTGGCGAAAAATACGGTGTGGAGCGAGCCTGGCGGGACTTTTTGCTTTAGCTGCCTTATGTGTCCCGGCGAGCAGGTTAATTTGCCGATTGATTCTGCCGCGTCCATTTGTTGCTCCGTCTGCTTTGGTTTACTTCTATCTACTACTATTGTAACATAGTTTTACAAACCCCACAACCCCTTTATTTATGGTACTTTCGACACTTTATAACACTTTAAAAATATAAAAAATGCGAACCCCTTAATTTTATTGAGTCCGCATTAAGTGTATCTTTTGCAGTGTTAAAAAAATTATTTTTTATACCATTGAATTTTTCTTGTAGAGTACATAATTACCGCAATTATCGCAAAAAGTCCGAAGCTTCCCACAAGAAGCGAAAGGTCTTTTAAAATAAGCAGCAGATACAAATAAACATAAAGCGCGACAAGCGAGAGTTTTATTATTGCGGCAAGTTTTTTATCAACACTGTAAGCATAAGCGCTGATTAGAGCTATTGTCAGGGCGCTTGAGCAGACATAAGCCGTCCAAAACGGGCAAAATTCGCTCAGTGCCAGAAGCATAAGATAAAAGACAACAAGCGATGAACCTATTAAAAGGTATTGTATGGGATGGACTTTTATATTTGTTACTATTTCAAATACAAAAAATGCGCTGAAAGTTAAAACCAAAAATAATACTCCGTATTTTACCGCGCGCTCGGTCATTCTGTAATTGTCAACGGGAATTAAAAAAGATACCCCGTATTGCTCCTGTGAGTCGCTGTCGGTTGCGATTTTGGGTATTGACCAGTTTGCGCTAAAACCTTTGTCCGTGATATTTTTTTGGGCGGGTAAAAATCCGCCTTCAAAGCTCGGGTCTGCCCAGTCGCTTTTAATATTCACTTTTGCAAAGTTTGCGCCCGTCATAAAATTGAGCGAATTGGCGCCTCTTATTTGAAACTGTATTTCAAAAGGAATTTTAAGAGTGTTATCGGGTACTTGTATTTCAATGTCTTTATCGATATTTTTAACGGGGGTTTTATTAAAAACACTTATAAGGGGCTCTTTTGTAAAGCCTCTGCTGTTTGAAACATTAAAACTTAAAAGCGCTTTGTTGTTTTTTACGTTTACATCGTTTAAAAAAGAGCCTTTCATTTTGATATCCGCCGTGTAAACGGGAATTTTAAAAATGCCGATTTTTCTGTATTCGTTTTTTACGGACACATCAATTGTGCAATCATCAAGCGTATAGAAAAGATATTGATTTTGTTTGTTTATTTCATGCATATAAAGCGTTCTCATTTGAGGCATAAATATTTTTTGCCTGCTTGCCCAGCCGCCCGCGATTTTCTGAATTGCTTCATCTCTGTAGTTTTCTCTGTCCGAAACTATCCCCGATACGGGGATAAGGGCTATTAAAAGAATTAACAGCAGTGCAAAAATTATGCATAATTTTTTCATTATTCCGCTCAGGGGTTCTTTATTTCTTGTTTCTTCAGGCATATTGTTCCGCTCCTTTTATTTTGAAATATTAACATAATTAATCCTGCAAAGTAATGATTTTAAAGTATTTGTGAAGATATTTTCTTTACATTTCAGTATTTGTTGTATAATGTTGTTAGTAATATACGGAGTTGAGAATGTTAATTGAAGAAGTTTTAGAATTAACTGTCGCAAAAAAAGCCAGTGATTTACACATATCAGCGGATTTGCCGCCGGTATTGAGGATTGACGGCGAACTTGTGAGAACAAATTTGCCTGTACTTAGCGGGGAAGATGTTGAAACAATAGTTTTCCCGATTTTGACAAATGAACAGAGAAGAAGTCTGGAGCAAAACTGGGAGCTTGACTTTGGCTACGGTTTACACGGTGTCGGACGTTTCAGGGTAAACGTTTATCGCGATAAGGGCAACTATGCCGCCGCTTTTCGTGTAATTAATTCGGAACCGCCGAGCTGTGACGAATTAGGCTTGCCCGAGATTGTAAAAACAATTGCAAAAAGACCGAGAGGCTTAATACTTGTTACGGGTCCCACGGGTTCGGGTAAATCCACGACTCTTGCCGCTATGGTTGATTATATCAACTCTAACAGGACAGAACACATCTTAACAATAGAAGACCCTATAGAATTTATTCATACATCCAAAAAAAGTGTAGTTCACCAGAGGGAACTCGGGCAGGATACACGCTCTACCGTAAATGCGCTTCGCTCGGCACTTCGTGAAGATCCGGATGTTATTCTGGTCGGTGAGATGAGGGACCTTGAAACAATAGCACTTGCACTTACCGCAGCTGAAACAGGTCACCTTGTAATGGGCACGCTGCACACATCTTCCGCATCGCAGACCATTGACCGTATTATCGACGTATTCCCGCAGGGTCAGCAGCAGCAAATCCGTCTGCAGCTTTCAAACAGCTTGATTGCGGTATTTTCTCAAACTCTGCTGCAAAAGCTGACGGAGGACGGAGTGACCAAAAAAGGCAGAATAATGGCGCAGGAGATAATGATTGTAAACAGCGCGATAGCAAACTTGATAAGAGAACAAAAAAGCGCGCAAATATATTCTGCAATTCAAACAGGTTCGGGACTTGGCATGCAGACGCTTGAGATGGCGCTTTGCGACTTGTGTAAACAAAAACTAATAACAAAAGAAGACGCTCTTGCAAAAGCTTCACACACGGAAGAACTCAAGAGAATGCTCGGTATGGGCGGCGGAGGCATCCAAAGTGCCAGAATGAGCCTCGGTTAATAAAAACAGGCGGGCGCCGTGTTTTTTATGTTAAACTTTTTTAAAAAATTGTTTGCATAAAAACTTGTTCTTGTTAGAATAGTCTTATAAAGTTAATAAAATCAGTTATAGAATGTCCCAATTAAGGACATTCTATTAATTAGAAGATAATTACAACCCTGTCAAAAAAGGAGAAAAAATGGGTATAAAAGGCAAAAACGACAGAATGGTCGTACTGGCATGCGAAGAGTGCAAAGAAAGAAATTATACAACAACAAAGAATAAAAAAACCCTTAAAGAAAGAATGGAATTGAGCAAATACTGCCCAAGATGCCAAAGACACACGACACACAAAGAAACAAAGTAGCACTTGTGTTTTTAAATTGAACATTGAAAATTAATACGGTAATTGTCGTGCAGTTGCACCTTTAGTTCAGTTGCCAAGTAAACCGTCAGGTTTGCGTAAGTTCAAATTTGTTCTACCAACTGAACGATAGCTGCAAGATACTGTTTAAATGCGTCCTTAGTGTTCTACCAACTGAACGATAGCTGCAAGATACTGTTTAAATGCGTCCTTAGTTCAGTTGGTAGAACGTCGGTCTCCAAAACCGGATGTCGAGGGTTCGAGTCCTTCAGGGCGCGATTTAAAAAAACGGTTTCGGTTATGCGCAAAAGCGCGTGTCTCGGGGCTTCGAGTCCTTCAGGGCGCGATTTAAAAAAACGGTTTCGGTTATGCGCAAAAGCGCGTGTCGAGCGGACTTCGAGTCCTTCAGGGCGTGATTTTACAAGACGGTTTCGGTTATGCGCAAAAGCGCGTGTCGAAGGGACTTTGAGCCTTTCGGAGCAAGCGATTTAAAAAGATAAAACGGTTTACAAAAGCACAAAAATCCGTATTAAAGCACATAAGCAAATTTGAAAATTAAATAAAAAGGTAAATAAAAAATGGCAAATTCTGTCCAAAACAAACAAAATGACAATCAAACCTCATTTAAAGACGGCATGATAACTTATTTTAAAGGTGTCAAGGCTGAATGGGGCAAGGTTTCTTGGCCTCAAAAAAATCAAATAATTTTTGAAACAGGGGTTGTAATTTTTGTCGTTGTGGCTTTTACAATCATTGTATATCTAATGGATATAATCTTTAAAGGCATTTTGGGGCTGCTTCCCCACTAAAATTAAGAATAACTAACTATTATAAGGTAAATTATGGATAACAAAGAAGAAAAAAATCTGGAAAATTTAGAAGAACAAGAACAAACGTTTCAAGAGGAAAAAGCTGAAACTCACAA
>CASGEP010000006.1 GCA_949300515.1 uncultured bacterium
TTTAACTAAACTTACAACTTCAAACCTCCTTTCATTACTTGGATATCCTTGTATTTTGCTGTCGATTTATAACGAATTTATATTTGCCCCATTTGACTGGACAGACCTTGAAGGTTACAACTACGACAGGGATATGCTGGGTTCTTTTTCACTCGTTACAAGCGCGTTTTGCCTTGTATTTGTCTGTCTTATCTGTGCCGCGTTTTTAATTCTCATTCTTATCGAGTACATTATTAGGATGATAAACAAAACAGAGTTTCAGCTGGTTAATAAAATTCCTGATAAATTTAAACTTTTGTATAGAATTCTATTCTGGCTAGGACTCTTTTTTGTTTCGCCTCTCGGTCACCTGAGTATGTTTTTCTTGCATTTGCTTCTTGAAAAATATTTCAACTACTCGGAACTATTTGTAAGGTTGATAGATTAATCCCAAAAGAGCTTTAAACCTGTGCGGCATTTAATCTCCGCGGGTTTGCAGAAAATAATCATAAATTTTGTCGATTTTTTCTTTTATGTCGCCCCACTGGTTTTTTAGCTCTTTAATATATATAATTGAGGCAAAGCGCCCCTGACACTCGTTCATTATTTCTCTGTGTTTCTTTTCGAGTGCTTCGGGGGTTATAAAAATTCTTGTTTGTGCTGCAAAAATAATAATTACTATTAAAATAGGTGCAAATTCAAGATAGTTGTCAATATTCATTTTTTATCCTTTCTACATAATCGGGAAATAGTACTCTACAAGGTAGCTTGCGGCATCAAAGGGGTGGGATAGGAATTTTAATTCTTTATTGTTTTTAATTGCCCAATATGTCGGAATATCGATGTTTGAGCCGCCTTCACGGTATTTTAAATTATTCATGTTGTAGATTAATTTTTCGCATTTCGGGTCGATTAAAATTTTTCTCTGTCCGTCCATTGATTTCACCATAGAACAAAAAGCCGCAATTCTGTTTTTGATTGGCGGGTTAAAATGCCTCAGGTGAAAATCTACGCTGCGCTTCATTCTTTGTGCAAAAAAGTTGCGAATTAGCATGTAGTTTGTGTATTCGCTCACGCAGGTTCGATTATCCCCCGAAGCGTCGCCGTTTATGATGATTTTTCCTTTGTGATACGGGTATCTGCGGGCAAATTCTTCGCAGGTTTGGGTGGTAGTTGTGTTTTCAAGCACAATTTCATCAAAAAAATAGACTTTGTGGTCGTCGATGTGTGCTAAAATCCAACACATGGGATCGACATTGAAGTCGCAGGATATATGCAGGTCGCACCAGTCCAGATAGTTGATTTTCTCTATATTTTCGCTGCTGAAGTCAGGCACGACAAGAGCCGTGTTTTCTTCGTCAAATTCGCCCAATACGTTCCTTTTATAGTAATTTTCATCATATGCGCTTTTTAAATTTTCGCAAAAGTCCTTCGGGAGATATATATTTTCGGTGGAGGGCGCAAGCACGAGGCGGAAATTTACCCTTTTGTCCGCGGCAAAATTTTTGTAAATCCAGCCGCGCCTGTTTTGTGGATTTGTGTGTCCAAAAATCCTGTATTTAAAGTCTTTCCAGCCTTTTTTCTTTTTTTGGCGCATGCGCCCCAGAAGCATTTTAAAAGTTGCCTCGGGGATGTCGGACATTTCTTCGATTTCCGCAAAACCCAAATTCAGCGATTTTAGTTTGTTGGGTTCGTCAAAATGCCGAAATAAAATGTTTGAGCCGTTTTTGAAGATAATTTTTTGCTGCGACTTTATAAACTGCCAGTCTTTGCCCTCCTGCAGTCCGAAGTTTTCAAAGTGTTCAAAATAGGCGTTCAGCGTGGTGTCGCGCACAAGTGAGTAGGTCTGTGCGCCGCAAAGACCGTTAATCCCTGCGAATTTAAGACATAAAAGTGTCCCTAAAAGAGAGCCGGCCCAGGTTTTCCCTGAGCCGAATCCGCCTTGATAAACACAAACGTCCAATTCTTCATTGTGCGGAACTTCGAGAAATTTTTTCTGTGTTTTAAGGAGTTTGTATTTCATTTTTGCCTCCCTGAGGGGTGTTTTGGATATTATTTGTACTGCGGGAAGTGTTTTTGGAGTTTTCTTGTGCAATTTGCCGTTCGTCCAGTAGAAATTTTGAAGTATTTTCTACACCGAGAGTCGCAAGAGTGTATTTAAAGCACTCCTCCCAGTTGATTTTTTGTGCGATGCCGGGGACTTTTGAAAATTCGCTTATCGTCCTTTGAATTTCTTTGAATTTTGTGTCTTTTGCCATGGTTGTTTTTCTGTCTGAATATTTATATACAAAATTACCCTCGCGCACATCGGGGGTTATTTCAACCGTAACGGGTCTGCCTTCTATTAAAGTACTTATTTTTGATTCTCCGATTGTAAAATTTGCACTTGTGAGCGCTGTTTTCTCAAGCAGCGGCATGATAATTTTTCTGTTAATTGAGTCTATAAACCTGTTGAGGCGGGCATTTTGACCGTTTGCCGTGTAGTTGAGTTCTGTCGCCGTGCGCTCGGTGCTTGCGTTTATGCTTCCCGCCATATTGTCAAAAACTCCCGTAGCACGCTCGATTTGACTTTTAAAGAATTTTATAAACTCCCATCCGCCAAGCATTGCGCTAAAGTTCAGCGCCTGCGGCATTTGAGGTAAAAGCGATGAGTCATATTCTATTATTTTTCCGGGTTTTACTTCTATTTCGCCGTGAAATGCCCCTTTTGGCGCCAGAAAGGGCGGGTTTGAAACGAGTTTATGCCCTAAAATCTGTGTCTGCATAATTTCGCATGCGGCATCAAGCACGGGTATTACAGGTGCAAGCGGACTCAGCCCGCGTTTTGTCATAGGGTCTTGAATTAAATTTGCGTAAATATAGGGGCAATTTACGTACGGATTTGGCTCGCATTGCACAACGGCAAGCCTTCCCGTTACAACTATAAGGTAGTTTTTGAGGATTTTTCCGCTATCAAGCCTGATGTCGCCAAAATATTTTAAAACTTCTACAAGCCCGTCTGAAATTCCCGTTGTGTCTTTGTCTTTTTTTGAGCGCTCGAGCATGGTTTCAAGTTCTTCTTTTATTTGTTTTGCAAGCGTGAAATTGTCTTTGTTCTCAAGAATTTCATTAATCTCCATCCAGCTTCTTTGAATTTTCGGGCAATTGTCCCACCTGTTTGCCCTTTGCGTATCAAATACAAAGTCATACGGAGAAATTACTTTTAAAGAAGGACCTTCGTAGGTTTTTTCCTTTATGACTTTAAAAGAGTTTAAAAGCGGGTTTTGTATTTTTTCATACAGTGTCGTTGCGCACCTTCTTTTGCGCCAGCGGGTTTCCCAGCCTACAAAAAGTATTGCTTCTCCGGTTTCGATTAATTTGTCTATAATATCTTCCAGTTTGTCTTGAAATTTCATTTTTTCAAGCGCGTTGCACAAAAAAAGCTTGTGCTTGTTTGCGCGCTCGGAGCTTGAGTTATCAGCTTCGCTGACGTCAAAAAGCCCCTCGGGATATGAAGGTATAGCTTCAAGCAGGTGGGCTTTGAGTGTTGCCGCCTGCTCCCAGGCATCGGGGAGATTTAGTTTTTTTGCGCCGATTTCACTGTGGGCGTAGGTTCCAAAAATCGCATTTTTTACAAATTTTATGTGCGAGAGCTGGTTTCTTCTCGCTTCGTTTAATTTGTCAAATTTCTCGCAGATTTTGTTTTTTATCTCCTCCAATTCGTCTTGATTTAATGCCGCGGGTTCAAATTCTGTGTTTTTCATAGTTTGCCTTTCTTAAATTTTATTCGGGTCAAGTCCTTCAATACTGTCAAATATTGATTTTTTGGTTTTAACATCCTCGTATTTACTGCCGCCCAGTTGTTTGCACAGCCCGTCAAGCGCCCTTAGCGCAAGCTGGGGGTCCTTCAGCCCGTTTTCATCTTCAAAAAACGCGTAATCTATTATTTTTAAATACCTTTGCACGATAAATGCCTTTGTAATTTCCAGTTTTTCGGCGCTTTTTTTGATGATTTTATCGAGGGCTTTTTTGCATTTCGGGTCATCAAGAATTTTCTTTACATTTGTATAAGAAGCGGAATTTTTATATCCGGCAAGGTCGGCACTGTGCGCAATGTCAAGTGTTCTGGCATAGTTCTCGAGGAATTTTTTTTGGTGAATATTAATATTTTCTTTATCCATTTTTAACATTTCTTAATAAAGTCATTGCAATTTATAAGTTAATTATGTACAATATAGGTGTTGTTAATGCTTCGGCTAGTATGCGAATGGGGTCTCGACCCCTTTTTTTTGCCCCTGTAGTGTTTTTTTGGGGTTTTGCAGACTAAACAAAGCAATAAAAGCCCTGATACGGCAGCTGTCGTATCAGGGCAGGAGATTAGCTGTTTTTGATGAGGTTTAGAATTTGTGCGTCAATTTCGTCTTTGTGCTTTAAAAACTCGTCGTTAGACATTTTATCTATGTCCTGTGCACTGAAAAACGGGGTGCTTTTTGTCATGCCTTCAACTCCGGTCGAGTTTGAGCTTTCAAGCCTGTTTAAAAATTTTGAATTTTCATTTGTCAAAAATTGTGCGTATTTGGGGTTTTTTGCACAAAAACGCTTGATTGCTTCCTCTTCGGTTGCTTTTGTTAACCGGGCGATTTTTATGAGTTCATCGATATCAAAATCAACCGTGAGAGAATTTAAGTAGTCAAAAAGCATTTCACGCCCTTTAAAAAAGTCAGGTTCCATGTTGAGGAACTGTTCAAAAACCTGTGCAGTTGTACTCTTTTGTTGTGGAGCGGACACTTTGTTGTTAACATTTAAAGAATTATTTACATTTTTAATGTTAGAATTCTGACTTTTTTGGGCATTATTAATATACAAGGACTTTAGGAGAGTTTCCAAGGAACCTCTCGAGCCGAGCATATTATTCATATTTGTTTGGTGACGGTAATTATTTACCTGCCGCTTTGGGTTGATAGAGGGGTTTTGCCCCATAAGTGCCCTTAGCAAAAGTTCTTGTACCATATTATCTTTCATCTTATCCCTTCCTTTAACCTAGTTTTACAATTGTCCCTTCGGGGACTTTTTTTTATATTTTACATTTCAAAACCGCGAGGGCTTTGGGGTTTACGGCAAGTGCGCCAAATGTATACAGACCTCTTACAATTGTGTCGAAAGACTGCTGCGCTCTTATTTGTTCAAATTTTTTCAACTGGGAGGCGTATGTAATGCCATCTGCCGTACCTGCCATAATTGTATAGCTTTCATCGTCCTCTTTACCTACATTGTTGCTGACAAAAACGTCAAGACCCGCTATTCGCCCGATTGAACCTTCTTTTTTGGCTTTGTCCGATTCGTTAGAGGCGCCCGAGAACTGTTCGCACAAAAGTAACAATTCCTCTACATCGGGGTGGACTACTACCCAGCCGTGCTTTTGAGCGGTAATTGCACCGGAGTTCTTAAGTATTTTTGCAAGCGAAACAAACTGCGAGTAGATATTTTGCGAGCTGAGTGTTATCGGACTCGAACTTTCGCCTTCTATTATATTTTCACTGTCCGCTTGTGAATTTAGCGAGAAAATGTATTTATCAATTGACGAATCAATAGATTTTTGCGCTTTTTCAAGTATTGTTTCGCTAAGCGCAATGTTTGTCTGTGCCTGTGTGATATCGGGCACGCTAAAGGCAAAGTAGAGGCTTTGATTGAGCTTTAAGGTGCTGCTTGAAACATCTGCCGCACTGTAGGCGGGGAGTGTTCCCGTGTAGGTTCCGGTTGTAACGCTCTTTGGTGTTGCGATTTTGATTTCCGATGTGCCTTTGTCCGCGTCGGCTTGATAGTCACGATTTACACACTGTAACATTGTACAGGTTTTATCAAGTCCGGTGTTGATTTTTTTACTCCAGATAGAAACAATTATGCTTGCATAATTTGGAGTTTGTGATGTTTGTTGTTCTGACATTGTGTGTTTTCCTTTCTTTCTTTATGCGCCTCCCGCGGGCTCTAAAATGCGGGATTAAATTTTGTAAATAAATACATATTTTGTGCGTATCCGTTCTTGAAGCATTCTTTTTCAAGGGCTGCTTCAAAATTAAAATCCAGTTTTTTTATAAGCTTTCGTGCAAAGCTATTTTCACCGACAATTTCAACCGTCAGTTTCCTTACTCTCATTTGTTTGAATAGAAAATCAATACCTTTTTTTGCAATGGTGTATGAACCAAAACCCCAGTAGGGTCTTGATATGCAGAAAGTAACCTTGCAGTCGAAAAAGCCTCTTGGCGCCTGTTTTGTTTCATACAGACAGAAAAATCCGGCAAGGTTTTGTTCGTTGTTAACAAGTGCAAAGTATATATCATCTTTGTATTTTTGGACAAAGTTTAAAAAATTTTGCGGGGTTGAAAAATTTATTCTGAAAAAATCTTCATCAAACAGTTCCGATTTGTATTTAAAACAGAGTTTTAAAAAATCCGGCAGTTCTTTTTGTCTTATTTTTTTAAAGCTTATATAAGTCAGCTCTTTTAATTTTTCTATTTTCATACTTGCCTCTTTTACTTATTTGTGATATCTTTTAGGTTGTTATTATGGAGTGTGAACTTATGCAAAATGATGAAAGATTTCTTGTTTTAGAGCAGTACAGAATTTATTCGGAAGCCAAAGAGGCTTTTACCACAAGGAACTTTCAGACAAACAGGTTTTATTTAATCACTTCTTTAGTGTTATTTTTGCTTTTGTACATATTTTTTGCGCTCACTCCTTCGCTTATGCCGCTTATAATCGGTTCTATAGTCGGTATGTCGGTGTGTGTTATGTGGTGGCTTAATCTTGACAGCTACCAGTTTTTGATAAAAATTAAATATTCAAAAGTTTTGGAAGAAATTGAAAGTCTTTTGCCCGTAAGCCCCTACAAAAGGGAGTATGAGGCTTTTCGTGAAGCCAAAAAAGATAAAAAAGCCGTTATTTTTTCTGATTTTCAAAAACTGCTTGTTATGGTTCTTTTTTGCGTGTATCTCGTTGTTTTTTCAAATAACGTAACATTATTTGCTCTCAATTTCTTTAAAGCAGGCGTTTAACCCAGAGTTATTACGGGCGAGTCCTGAAAGGCTGCGGTGCCTGTTGACCTTAAGTTTGCAAGGGCATTGAGGTAGAGTGTCCTCCAGTAGCCGAATTTTGCAAAAGATGGGTTTGCTTTTACTTTTATGAGCGTTCCGTAGACTAAAATCTGCTCTGCAAAAGGTGCCGGAATAATACTTGTGTCTTGTTTGTCCTCCATTTTGGCTTTTCTGTTTCCGGACGAGTCGAGCGCAAAGAGATTTGAAGTGTAAATGACGTTTAGATTTCTTTTATAGTTTGCTTTTATGGTTACGAGTTTATTTTTGTAAAAAGAGTAAACATCGCTTATGTTTATTGTGCCGCTTGAAAAAGCTGTCGGGCGGATATAGTTGTACTTTTTTGCGCCCTCAAAGACAAAGATGACTTTTCCGAAAAAGTTTTCAAGTATTGTGTCCTGTTCTTTTTCAAGGGTTACTTCCGTTTTTTCAATCATAAAATCCCATACAAAAGAGCTTAAAACCTCGGTATTTGTTGTATTAATGTGGTTTAAAATTCTTTTGTGCTCGCTTTTTACAATTTCGTCAAAGTCGCTTACTTCTCTCCAGTTCAGTTCGTTTAAAATTTTTGTAAAAATTTCAAAATAAGTCGGACCTGTCTGTAAAATGTCGTTTTCGCTCATTTTTCCTCCTTAAATAAATCCTAAAAATTCATACTTAAATCCGCAGTGTATAAACCTGCTGAGACCTTCAAAATATATCTTTGCGGCGAGTTTTTTGCCGCGCCTGCTTGTTTTTAAATCTTCAAGCAGGGTTTTTGCCCGAATTCTTATGCCGAAATTTGTATAGAGTGAACTTTTTGTCCAGATTGCGTGTTTTTCAAGCATTTGAGCAAATTCAAAATTGGTGTTTTCATCAGAAATCATTTAATAGCTCCTTAAATTCAATTCCTACGAGTCTGAAGCCGTCGTTTTCTTCCTTGCCTTCTATGTGCAGCGCAACGCTCAAATTTGAATCAAAAATTTGTACGCCGACCGCGCTCTGATGGCTGTTTGCCCAGGCAGGCGCATATTGCGTTTCAAAACAGTTGTATTTGTCTTTTATGTCTTCCTGCGCCGCCCAGATGAGAGTGCCTGTTTGTGTTGTTTTAATGTATTCATGGTCGCTTCTTATTTCTTTTACAAAGTCCTTTGAAACGCTGAATTGGAAACGATTTTCGCTGCTTTCATCAAGCAAAAGGGCAAAGTCCTCGACGATTTTTCTCTCTGAGGGTTTGCCCAGATGAAAAAACGGGGTAGAAAAACAAAAGTCTATTTTTTCTCCGTCAAACGTTGAACCTGTGTTCTCAAGCAATATTCTGCCCTCAAAAGTGCCTGACATTACTTCATAGTTTATGTTTGCGGCAGAGGTAATTTTCTGGGTTTCTACCCTTTTAGTCCAGCAGTCGCGGGCAAAATCATAAATTAATACCGTGTTAAAATATTCGCTGTCATTGTAGGGGATGTAAAACCATATTTGATTTTTCCTTTCGTAAGGAACGCAAAAAGCCTCCGAAAACCTGCTTTTGTCGGCATTTTTAAAGGAGTCCTCGATATTTGAAGCAATGTTTCCGCTCATCATAATCTGTGACAACTCGCCGACCTGTGAAAGGGCAAAAAGCCCGTCGGGGTTAAAGAAATACTGTTTGTTGTTACAGGTGCACACGGCTTTTGAACTTTGTGTTCCCTTGTCGGCAAATTTTATTATTGCAAAATTATCGGGAGAAGTTCCCGAGAGCAGATATACTCTGTCCTCTTTAAAAATAGCCAGATTGCCGCAATAGAGCGCAAGAGCGGAAATTTTTGTGACGGAGGAGTGAAAGTTCCTTATGTATCCTGCATCGTTTTCGCTTTCCCAGTCGTCAAATCTCCCAAGAGCGCTGTAGTAGAGCGTGGAGTTTGCCCCTGCCCAGAGTCTGCCGGCGTATGTGCACATTGTATCCGGTTTTATATCCTCGTCATTGTCCGCTAAATTCAGCGGATTTAGTTTTGTGCTGAGGTTTTTGTTGAAATAATACCCTTCGCAGCCTTTTGCAAAAAATGCTATTCCGTCAAGGTATAAAGTGAAATCTATAGAACTTATGGACTTTTCATAATCAAAAATCACACTTGTGCTTTTTGTTAAATTATCAAAATATTTTACTTTGCCATCCGACCTTGCATATAAAAAGCCGCCCGTTGCCTTCGGGTATTCGCACAGTCCGACTATTGAAAAGCCGTCCTCGACATCCGTATCTAAAAATGTTTGATTGCCCATCATGCGCTCTACACCTTGATTTTTGTAGAGTTCGACGTTATAACTGTCGCCCCAGCAGAGTCTTTTTGCGCCGTAGCCGAGCATGACCTGTGTGGAGTTTGTGTTTATGCCGCCTGAAAAGTCATAAAACGCAAGTTTATTATCGCTCATAATACCACCTTACTTTGTTTCTTATGTAATCTCCTGCTTCATCAGCTTTTATATCGGGTTTCCATGGGATAAACGTAATGTCGATTTTCCCCGCACTTGCAGAGTTGGGGAGCATTTTGCCTGCTTCATAGTGTGTCAGCACGGTGTCTTTTGAGAGTGGGAGATTGTATTTTTTCAAAAGTACCGCGCAATATGACCAGCAGGCTTCGCCCTGCACCCTTGTGTAGGGATAATTTCCGATGTTTTGCGGGTTTTTGTAGCCATACATCGCACAGAGCGCAAGACCTATTGAGCCTGTATTAAAACCGCCGCAATGTGCGGCATATTTGCCGTCGCTGCAGTTTAGATTATCCTCGGGCGCATATTTTCCCTCTAAAATGTCGCCGTCTTTGGTTATTAAATAATGATAGTGTTCAAAATCCGTTAACGAAGGAGTATAGGTGCCTGCACTCCAGTGTAAAATTATCCTTTTCATTTTCTTCTCCTGAAATCGAGTCAAGTGCGAATTGTCCGTAGATATCCAAAAATCTTGTTATTGCCTGGGTTCTGTTTTTTGCGCCTAATTTTAGATAAATTCTTGACAGATGGTTTTGAACCGTGCGGACACTCAGACCCAGCATATTTGCTATTGCACGATCTTTTAATCCAAGCCACAGCAAGGATATTACCTGTTTTTCACGCTTAGTAAGATTCATTTTTTCCTCTCTTGGGGTTGGTATAATTCATATCAATAAAAAGGGGTAAAATATTCAATGTATTTTCCGTACTTAATTTATTTTTTCAAATTTGTAGAAATAATTTTGACAAGCCATCCCAAAATACGTGCTATGGGCGCTGTCGTTATGAATTTTCTTAAATTTAAAAAAAATAATACGACTTTGAACAATTTTTTTATCATTGTCCAATCCTCACTCCGATGGTTAAACTCTAATATTTAAAGGGGGTTACAACTGTATGTTTGTTATATTCACATAATAACAGACAAATTTTTTTTGAAAATTACCACAATTACCTGAGTAATTTTAATTATCCGATTTATGGGGAAAATCGCCAAATGCCCGGGCTGCGGGGCATTGGCGTGATTTTACGGACTAAACTTTTTGTTGTTTTTGCTATATTTTTACATAAATTAATAATGGGGAATTTTTGCATAAAAAAAGAGGCGCAGTTGAATAGATTAAAAATCTACTTACCTGGAGTGCGCCTCGAAAATAAGATACGAAGTTTGTTTTAGATAACGTGATTTGAATTTGCCTTACTTTTTTGTTTTTACTTTTCCTTCCAAAGCCAGACGTATTGTCATGCTGAACTGGCTGGTTCGCTTTGTCAAACAAGTTTGGCATAGCTGATACAATATTCAATTTTCAATGTTCTAAAGTCCAAAATGCGCGCGCAGGCGCGCATTTGGTCCCTATTCTCTCCAGTATATAAACACATACCCTCCTTGTCCCTGGGCGCCGGAGCCCGGTGTCGGGTACACCGATACATTTTCGCTCCAGCCGCCTGCGCCGCCGCCTGCGCCTGCAGAGCCGTACTCAATATTTGAATACACGCCCGAGGGTGCTGCAAATTGGGTATATATTCCGTTAACCGTTTGGTTTGCGCAGTTGCCCTCATCCGTGTACATACCGCCGCAGCCGCCCGAGGAGCCAATTGCGCTCTCACCGCCCGCGCCGCCGTACGAGCCGCCGTAAATTGTGCCGAAAGCGCTCGGGTCGCCTTCGCCGTAGCTTCCGCCGTCAATGCCGTTTTGTCCGTTTTTGTATTCGATATTTGTCGTGTCGGATACATTTGAGCTTACTATTCCTCCGCTTCCGCCCGTACCGTGGACAACTTCGCTTGTGCCTGTTGCGCTTGTTCCGACACTTCCGCCGCCCCCGCCCGTGAGGGTAAATATGCTGCCGTTAATATCTGCCGATGTTCTTCCGCCGTCAGAGCCGTTTGCGGCTATGTTTCCGCCCTTGCCGCCTGCGCCTACTTCAAATGTATAGACATTTCCGCTTGATGTTGATATATCTTTTATTTCAACATATGCGCCTCCGCCTCCGCCGCCGCCTGCTGCCGCCTGATGAATTACATCGTATGTAATTTCAGCAATGCCGTTTGCGCCGCTTCCGCCCTTGCCGCGGGTTACGTTATTTGACGAATCAAAAGTTATTGTTGCGCCTCCGCCGCCTGCGCCGTAGGTTGTGCCGCTGTAGCCGTTTGCGCTTGAAGTTGTGCCGCCTGCGCCGCCGCCCTGTGCGACCGCGGTGTTATACATCGAGCCGCCGCCCGTGCCGCCGACAGCCGTGTTAGCGGAGCTTGCACTCTCGACTTTTGCGCCGTTTGTGCCGCCCGCGCCCTCGCCCGTGCAGCTTGTGCTTTTCCAGGAGAGAGTGTCGGGTTCAAAAATTCTGCAGGTATTCGGGAGTGTTTGTGCCCCGCCTGTGCCGTAATTTGTTGAGGTTGCGCCATTGCCCGCGCTTCCGCCGGGGACTCTTAAGCCCCACTGCAAGACGTTATCGGGGCTGTATACTTCAACGTATGAATAATTGCCGCCGCTTCCGTTTGAGGCATTTGCGCCGGATGAGCTTGCGGAGTTTCCTCCCGCTCCTCCCGCTGCGGCGTACAGGACGATTTTCCCGCCGATATTTGAAGAGATTATATCATTTGGTATCTGATAGTTTTTAACGTATGCTCCTGCGCCTCCTGCGCCGCCTGAGAGGGTGGAAAATTTTTGAGTGCTACTACCTGACCCGTCGTACACGCAGCGAGCAGACATTGCATTTCTTTGCCAAAAATTGTCGCTTACAGATCCTCTGTGCCATGATAATACAAATGCGTAGTAACCGTCATAATTGTCAAAAGTGGATGACCACACATAAGGCAAAAGGCAGCCTGCACTGTTTGACCCCGGGCAAGTGTCATAAGTTATATCACACTGCACATTGTATTTTTCATGTGCAAATGCGCTCATATCACATAGTTGCAAACCCTGAACGCCTTTGTCAAATAGTATTTTGTCAAGATTTTGTGTCCAGCCTTCAAGTTCAGTTTTTACAGGTAAACGCCAAGATCCTGCAGGAGTACCGGCCGGTGCCCATTCTTCGCATGACTTTTTTGCTGCAGGCATTGTGCAGGCAGTTCTATTACAGCCGTCGTAGTCAATATTATGGGTATCATAGCACTCGTCTGAAGTCTGCCCCTGCCAACAGCAATGTGTGCCGGAGCACTTTGTGTATGGCGAAACCGTTGTTACGCCAGCCGCTATAGGAGGTCCGCCGAATCCTGTATCCCCTACATTAAATTTTGTTACACAAAGATTTTTTCCGTTAGTTCCATTGTATGCTGCGGGGACAAATATGGCTTTGTATGGCGCACATTCTGCTTGACTTTGGGGCGAGCCGTCCGATCCGCTCCACGCTGCGCCGCCGCCGCCAGCGCCCGAGCCGATGAGGTTAGATATTACGAAATTTTTCATATTTTTTGTAATAACAAGTTCTTTTGTCGAGGATGTATTTTGGCTCGAAGTTGAGGCGCCAAGTGTCTTTGAGTATTCGATATTCGGCTGTGTTGCGCCCGCGCCGCCTCCGCCGCCCGAAACAAGTATTGCATTCAGCCTGCTTACGCCCTGCGGCACGGTGAAACTGCAGCTCAGAGTGTCCGTTGAGCCTGCAATTTCAAGGCAGTCGGGGTCTGTTTTATCATATGTAAACAATTTTGAATTAATTGTATTTGAGCCGCTATTGCCGTTAATTGTGATGTTTTCCTTGGCTCTTTTTGTAATAACGGGTGCAAGTAAAGCAAGTATTACAGAAATGATTAAAATTGATACAAGAAGCTCTGCAAGCGTGAAGGCGTGCATTTCCACGTTTTTTTTCATATAAATTCCCCACTAATAATTAGTAACATGTCTATACATAGACAACCCTAAAGTATTTTATCATTAGAATTCTATATATGCAACATGTCAATTTTGAAAATTCGGGATTAATTTTTCAGGCTCTTGCAAAAGTCATACGCACAAGGCGCGAGAGTCTGGGCAAATCGCAGCGCGTACTTGCCGATGAGTTCGCTTTTCAGCGCTCATTGCTCTCCAGGCTTGAAAACGGGGTAAATGAACCCAAACTCGTTTCTATTTGGACAGTGTCGGAGGCTCTGGGGCTAAGACCTTCCGAACTTATTAAAATGGTGGAAGATGAACTTCCGAAAGATTTCAGTTTGATAGATTAAAAAGGTACGGTGTTGTCTTGAATAAATCTGAAAAGCTGGTACTCGTCCTGCTCTACGGGAGTGTGTTTTTCTCTTTCGCGCCTTTCGATGTCCTCTTTTGTTTCGGATTTTAATTCAATCATTTTTTCGCCTTCGCGCCTGCCAAAGACGTTGAATTTAAAGCCGTCAATAAGCCCGTAGTCCGTTTCAGACTTGTATGTTCCTATATTCATGGCATATGCGCCGTTTAGGGAAAAGAGGAATAGTGCGAGAAATAAAAATGCTTTAAATTTTTTCATAACTATATTCTACCACAGTGAGCTCATTATAACAAATGATGAAAAATGTGCATTTTGGGTATTTAATATATTGTATGTATGACTATGATTTTGACAGCGAAGATAAGGAACTTAAACAAGTCGGGCTTGAGCTTATGTTTATGACTCCGGAGAAATGTTCTTCCGATGAGGGCATAAGCGCCGTTGAGCTGTCAAAATTGCTGAATATGCATATTGATATAGTGAAAAAGAAGTTAAAAGTGTTGTATAATCACAATATCGTAAGAGTAATAGGAATAAATCCGAAGTTGTGGAAATTTGACGAATACAGTTTTCAAAGAATGGATGAGGATGACCCTGTTTATCAACTGCTGTGCTCTTTTGATGATGTAGATTTTGACAGGTATTTTCAATATTGATAAAACAAAACGAGATTATTGAACTTGAGATTGAAAAATTGACCTATGAAGGTGCGGCTCTGGGCAGGTATTTTTGCGATGAGTGCCCTAAGGGCTTTGCGGTGTTTGTAAAAGAGGCTGCACCGGGGGATAGGGCGCGGGTTAAAATCACAAAGTTGAATAAAAGCTTTGCAAGGGGCGAAATTGTCGAGATTTTAGAGCCTTCAAAGCACCGTACAAAGCCTTTTTGTCCGCTTTTTAGAGCCTGCGGGGGCTGCTGTTACCAGTATCTGGACTATGATTATCTTTTGGAGCAGAAAAATAATATGCTAAAAGAGGCATTCGGGGAACTTAAAGAAAATTCTCCCGAGTTTTTGGAGCCGCAAAAAAGCCCGCAGGATAGAGAATTCAGACATAAAATACAGTATAGAATATCGCAGACAAAAAACTCAAAAAGGCTCCTTGCCGGTTATTACAGGGAAAAAAGCCACGATATCGTAAATATTAAGTACTGCCCCATACAGCCGCCTTTGGCTGATAAAATGGTGCAATATCTGCGCGACAATTGGACTTTTGGGGGATATGCGGAAAAAAACCACAAAGGTCTTTTAAGAAGTTTTATTATAAGATTTTCATCAGACTTAAAAAATGCTCTTTTGACTTTTGTTTTAAATGTTTCAAGTGCCGATTATTCAAAAATCGAGCCTGATTTGGCGAAGTTTTTCTCTGCAATGGGAAGCGAGTTTGAATGCATAAAGGGAATAAGTGTAAATTTTAACCCTGATAAAACAAATAAAATAACATCGGATGACTATAAAACGGTTGCGGGGGATGATTACATTTATGAAACGCTTGAAGATGAGCACACAAAAAGGATTTACAAGATTTCTCCAGCAAGTTTTTTTCAGGTTAACCCGAAATGCGCGCTAAAAATATTTAACGAAGTAAAAGAAAATACTTCGCAAGGCTCCTCTGTGCTTGACGCTTACGGAGGTGTGGGCGCAATAGGCATATGGCTGAGTGATAAGGCGGGTAAAATCTGTCTTGTGGAAGAAAATAAACAGGCAGTTGACGATGCGAAGGCGAATTTTAAATTAAACGGGTGTAAAAATTACGAAGTATTTTTGGGAGATGCAAAAGAGCAGTTTAGAAAATTTTTAAAAGAAAAGAGAAAATTCGGCTGTGTAATTATCGACCCGCCAAGGAAAGGGGCGGATACAGATGCGCTTGAAGCACTCTCTAAGCTTAGCAATAAAATAATTTATGTAAGCTGCAACCCGAAAACTCTTGTAAGGGATGTAAAATACTTGCAGACACTTGGCTTTAGGGCAAAGACCACGCGCGCATTTGATATGTTTCCATACTCTTATCACATAGAATCGGTGACGGTAATAGAGCGTGAATAGGAAATTTTTTATAAAAACTCTTGGCTGCAAGACAAACGCCATAGAGGAGCAGATAATAATTGAGCAAATGGAAAAAAACGGCTGGCAAAAAGCGCAAAGCTGCCCCGAGGCTGATATTTTTATACTCAATTCGTGTTCCGTTACGGCGCACAGCGACTCGCAGAGCGTGTATCTGC
Source organism: uncultured bacterium (assembly GCA_949300515.1). Taxonomy (GTDB): domain Bacteria; phylum Cyanobacteriota; class Vampirovibrionia; order Gastranaerophilales; family Gastranaerophilaceae; genus Galligastranaerophilus. Next base: position 15,884 of record CASGEP010000006.1, read on the forward strand.
TGAATAAAGCAAAGAGGGAAAATCCGCGGATTATAAATATATTAACGGGCTGCTGCGCACAGACCATTGATTTGCACAAAAATTTTAATACGGATAATATTGATTTAATTTTAGGGAATAACGAAAAACTTGATATATATAATTATATAGATAAATATTTTAAAGAACACACTAAAAAGTGTGTCGGGGATATTTTTAAAGTAGATGAATTTAACTGTAAAATCGTTGAAAACCCTCATCAGACGCGGGTGAGCATTAAAATACAGGAGGGCTGCAACAACAGATGTTCATACTGTATTATTCCTTATGCCAGAGGAAATTCGCGCTCAAACAGTGTGGAGAATATTTTAAGTCAGATTAAGCGCCTTGTTGAATTCGGCACAAAAGAAATTGTATTAACGGGTATTCACATCGGGCAGTGGGGAAGCGAGAATAATTCGGGGCTTATTGATTTGCTTTGCGAGATAGAAAAAACGGAAATTGGGCGCTACCGCTTGGGTTCATTGTATATAAACGAGCTTGACGATAATATGATTGATTTTTTAAAAAAATCAAAAAAATTCTGTGCGCATTTTCACCTTTCGCTCCAGTCGCTCTGCGATAAGACTTTAAAAAATATGAACAGGAATTACTGCGCAAATGAGGCTGTTTTAATTGTGAATAAATTATATAAGTCTTTTGACGAGCCGTTTTTAGGGTGCGATATTATAGCGGGATTTCCCGATGAGAGCGGGGAAGATTTTAAAATTACATATGATAGACTTAATTCACTGCCCATAAGCTATATTCACGCCTTCCCCTACTCGGCACGCGAAGGCACGGCTGCATTTAATATGAAAAATCAAATACAAGATGCCGTTAAGACCGGGCGGGTTAAGATGTTGAATGAGCTTTGTAAAAGGAAGCATACGGAGTTTCTGGAGAGAAACAGGGATAAAAAGCTTGAAATTTTATTTGAGCGAAAATCCGAAAAAACGGGCGAATACAGCGCAATTACACGGAATTATATTAAAGTTTTTATAAAAGATAAAAGAGATGACTTGAGAAACACCCTTAGGGTTGTTGATATGAGAGAGTTTGAGAATTTATATTAAGTTTTGTTACAAAAAATATATATAATTTATTCAAACAGGCAATATTTTTGGCACAGATTTTTTTATTAATGTAAGAGGATTAATTTTTTAAAGGAATGAGAGATAATGTTAAGGCAGCAAAAGGTTGAGGATATTGGAAATTTCTTTGCGGTAAACGGCGCGGTAAATGAGTATAGCGAAACAAAAGAAGCTATAGTGGAAGCAGTTAAACCCGTTAAGAAAAAAATATACAGAAGCATGGAAAAGCTTTTAAAAGAATGCTACTTTGTAGGTTCGCTTAAATACGGAAATAACTTTATCGCCTAGAGGTCATAGTTTTGAATAAATCCGCAGCGATTTTTTGACCCTTGCGAAAAAGTTCTTCTTACTCTTTTTTCAGAGCTTTCCTTGAGCTGTTGTTCTTCCTTAAGTGCGTTAATCCTTGCTAAATCGCCCTTTGGACTAAATTTATTCAGGCATTTTGTACAGACAAAGCTTGATTTTTGCTCGTCTTCTATCTCTATGCCGCAAAAACGGCATTTGATGATAAGTTTTGGCATAACGGAAAAAAGTCTGCCTTTTTCGATTAATTCTTCAAGCTCGTTTCTGCTTATGCCAATGGTAGTTGTAATTTCCTCAAGAGTAGTCTTGGGGTTAGGGTTTTTGTTGATAAACGTTTTTATTTTATCCACAAGCTCCAATTCAGCCTTGAAACAGTTGTCGCAGATATCTCTTGAGCCTCTTATGAAAAGAGAACCGCACTTTTTACAATTAATTAAACCGCCCTGTTGATTCATATTAACATACTAACACACAATAAAAATAAATTAATACTTGTATTAATTGAATTTTAATTATAAAATAAAGTGGTAAAGCCAGATTCATCTTTAAATTAGGGAGAATTTTAGATTATTGATTATTTTTCTGATGGAAACATACTATAAGGCCAAGAAGGATATTTTTTATGTACACGAACAAATGCACTAAATGCGGTAAGGAGTTTGAAACCAAAAACCCCAAGAGAGTTATATGTCCGGAGTGTTTGTATCCGGATAGAACACCGATACTACAGGACCCTTCCGCACCGGCAATGGCTGCACAGAATGCATACCCCAGAAGTTACAGTGCAGGCACCGGAAATGAGAGTAACTACAAACGATATAACAAAGACCAGGGGCAAAAAGGTCCGAGGAATAATTTCCAAAAACGCGACAACAACTATAACAACAGACGTCCTCAAAGACCGAATCAAAGACGTCCCCAGCGCCCGCAGGGCAAACCCAAAGCGCTCCTTATCAACAAAGAGCAGCTTTTGCAGATTGAGGAACTCTACAAAAAAATGCTTCCTCTGCCAAATCCCGATGCGCATGAAGTTATCGGAGAAAAAATCGGTCTTGAACCTAAAAAAGTTTTCTTTGGTATAAATTTGGTCAGACAAAAAATGATGCTGCCGAAAATCCCGTATCCGAAGAGAAAACTTGCTATAACTCCGGATCAGATGATGGCAATTAAAAATCTGTATGAGCCTCTTTTGCCTCTGCCGCCTATAGGCTGTCATAAAATCTTAGCGGCTCAGCTTAAAATGGACGAGTGGAGGGTGCATGTAGGCATCGGACTTGTAAGAAAGCAAATGGGGCTTGAGCGCTGGAATCAAGACAGAGCGGATGCTCCGGAAGAGTATAGAAAAAAGAATTAATTTTTAATAAAACTTAACAATATGGCAAGTAAAAAACTCTTTGCCCAAAAAGCAGACGTGCTTAATAAAATAAGCGTAAATATGGTATTATATACATATGACCCAGATTAGAAGCAGTGTTTTTTATGATTGTTCAAAGTTGAAAAGCGTTCTTGAGCGCGACGGTTTTGAGTTTGAAAAAACAGGTCTTGCGCCCGGGATTACTTCTTTTATACATTATTTTCTGCCATTGCGGGCAAAGTTTCTAAGCGAATCTTTTGTTGCGTACGAAAAGGGCAAAATTCAAGGGTTTATAACGCTTGAAAAGGACGAGAAAAGCAGAAAAAGGCTGAAGATTACAAAAATTTTCCTTGAAGAAAACTCTTTTGATATAGGTAAACTCCTTGTCCAATATGTCATTTCAAGGTATTGTGCCATGGGTGCGGTTTCCTACAATGTTGTCGTTGAGGATATAAGGACGGATTTACTCACTTTATTTATAAACGGCTGCAGCTTCAGAAACAATGCAAAAGAATTTATCTACAAAATTGACAACAAGTCCCTTTTGTCCGACGACACGTATGAGCCCGAAGGTTTCAGATTTTACAGAAATATAAAAAGCTCGGATGTCTGCAGGCTGTATAATTCAAATATCAATTCATACCAGCGCCACAGTTTTCTAAGGAGTAAGGAACAGTTTGAGCCTGATTTTGCAAGCGGACTTGTGAATAAAACATCTTTTTCTTATGTTCTTGAAGATGAGCTTAAAGACAGAGTTTACGGGTATTTTAAAATAAGCACCTATAATAATACCGACTATATTTTGGACTTTGTTTTAGACGGGTCTTTTGAAATTTACTTTGAGGATGCTCTTTTGTTTATCTCGAGCTGTTTGAGCAAAAGGGTTAAAAAATGGAATTTGTATATTAAAATAAAATCTTACTTTATGAACTACAAATTTTTTAGAGAATACTGCGACTCAAAAGGTTTTGAGTTTGTAAAGCTGAGCAGCATTCTAACAAAAGACTATTTAAAAGAAATAAAAGAAAACAGCCTCATAAACAGTGCAAAAATAGTGTTCAACGACATTACTCCCGCTTTTAAAACGGAGATTAATCGACCTTTTTGAGTTTCAAGTTGAAAAGCTCAAAGTCTGTATAGTCGTCGGGATCCTGAAAAAATCTTGAAATGCCGAGCGGTATGAGTTTAAATCTGGCATTTGCGCGGCTTTCATATTTCATTTTAAAAGCTGACGTTACCGTGAGCTTGTTTTTATAGTTAAACGAGTCTACTTTTTCAAGAAATTCCATTGCCAAAAAGACATTTGAATTGCTTTTTATTGCATCTATGGATATTGCAAAGTCAACAACAATGTCTTTTGCGCTGCAATTTTGTTTAAAGGTTCTGATTTCCGCTATCAGCCTTAAAATGAAATCATCAAAGTTTTTAAAGTCGTCGCAAACCAAAAACAGCTTGTCCGACATAATACCTTTGGCATTTTTATATTTAGAGCTTACATTTTTTACAATATGCGCAAAAAATTCTTTTTTCAAATTGTCAAATTCGCCTTTTCTGCTTATATTAAGGTTGTATGCAGCCTTTAATTCAAGATTGAAAAGCAGTGCAAATCTGCTGAATCTCTCTACTTCCTGTTCAAACTCTTTTTTCAGTGCAATATTGATTTTCTTTATCTCTTTGTCTTTTTTCCTCATTGCACGCATTTCTTCAAAGTTGTACAAATCAACAACTCTCTGTGCAAAAAAGTCAAAAATATAGTGAAACAGTATGAAAAGACCGGAAGCCACAATGTATGACATATCAATCATTCTGCCTTGAAACTCTACGCTCAGAGGGTGCATTACCTTTATAATGTAGGCAAACGGTTCAAAAGGAACGCTCAGTGTCTCGTAAAAAGACAGCTGCAGAAAGCTTATGAACCACAAAAGCGCGTATAAGAACGAAATTATAGGACACAGTACTTTTAAGATGATAAAAAAGTTGTAAGTCGCTACATAAATTTTTTTCATTAAAGCTCCATATTATCTATTAATCTTGTATTCACGGGCGGGATTTTTGCCGCAATAAGCATAAGTGCATTTTTGTCATTTTCCTGCCAATCTTCAAAAGTGTCGGGGTTGACAATCTCCACATAGTCAACATCCAGCCCCCCAAGTATTTTAAGGGCGCTGTCACAGAGTGTTTGTTTATCTCTTATTCCTTTTTGCCACAACTCTTTTGAATACTTAAGCGCCGCACTCAGCTTAAGCGCATCTTTCCTTGCATTTTCATCAAGGTAGGAATTTCTGCTTGAAAGTGCCAGACCGTCATCTTCCCTTACAATCGGGCAGGGCACAATTTCAACATCAAAATTCAAATCTTTTACCATTTTTTTAATTATAAAAAGCTGCTGGGCATCTTTTTGCCCGAAATATGCTCTCGTACACTTTGTTATGTTAAAGAGTTTTGAAACGACCGTTGCAACTCCGTCAAAATGCCCCGGGCGGCTTTTGCCGCAGAGTTTATTTATGGCACTGTATGGCGGACAGACGAGAGTTAATTCTTTTGTATCCTGATACATTTCATCGACAGAAGGCGCAAAAACAACGTCAGCACCGAGCTTTTCGCACAATTGGGCGTCTTTTTGCAGGGTTCTGGGGTATTTGTCAAAATCTTCATTAATCCCGAACTGCACCGGATTTACAAAAACGCTCACTATTGTAAAGTCGTTATCCTCAACACTTTTTTTGATTAAGCTCGCATGACCCTTATGCAGTGCGCCCATTGTGGGAACAAGCCCGATTGAGGAGTTTAAATCCTTTATAATTTCTCTTATTTGACTAATCTTGTGAATAATTTTCAAGTTTTTGCGCCTCTATTGTATCAAGTGTAAAACTTTCCGCTACCGAGGGAAAGTTGCCTTTTTCAACGTCATTGCAGTAAGCTCTTGCAACGTTGAAAATTATATCCTTTAAACTCGAGTACTGACGGGCAAATTTCGGACAAAATTCGTCGTATTTGCCTAAAATATCGTCACTTACAAGTATTTGACCGTCACAGTATTTGCCCGCACCTATTCCTATTGTGGGAACATTAATCCTTTGGGTTATAAACTTTGAGCTTTCCTGCGGCACCATCTCGAGCACAATTGAAAACACTCCCGCTTTTTCAAGCGATTGTGCCATATTTAAAATTTCAAAAGTTTTTTGCGAGTCTTTTGCGCTTAAATAGTGACCTCCTATTGTATTAATGTACTGCGGAGTGAAGCCTAAGTGCCCCATAACGGGAATACCGTTTTGTGTTAAATGCTTTATTGCTTCGATAATGTGGGTGTTTGCGCCTTCTATTTTAACAGCCTGCGCCCCCGCCTGTATAAATTTTCCCGCATTTTTAACGGCTTGCTCTATTGATACCTGATAAGTCATAAACGGCATATCCGCAACAATAAGCGCATCTTTTGTTCCCCTTGCCACGGCTTTTGTAAAAACAAGCATTTCTTCAAGCGAAACCTCTGTAGTTGAGCCGTAACCGAGTGCAACCTGAGCCAAAGAGTCCCCGACAAGAATTATGTCGACACCTGCCCTGTCAAAGTATTTTGCGCTTGAATAATCATACGCCGTAAGAGCGGTGATTTTTTTATTCTGTTGTTTAAATTCGATGATTTTTTTTGCGGTCTTTTTCATGCACTTAACGTTTCTTTGTACTCAGCTGTTTTTTGGAGCTTTTTTTGTACCACCAGTATATAGCTTTGGCAAGCCTTGAGGGCGAGTGCCTTACAAGCCCTTCTTTGTTGTCCTCTATGAGTTTGCTCATAACAACTTCAAGACCCATTTTTTTAAGCCTTGATGTATCCGTTTCAACGGGAAGCGAGTCTGCTTCTTCGTATTTTTTTGCAAGATTTTGCGGCATAAAGTTGTTGATTAAAACCGCATCAAAGAGCCTTTTGTCTGTTATTGAGCTTGCAATTCTTGCATGTTTAAACAATGCCTCAACGTGGTCTGCGGCGGAATAATTATCTGTTTCGCCCGGTTGTGTCATAACGTTGCACACGTATATTTTTTTGGCTTTTGAATTTAAAATTGCCTGTGAGATTTCTTTAATCAAAAGGTTTGGAGTAATTGAAGTGTACAAGCTGCCCGGCCCCAGAACAATTAAATCCGCGTTATTTATTGCCTCAATTACATCTGCAGAGGGTTTGCACACTTTCGGCTCGCAGGAGAGTTCAATAATTTTTTTGCCCGCTTCGGGGATGTGGCTTTCACCCTTTACGATTGAGCCGTCCTCCATTTTGGCAACAAGGCGCATATCATCGGTTGTGGCGGGCAAAACACGCCCCCTTATCAAAAGGACTTTTGAGGATTCTTTGATGGCGCTTACCATATCTCCGCAAATGCTTGTCATAGCGGTTAAAAATAAATTGCCGAAACTGTGTCCTTCAAGCCCTTCGCCTGTTTTAAATCTGTATTGGAACAGTTTTGTAACAATATCCTCATCATCTGCCAGAGCGGCAATGCAGTTTCTGATATCTCCGGGCGGCAAAACCCCCATTTCCTCGCGCAGTCTGCCCGATGAGCCGCCGTCATCCCCGACTGTTACGATTGCGGTTATATTGTTTGTAATTTTTTTAAGGCCCTTGAGCATGGTTGAAAGTCCCGTTCCGCCGCCTACTGCAACGATTTTTGGACCATGGTCAAGCTTCATTTTGCGATACACTACCTCGCCCAGAGTTTTTTGTTTGCGCTCTGCTCCGAGTCCCAAATTCATAAAATTTGTTTTTTTCCAGGCTTGAATAAAAATAATTGCCCCAAGCAGGATAAAAGCCACGCCTACAGGCTCGGGCGGCATAAAGTGTACGATTTTTTTCGCCGTTTCAACTATAAAATAGATGGGTTCAAGCTTAAATAAAAATGTAACCCCAAGAGCCGCAAGTACCGAGCCTATTATAATAAGGGCAAACCACCTTTTGACCTTAAGCCCCGGAACAAGCCAAATTGCATCTTTTGGCATTTTTACTTTTCTTCTTAAAATCTTCATCGGGCTAGATTTGACCTCCGACGCGGTTATAGTTTACGGGTGTTGGCTTCAGTACTTCTCTTGCACGCATTGCATCTTCAACGCTGCAAAAATGGATTGTGTCGGGTTTAATTTCAAGTTCTCTTATTTGTCTTATTGTGCCGTAATCTTGAAAATTTACCTCAAGAGCGCATTTTGTGCCCGTTTCTTTTTCAAGTATTTCTTTAAATTCGGGATTGTTGATGTATAAATTCAGCCACGGGTTTAGTTTTTTTATTGCCTGTGCAACTTTTTTTGCAAAGTCGATGTTTGAATTAAGTTCGTTTTTCATCGCACCATGGAGCCTTACATGTTCTATTTCAAGACCCATAGCATTTGCAAAAGAACTTATTGCGCTTATTTGATAAATTACGCTTGTTTCAAGTTCTTCATCGCTGAGTTCAACTTTCCTTGAGCCGAAGCCCTGAATATCCTGATAGCCGATGTGTGCGCCTATTGAAACGTCGTTGTCTTTTGCAAATTCGAGTGCTCTTTTTATGCTGAGCGGATCTCCGGCATGGAAGCCTGCCGCGATGTTTATAGAGCTTACGTATTTTGCTGTTTCAAGCTCTTTTTCGTTTTTATATACTCCATACTCTTGTGCGCAATCGCAGTTAAAATCAAACACTAATCTTTTTCCTTCAATCCTCTAACTGATTATAAAAGAATTATACAACAAAACGCATAATTGTGTTAGGGCTTTGAGCAATTTTCATATATTTTTACTACGCCGAAAAGAGATAAAATCCTGCGCAGAAATTTTAATACTGTTTTATTTTTGAAAAGTTTTAAAATTATTTTGTATAAAAGCTGCTTTTCTTTGCTGTAAAAGGTATTTCTCACTGCTTCGCGTTCTTTTTTTCTTATTTTATCCGCTTCTTTTCTTGTGCTTATTCCGCCGAGATAAAAAATTGCCGCGGGGATTTTTATGTACTTATATTTCCCGTATGTATTAAAGTATTTTAAAAACCACTGCCAGTCAGACACAATTTTTTTTGTTTCATCATACAAACCTAATTTTAAAAACAGCTCTTTTTTGATGAAAGTCGACATATGGGGAAGGGATTTATAAAAAAGCTCAAAATCATCGATATAGTCGTAGTAAATTGTACTGTCGCGCCCTTTTTTATCCCTTATAATGACATCTGCAAAAACAAGCCCGCAGTCAAGCCCGGGCAAAATTTTCTCTATTGTGCCGCTGCAAAAGAGTTCATCTCCGGCATTTAAAAACAGGATATAATCGCCCCCTGCTGCATTTATACCTTTGTTAAACGCGCTGTATATGCCGTTATCAGGCTCTGAAATTATTTTGGAAATTTTGTTTTTGTATTTGTTAATAACTTTAAGAGTATTGTCGTCTGAGGCGCCGTCTATTACAATGTATTCAATTTTGTCTTTTGCGCTCTGGTTTATGACGCTTAAAATCGTGCGCTCGATAGTCTTTTCTTCGTTTTTTGCAATTGTGATAATGCTTATCATCTTACCGTGTTAAAAATTCTATCTCCCGCATCGCCAAGCCCGGGGACAATATAGCCTTTTGAGTTTAATTCTTTATCGATGGCGCAGGTTATAATTCTTACGTCCTCAAAAGTCGTGCTCAGGCGCTCTACCCCCTGCGGAGCCGCAAGAAGGCACACAAAAGTGATGTTTTTTTGCGGTATTCCTTTTTTTACAAAGTTACCGACTCCGTCAACCGCCGAATTTCCCGTTGCAAGCATGGGGTCAAGTACAAAAACGTATGTATTTTGCGGGTCTTTCGGCGCTTCGCTTATTTTATTGTAATACCAGACAGGCTGCAGCGTTCTTTCGTCGCGATACATTCCGAGGTGGTGAATATGAGCCTGAGGCATCATTTCCTGTGCCACTTCGCAAAACATCATCCCCGCGCGCAAAATAGGCGCTATTATTAAATTCAAATCTTCTCTGATTGTTTCGCTCTCGCACTCGCAAATCGGTGTTTTAATGGTTTTTTTTCTGGTTTGCAGTTTTTTTGTCGCTTCTAAAAATACCGCATAAGATATTCTCTTTAGTGCGCATCTGAATTTTTCACCGTCTGTTTTCTCATCCCTTAAAACCATTAAATTATGCTTTACAACCGGATGATCTATCACACAAATATTGCTGTTTTTGGTTTTCATACTTTTTCCTTTGCCATTCCCTGTTTATATTCTACATTAAAAAACCCTGAAAACCAAAAAAGTTTTCAGGGTTTTTTAATTATTTGTTTATTTAGTCAGCATATAAAGGTGCAAGTTTCTTTTCCTGCTGGGGTATAACGCCTTCTTCGATAGGAAGGTAAACTCTGTAGTCAATTTCGCTGAAGCAGTTGTCGATTGATTCGATTTTCTTTAGTTCTTCATCGTTAATCGCGTTGTTGTCAATCATATCCGCGATTTTTTCAAATCTTTCGACGTGTTCTCTAAATCTGTCTGTTGCGTAGTCTTTAGCCTGCCATGTTGTAATTAAGAACGGCCAGTCCGAACTTTGCAAGAGCAGATTTTCACGCGCAAGCTGATTAAGCGCCCTTAAAAGCAATTTGTCCTCAGGTTGTTTTTCATAGCGCGAAACAATGTCGATTATACGTTTTTCGCAGGCATGGATAATCGGCCACATCCACTCTGTCAGGTGGTTTTGCCATACCCAGAAATGTCCGCCCTGACCCCAGCTTGATTCGGGGATTTGGATGGCTTCGGTCGGAGGATGTGCTTGCAGATATTCGCCCGCGGTCATCCTTTCCACTTCGGGAAGGTATTGTGCAAATTTTTTGATAACCTGTTTGATAAATTCCACGCCTTCAAACCACCAGTGTCCGTAAAGTTCGGTATCAAAAGACACCATTACGAGCCCTTCTTTGCCGTTGTGAGCCATTTTGTAGTCGTTTAAGAGGTGGTAAATAAGAGTTGTATAGTGGTCTGAATTTGAATTAACCTGATTCATTGCAAGCACGGGGTCATAGAGCATTTTATCGCCCAAATCTGTTGTGGAGGATGTTATTCTCCAATAGTGCATGCCTGAGTTAGGGTCTTTTCTGTGGAATTCTCTATAGCAGCCATCACCGGGGTAACCGTCCGCTGCTGACCATACCTGGAACCCTGCTCTGTCGTTTCTACCCATCACGGCTACCTGTGCATCAGGCAACCAATATGCGCTATATGTATCATAGCCTGTTTTTTCCCTCTGCGGCAGAGGTATGTATTCAATATTTCCGTAAACTCCGATTGTTCTTCTGTTTCCTATTGAATTACCGCCTTCAATAACGTGAGATTCGGTAAAGAAGTATTCAATGCCGTTGTTTTGAAGGGTAACTTCAATAGCGGGACGCCATTTTTTCTTGCCGTCTTTGCCCGTAAATTCATAACCCTGTCTGTAAGCGCACTCAGGCAGCCAGCAGCCTTTTGATTTTTTGCCGAACAATCTCTTTGTAGTATCGGAGCCTACTTTGAATTGTGCATTTAAGTTGGTATCTGTTGCTAAAAGCGGCGAAAAACCGTGCGTTGCGCCTGATGTTGTAATTTCAATACAGCCAAGATCCTGATATTTTTTAAATCCTGCGATTAAATCTTTATTAAATTTATTAATATAGAGGTCTTTTATGTGGTTAAACCAGTCAAAATAGTATTTTGCAAGGTATTTTAAGTGTTGGGAGTGAGCAACCTCCGGGTCGGGGTAGCGCTCTAAATCTCCCGATACGGCCTCAATTCGCGAGTCAAGATATTTAATAAAGCCTTCTTTTAAATGTTCATCGTTAAGTTGTTCCGCCAAAATCGGCGTAATGCCCACAGTCAGCTTTGCCTTAATTCCTTCGTCATACAGTTCCGCTATCATGTTGAGCAAAGGAACGTAAGTTTCAGCCATACATTCGTACAGGTTTTCTTCCCCGAAAGGCCACATACCTGCCATTCTGTAATAGGGAAGGTGCGAGTGCAACATAAATACAAATTGCCCCACTTTTTCTGATGCCATATTTATTGCCTCCGATTTTTTCTAATATAACTTTTATATCACAAAAAGCAAAAAAATATAACCCACAAGAATTAGTTACATGGATTACTATTTGACCCAAAACACTAGCCGGACGGGTAATACAGACGTATATAAATTTTTGTTAAAGAATTAAAAAACCCCGCGTATAATTTAGCGCGGGGTTTTGAAGGTAATAAATTTATCTTCTACTTGGCACAAGCGCAGGTGCATTCGCAGCCGAGCGCTTTTGCTGCTTCTTCAATTCTGACTTTAATACGTCCGTCAACCGCAATTCCTTCGCCTGTTTTTTCGGAGATTAAAAGCGGATTGATGTCTAACTCGTCAATGAATTTGAAGTCATTAACAAGCTGGGATAATCTTAAAAGCGTTTCTTGAATTTGACCTATTTGAGCAGGTGTTGTGCCTCTTGCACCTTCAAGAAGTTTGTACGCTTTAACCGATTTAATCATATCCATAGCATCGTTATCCGTTAAAGGTGCAATTCTGAATGTTACATCTTTCATAACTTCAACAAACACACCGCCCAGACCGAACATCATCATAGGACCGTATTGCGGATCGGTTGCAATACCGCAGACCATCTCACGCGAACCTTTTACCATTTCCTGAATGATAACGCCTTCAAGACCTTCCAAGAGTCCTTTTGCTTCAAGCCTTTGAAGGAGCGCTTTGTATTCGTTTCTCAATTGTGTTTCGTCTTTGATATTAACTACAACGCCGCCGACGTCCGTTTTGTGCGAAGTTGTCTTTGATGTCATTTTCATAACAACCGGATAGCCGATTTCATTGCCGAGTTTTGCAACTTCTTCTTCATTTGTTGCAAGACCGTATTTGCAGGCTCTGATACCGTATGCTTCAAGAACATCAATTGATTCTAAAGTTGTAAGCTGTGCTCTGCCTTCTTTTAAAGAATTTTTGATGATTGTTTCGACTTTTGCTTTATCTACGTTGTAAGTCGGGATTGAACCTTGCGGTTTTTCCATCCATTGACGCTGTTCATCGAGCCTTGTCATAGCTTCTGCGGCTTCTTCGGCGTACATATAAAACGGCATATTAACATTCATATTTGCAATTTTTGTAAAGAAGTCCGATGTTGTCATAAATACGCCGATAATCGGTTTTTGAGGATTTTTAGCCTTAATTTCCATCAAAGCCTGAGCGACATCGATATCTTTCAAGCCGAGGAACGGAAGATAGATTACCGCAATCATATCAACGTTTTCATCCTGCAAAACGGTTTCAAGAGTTTGTTTATAGTGCTCAATGGGCGCTGAGGCTATCATATCAATCGGGTTTTTAACGGAAGCTGCGGAAGGCAGGAAGCTTCTCAGTTTTTCTTTTGTTTCATCCGTTATTTTTGCCATTTGCATGCCCGATTCGCAAACCGCATCGGTTGCCATAATACCTGGGCCGCCAGAGTTTGTAATAATTGCAACTCTGTTGCCTTTTGGTATGGGGCAGTTAGAGAATGCTTTTGCGTTTGCAAAAAGGTTTTTAAGAGAGAATTCTCTTATAACGCCTGATTGTTTTAAAAGTGCAGCCGCAGCTTTATCCGCACCAGCAAGAGAACCTGTGTGAGAGCTTGCTGCGGAAGCGCCTGCTGCAGAGCGTCCTGCTTTAAGGGCTAAAATGGGTTTTTTCTTTGTAATTCTTGTGGCAAGTTTTCTGAAGTTTTGCGGATTTTGGATTGATTCCATATAAAGAAGGATTTGTTTTACATCGTCGTCATTTTCCCAATATTCAAGCATGGTTTCGGCGTTAATATCTGCCTGGTTGCCAATTGAAACAAATTGGGCAAAGCCGAGGTTTAAGTCTTTTAAAATGTTTAAAATACCGCCGCCGAGCGCACCGGATTGGGATACAAAACCGATATCGCCTTTAACGGGAAGGGATTCCGCAAAAGTAGCGTCCATTTTAACGTTGTCATTTGTGTTTAAAACACCGAGGCAGTTAGGGCCGACACATCTCATACCGTAGTCGCGAACTTTTTGAAGAAGCTGTGCTTCAAGCTGCGCGCCTTCTTTGCCTGTTTCTTTAAAACCTGCCGTTATAATGCAAAGACCTTTAATACCTTTGTTGTGGCATTGATCGATTGTATCGAGTACAAATTTTGCATTTACGACAATGACCGCTAAGTCAACTTCTTCGGGAACTTCATTAATTGAAGTATATGCTTGAAAACCTTCAATTATGCCGCCTTTGGGGTTAACGGGATAAATATTTCCGTTGAATTTATAATCTCTCAATCTCTGCATTATTTCGGAGCCGATTGTTTTAGGCTTTGTTGAAGCTCCTATTACAGCTATTGATTTCGGTTTCATAATTTTGTCAAGTACGTTCATTTTTTGACCTTTCTTTTTTGTTATTAATATCCTTCTTTTATCCATTCTCTGTTTCTGAATTTTGCGCCGAGGCTCTTTGCGATTTGTTCGCATTTTTCTATATCTACGTTGTATTTGTCCTCTTCAAATTTTGAAACGACACTCATTGTGGTGTCTATGCCTTCTTTTACACATTCTTTTGCAAAATCCAGCATTGCCTCGTATGCTCCTTCAAATTTCGGTTGGGAAATTTCCCTGTAGAGCTTTTCATTTTGGGCGTTTAAACTGATTGAAATACTGTCAATCAGCCCTTTTAGCTCGGGTACAATGTTTTTCTTATTAACGAAATTTCCATGTCCGTTTGTGTTAATTCTGATTTTAAGTTCCGGCATTTCTTTTTTAATATATTGGCAGATTTTTTTAACTTCTTCAAATTTTATCAAAGGTTCGCCGTAGCCGCAAAATACAATTTCTCCGCCTTCAAGTACTTTTTGGGCGGAGTTTTTAATTTGTTCTATGACGTCTTGAGCCGTGACATTTTGCGCATCAAGCCATAAATTTGCCCCTTTGACGTCGTCTTTTATATCCCTTACGCAAAACCTGCAAGCGTTAGTGCAAGCGTTTGTTATGTTTATGTATGCCTTTTGCCCTAGAAAATATACTAAATTTGACACTTAAAACCTCAAAAAGCTTTATACATAGATTTTCACACAAAAAGTTTTTAAATCAAGAAAATTATACAATTTTAAGTGCAATTTGTCTACTGAGGGAGGTTTAATAAAGCATCCACGCTGAGCGCCGCTAATTCACGCGCACGTACGGGGTCAATGCCTTTTTCAATGTAGCCTTGAGTCAAATCATCCGCAAAGCCGCTGATAAGTTCAAAAGTAAAAAGGTCATCTTCTACGTTTTGTCTTGCAAGTTCATAGGATGCATGAGATTTATTAACCATGGCTCTGCCGTACTGATCGCCGGGGACGTATTTAAGGAGATCATCATTTTGGACAGCTTCCGCTTGAGCTTCATGAGGCTCAACACTTTCAGCCTGCGGCTGAGTTCTGTGTCCTTGCGGATTAAAACCCAGGGGTGAAGCGCCATTCATATTGCTGATGTTATTGTTCATTTATTCTCCTTAAAAAGTGTTTCGTGTTTTCAGGTTCTATTATATAAAACATGAAAATTTAATTTTTTGCTAGTCGTATTTAAAAATTATATACTTTTTTGAGTTTTATATTTCTTAATAGCTGAAAAATTCAATAAAATCAATACTCTATTGGGTATATAATTGTACTTAACAAAACTTAATAAAAAAAAGCCAAGTTTATAAAAACAATGGCTTAACAAGGATGACAATAAAGTTAATATATGGTGTGTTTATTATGTTTTCTTCTCTTACATTTTATCTATCGGCACACTGTTTCCACGCTTTAAATTTTTGTGTCATAAATCCTCTGTTTGATGTAGAATAATCTCATGAAGCTAGTTATTCAGATACCTTGTTATAATGAGCAGGATACGGTTTTAACCGCGCTGAATGCACTTCCCGGGAAAATTAGCGGAGTGGATGAAATCGAGATTTTAATAATTAACGACGGCTCAAAAGATGAAACGGAGCGGGTTGTAAGAGAATGGGGAGTCAGCCGTGTCGTAACTTTTAAGCGCAATTTAGGTCTTGCACGCGCTTTTGAGGCGGGTTTAAAAGCTTCTCTTGAGGCAGGTGCGGATATTATTGTGAATTTTGATGCGGATAATCAGTATTGTGCGGATGATATTGAAAAATTAATTGAGCCGATTTTAAATAAAAAGGCGGATATTGTCATTGGAACACGCCCCATAGAGGATATTAAACACTTTTCTTTTGTAAAAAAAGTTTTGCAAAAACTCGGTTCTTACGTGATGAGAAAAGTTTCCGCGACAGATGTTCAAGATGCGCCAAGCGGCTTTAGAGCGATTAGTGCGGATGCGGCAAGAAGGATAAATATTTTTGATAATTATACATACACCCTTGAAATGATTATTCAGGCGCAAAGGAAGGGTTTGAACATTGTTTGTGTACCGATAAGGGTTAATGAGGACCTGCGCCCTTCAAGGCTTGTAAAGAGCAATTTCAGCTACATTATACGCTCGATTTTCACAATGGCAAGGATTTTTATAATATATCGTCCTTTCAGGTTTTTTGCTTTTATCGGGCTTATAATGTTCTTTTTTGCGGCGCTTTTAGCTTTCAGGTTTTTATATTTTTACTTAACGGGCGATGGCGCAGGACATATACAGTCTTTGATTTTATGTGCGATATTAACGATTTTTGCTTTTTTATGCGGGCTTCTGGCTGTTATATCGGACCTGCTTGCAATAAACAGAAAATTGCTTGAAGATGTACAGTTTATGTTAAGAGAGAGAAAATAGTTTTGTTGTTCGGTGTTGAAAAAGCCCTCCTGATTATACAAGGGGGCTTTTTTATTTTAGGGTAAATTAAACCCGCAGGAGAAAACTCTCTTGCGGGTTTTAAAAATTATGCTGCGCTTTTGCACTTAGCTTATTAGTCGCCCTGTCCGCCTGCTCATCGCAGCCGCCACGGGCTTACACACCTGAGGCAAACTTTATCTCACCAAGTGCATCGCACTAAGGTTCGATTAAAGTTTGCTTGCAACCATTAATGTTGTTTCAGCCAATCTTGTTGAATAACCCATTTCGTTATCGTACCAAGAAATAATCTTTACTTGGTTGCCGCCCATAACTCTTGTTAATAGGGCATCAACGGTTGAAGATTGTGAAGTGCCGATGTAGTCAGAAGATACAAGCGGTTCTTCCGTGTAGCAAAGTACATGTCCGTCAGCACCTTCTTTTAATGCAGCGTTTACTTCTTCAACGGTTACGTCTTTTTCGAGTTCAAATACAACGTCAACGAGTGAAACGTCGGGAGTAGGAACTCTCATAGCAAAACCGTCCAATTTACCTTTTAATTGAGGCAATACAAGAGCAACAGCTTTTGCCGCACCTGTTTTTGTAGGAACGATGTTCAAAGCGCCCGCTCTTGCACGGCGAGGATCTTTGTGACCTGCGTCAAGAATTCTTTGGTCGCCTGTGTAGCTGTGTACTGTTGTCATCAAACCTTTTACGATGCCGAATTTTTCATCGATAACTTTTGCAACGGGAGCTAAGCAGTTAGTTGTGCAAGAAGCCATCGAAATTACGTTGTGTTTTTGAGGATCGTATTCTTTGTCGTTTACGCCCAATACGATTGTTTTATCTTCATTTGTAGCAGGAGCTGAGATGATAACTTTTTTAGCGCCTGCGCTGATGTGAGCTTTTGCTTTTTCAGCGTCTGTAAAGAAGCCTGTTGATTCAACAACTACTTCAACGCCGAGGTCTTTCCAGGGAAGTTGAGCAGGGTCTTTTTCAGCGAAGAATTTGATTTTTTTACCGTTAACGATAATACCTTCTTCATATGCTTCAACCGTACCGTCGAATTTGCCCATAACTGAATCGTGTTTGAATAAAAGTGCAGCTTCAGCGGGTTTTAAACCGGGGTCGTTGATTGCTACATAGTTAATTTTGTCAAAAATACCTTCTCTGATAGCGGCTCTTAATGTGTTGCGGCCAATTCTGCCAAAGCCGTTAATTGCTACATTTACCATATTTGGCTCTCCTTCTAATGTAAAATGTAAATACTACGCATAAATTATGTAACAAACATAAAAGTTGTGCAACAGGTTTTATGTTTTAATCCTCTTTTATTGTAAGGGTTGAAGCGCAAGCAAGAAGGAGCATAAATGCGCCGACCAGAAAGGCATATTCGTAGTGATTGTTTGGCATGTTATTTATGGTTGTGGTTGAAATATTGATAAACCACGCCAAAATCGTGCAGACAAGGATTTGCGGAGCGGCTATAAAAATATTAAAAATACCCATAACCGAACCTTCGGTACCTTCTTTTATGTATCTTGAGAGCATAGCAAAAGGTAGTGCTAAAATGCTCGCCCAACCTATTCCTGCAAGAGCCATAGCCGCAATTGTGGATATTGCATTTGGCAGAAAAGCAAGTAAAACATAGGCCAGCGCCATAAGTAAAAGTGAAACAAAATGCACTTTTTTATTGCCAAAGCGCTCTGCAAGCTTCCCTATCGGTATTGCAATTACAAAACAGATAAGATTAAAGGCCGCAAAGCAAATTGAAGAGAAGTTTTGCCCGCTCATAACAAGAGTATCGTATGAGCTTTGAAATTCCTGCGGAATTTGGGTCAAATCCGGCACTTGATAAAGTACATGAACTACATATTGAGTAAAAAATATGTTAAGGCTCATAACTCCAATCCAGGAAAAGAATTGAATAGTACAGATTTTGCCCACCTCTGGCGAGAGAAGGAAAAAGTCTTTTAAATTTTCAAAGAAAGATTTTTTAATTTCTTCTTTTGCATTTTGTTCTTCAATTTTTAACTCGGCTTTTGAAATTTTCCTTTCTTTTATGGTAAGACATGTCCAGCTCATACCAAGCAAAAAGGCAATTGCAGCCATATAAAACTGTGCCGATGTGGACATTTGATAATCAAAAACGTATTTTAAAACAGGGGCTGTCGCCGCCGCAATAACGGAGCCCAAGCCTATTGCAAAACTTAAATAAGAATTTGCAACAGAGTGCTGCTCACGCGGCATATTATCGGGGATTAACGCTCTGTAAGGACCTTGAGCCGCATTAACGCAAGCATCAATAATCCATATCATAATCGCGGCAATAAAAAGTGCACTCCACCAGGGGGCGTTTGCTCCGAAGATAGAGGCGATTTTTTCGGAGTTTGGAAGCAGAAAAAGGCCTATCGCGCCAAGGATTGCTCCGCCCATAAGGTAGGGCAGACGTCTGCCAAAGGGAGTTTCAGTGTTGTCGCTGAGCGCGCCGATGACGGGCTGCACCACAATTCCCGTAAAAGGCCCCGCAAGCCAGATAAGACCGAAAAGCAGCGGGCTTGCACCAAAAGACTCTGTCAGCGGACCCGATAAAATAATTCTCATTTGCCAGGCAAATTGCAGACCAAAAAAGCCTATGCAGAAATTCAACAGTTGCGATGTGCTGAATTTCTTTAAGTTTTCCGTTTCCATTAAATTAAATCTCCTTAATACGCGATGAGTATATTTATTTTACATTAGATTATGTTAATTGTAAAATTTAATTATGAAGTTTTTGAGCAGAGGAATTTTACTTTTTATAGTTTCTTTATTGTTTTTTACTCCGGTTTTTGCGCAGGATGAAAAAACTACAATACGTGTCGGTATTTCAAACCAAAATTTTTCTTCTTATGAACATGGCAGTGCGCAATTTATATCAGATGATGCAATTTCAATAGTAGATATGGTTTCAAGCACAAAAGCGGAAATAAAGCCGAATGAAACGGTCTGTGTCGAGCTGTCAAAGGGCTATTTTAAAATTTATACCGATAAAGTCCTTATAGAAAATGTAAAAGGTCCGATTGTCCTTACTCCGAAGGAAAAAATCGCGATAGCAGCCCTGAAGCGCAAGGGAACACCCGCTTATTATGCGGGGCTTATCGAGCTTGTCCCCGTAAAAGAGGATAAATTTAATATCGTAAATGTTCTTGATATTCAAACTTATCTTAAGGGCGTTGTTCCAAATGAAATGCCCGTTTCTTTCGGGCTTGAGGCGCTTAAGGCGCAGGCAGTCGCCGCAAGGAATTATGCAAACCGTCCGCAGAATGTGTATAAGAACTACGATATATGTGACTCTACGGCATGTCAGGTGTATTATGGCGTAAATTCGCAAACGGAAATTTCTGACAGGGCGGTAGATGAAACAAGGGGAATTTTTGCGCTCTATGAAAATGAGCCTATACTTGCGCTTTATTCTTCAACTGCGGGCGGAATAAGCGAAGATTGGAAAAACGTTTATGCGCTAAATCAGCCAAATGTACCCTCTAAGCCTTATTTGACGTCGGTGTGTGATGATGTTAACCAGAAGTTTTTAACAACGGAGAAAGATGTGAGAGAATTTTATTCAAATAAAACACTCTCTTACGATATAAAATCCCCGCGCTACAGGTGGAGCGTGGAGTGGGAAAAATCTGAACTTGAGGAAGTATTAAACAGGACACTTCTTGAGCAGTCGCGTGCAGGGCTTGTGGAGCCGAAGTTTGACGGGTCTTACGTGCTTGAGGACTTAAAGGATATTAAAGTTTTAAAAAGAGGAAACTCGGGTAAGGCTCTTGAGATAGAAATAGTCTTTAAAAACGGGACTTTTAAAGTTATGCGTGAGCTTGGCATAAGAAGGGTTTTAAAGAAAAATAATTCAATGCTTGCAAGCGGCAATTTTTTCGTGGACAAAATAAGCGCAAAAGAGTCTGAAAATCCTCAGGAACAAGAGGAGGAGGATGGAGCAATATTCAGTTTTGAGAGAATTTTGCACCGAAGCGAAGATAAAATAGAAAAATTTGTATTAACGGGCGGCGGTTTCGGGCATGGTGTAGGTATGAGCCAGTACGGCGCGGGATATATGGCACAGCTGGGCAAGAAATACGACGAAATTTTAAAACATTACTACAGCTCAATTACCCTTGGTACAATGAAAAAAGAGGTTTTGTATAATCCGTACGGAATTGAATATAAAACAAGTTTTTACTACCCTGAGGACAAGGGACAAAATGCGATTTTAAAGGTTTACAATCCTAAAAAAGCTTCGGATATAAAATTTAAAATTAATTCAAAAGAATTTAATTCGGACATGACAAAATACAGCGCAAAGACTCTTGGTATGGATATTACAAAGTATTTAAAAGAAGGACTCAACGAGATAGTTTTTGAACCGTTGGGCGAGAGGGACAAGGCAAAGTCGGTGACATTTCAGGTAGAGATTGGAAACAAAATTGGCAAGTGATTGTACAAACGGGCAAAATAAGGGCGAGAGCTTATTAAGAGCTGCGTGGTGGATTGCCGTTATTATATTTTTATCAAAAGTAGCGGGCTTTTTAAGGGATATTGTGGTCGCAAATTATTACGGCGCAAGCATTGTGTCTGATGCGTACTTTTTTGCCTATCAAATCCCCGCACTCGTGATAATTATTTTGGGCGGGGTCGGCGGACCTTTTCACTCCGCAACGGTGGCTGTTTTTTCAAAACTTGTGAAAGATTTTTCAAAAAAGCCCGAGGCGCAGGTAAAAAAACTCTTTAATACTTTTGAAACTTTTTCAATACTTTTGTTTTTAATTCTTTCGCTTTTGTGCTTCTTTTTTCCGCACAAAATAATGAGTGTTATTATAAATAACCCCGATACTCCCGAGCTTTTAAATCTTGCCGCGTATCATTTGAAAATTATGTCGCCCATGCTTATTATGGGTTCCGTTCTGGGACTTTATTACGGGATTTTGGTCACATACAAGCACTTTATGCTGCCTAATATCTCGCCTTCCTTTGTTTCTTTCGGGATAATTGCCGTTCTTTTAATTACAAAAGGCGACACAAGCGGGTTTTACCTTGCGCTCGGAACAACAATAGGCTGTTTTTTGCAGCTTGCGGTGCAAACCCCCGCCGTACGGCATTTGGGATATTCTTTCAGACCGTCTTTTGACTTTTTTAAAAACAAAAATTTCAATGAAATTCTTGAACTTTTATTTCCCGCGTTTTTAAGTTCAACTATCGGACAGTTGGGCGTATATGTCGATATGTTCTTTTCATCGGGCTTAAAAGAAGGTGCATGGACTGCTTTCGGTTTTGCAAACAGGATTTTTCAGTTTCCGGTCGGGCTGCTGCTCAGTGCGATTTTGGTTCCTTTGTTTCCTCTGTTTTCAAGACTTGTGGCGCAAAAGGATTTTGAGGGCGTAAGGGATTATTTTACAAAAGGGGTCGGCTCGCTGATTTTTGCGGGAAGCTATTTGATGATTTTGATTTTTATTGTAAGAACGGACGCCATAAGAATTGCGCTCGAGCGCGGCGCGTTTAATTCAAGCGCCACTCTTATGGTATCTGAAATACTTTTCTTTATTTCGCTTTCGATTATCCCCTATGTTTTTCGCGACAGCGCAACGAGGCTTTTTTACTCTTTTAACGATTCTAAGACACCGTTTTATGTTGCACTTGCGTGTATTTTGCTAAAAGTTGTTTTGAACTCGCTTCTGGTAAAACCTTTGGGAATAAACGGCATAGCGCTTTCAACCACGCTTATAACGGCATTTAACGGCATTACTCTTGCGATTTTACTCGGAAAAAAAATCTCAATAGGCTACAGAAAGCTTTTAATAACGGTTTTAAAAATCCTTGCAGCTTCTCTTCTGGCATTTTTGGCGGGCGATGCGTTCAGTCTTGCATGGGATAAATTTGTCGGATATTCGCTTGTTCTTGGCATTGTGAAGATTTCAATTATTACGATTTTAACTTTAATTGTTTATATAATCGCTTCTTTTGTTTTAAAAATAGAGTATTTAAAAGAGTTGAAAGACAGGATTAGGGCAAAATGGAAGAAAGTATAATAAAAAAGGGTGAAGTAATAGGCTTTCAGACGGATACGGTCTGGGGTCTGGGGTGTATGCCCGATGACATTGAAGCAGTTGATAAAATTTATGAAATAAAAAACCGCGACCGCTCAAAACCGTTAATTTTAATGAGTCATGATGTAAAATATCTTGAAAAATATGTCTTTGATATTTCTGCTCAAGCAAAATTACTCATGGATAAATTTTTCCCAGGTGCGCTTACTTTAATTTTTAAACGTTCAAATCTCACTGCGCCCTGTATTTGTGCGGGTTTTGATACCGTCGGGATAAGGGTGCCCGACAGCAGGAATTTCCGCGAAATAACTACCCGGGTAAAAGGCTGCGTTTTAGCTACGACTTCTTTAAATATCTCAAATGAGCCGCCCTGTAAGGATTATAGAGAGGCATGCGAAAAATTTGCAAACCGTGTAAAAATTATTGAGCCGAAATACGGGGAAAGTATCCAAAATGTAGCTTCCACGGTTGTTTTGTGTGTTAATGACGAAATTAAAATTTTAAGACAGGGAAGCGTTAAAATACGGAAAAATTGAGTATTTCAGGTAAGTGTTTATTCGGGTACTCCGTGCTAAAATGCGGCTATGAAAAGGATTTCCCCTAATCGCTGCTTTTGCGCTGCAATTTTTTGCGCTTTTTTTGAATTTTTAAAATGTGTCTTAATTCAAAATTCGCGCGAAAAAATTTTTTTGTTTACCGTGGATAAAATTCCGAAGGGGGTGAGGCACAAACCCTTTTGCAAAGAAATTGTCTGTGATTTTAGCTGTCTGGATATAAAAATAAGCGAAACAATTTTGTGCAGATTAAAGTATGAAGAAAGATCAAAAAAACTTTTTGTTGCATTCAGCCTAAAATCGCAAGAGAGCCTGTTATTTGCCTTAAGGGTTTTAAAAAACGCCTCTGCGGCTCTTTGTACAAGTTTCTTAAATGAACTTGTACAAAGGCTTATGGAGGCTTTTTTACCAAAAGGAGAACCTGTATTTTTTGATTTTGACTTTTATTTTGCACCGTTTGTAAAGCCTGATTTAAAGTATTTAAACCCTTTTAAAAAGTCTAAAACACTCTGTTTGGACCCTGCTTTGCTGGATGATGTTTTGTGCATTTTATACAATGTTTACATTTTCCGTGCGGATTATTTTTCTTTTGTCAAAATAAGCGCTGACGACATTTTATTTTTAAGAGGGGTAAAAAAATACTCAAAGCATTACAAAAACGAGGACAGAAAAAGAGTATCAAAAGCGCTCGAGGTGCTTTGTATGCTGAACTTAATTTTAATCAGGAAAATAAAAAAGTATCACTGGCAGTTTTGTTTTTTAAGCAGCAGGGTTAAAGCCGGCTATATTATTCCAAAAGAGCTTTTTTACCTGAATTGTAAAAAATATTTTGAAAAGTATTTAGCCCACCTTATTTGTTTGCAGTCGGATAAATCAAAAAATTTTGTAAAACTAAAACACCCTGTCGAGTTTTTGTGTAAAAACGTAAAAAATCCAAAACCTTCTTTTATCCGTGAGAGAGTTGAGGGCGCTTTTGATGAATTGGTGAAAATAGGACTTATAAAAAACTGGGAGTATGGGAAAATTAATGAAAATACGCTGTGCGGCGCAAATTGGATTTTAAGGTACAAAAAATCAAAAATAGTTTTTGACATAAAAAATTGCGGGTGGAATTTAAAACCGACCCGCAATTTAAAAAGTTTAACTATACTTTAGCTGTGCAAAGTGCTTCAATAATTGCCTTAGCAGCGGTTTTTCCGGCACCCATAGCGTTAATTGCTGTAGATTCGCCTCTCGGCGCTACATCTCCGCCTGCGTAAATATCTTTAACGGATGTTTCGCCGTTTTCATTAATTATAATGTAGCCTTTTTTGTCTGTTTCAATGTCGATATGTTCTTTTGTTGCACTTTGTTGAATAATCGGATTTGGACCCGTGCCGAGCGAAACAATTACCGCATCAACATCCATGGTATCATATTTACCCGTAGGAACGGGACGGCGCCTGCCTGAGTCGTCAGGCTCGCCAAGCTCCATAACTTCAAGCTTGATACCGTTAACAAAGCCGTCTTTACCCAGAATTTCAACAGGAGAGTGAAGAAGTTTAAAAATAATACCTTCTTCTTTTGCATGGCGGATTTCTTCCTTCCTTGCGGGCAATTCTTCTTCCGTTCTTCTGTAGACGATGTAAACTTCTTTGTAGCCTACTCTTACGGCTGTTCTTGCGGCGTCCATCGCAACGTTTCCGCCGCCTATGATAGCTGCTCTTGTGCCGACTTTAAGAGGGGTTGGCATATTAGGGTCGTTTGCATGCATTAAGTTTACGCGGGTTAAAAATTCATTTGCGCTGTATACGCCGTTGAGGTTTTCACCCGGAACATTAAGCATTTTGGGAAGTCCTGCGCCCGAGCAGATAAAAATTGCGTCATACCCTTCTTCTTTCAGTTGATTTAGAGTGATTGATTTGCCCACAATTACGTTTTTATAAAATTTAACACCGATTTCTTTTAAGCTTTCAATTTCTCTGTCCAAGACCGTTCTTGGTAATCTGAAGGGCGGAATGCCGTATCTTAAAACGCCGCCGAGTTCATGGAGCGCTTCAAATACGCTTACTTCAAAGCCTGCGTTTCTAAGGTCTGCCGCAGCCGACATGCCCGCACAGCCCGAGCCTACTATCGCAACTTTTTTGCCGTTTTCTTTAATTTGAGTTCTCACGGGAGCGCTGTTGTCGCCGACATATCTTTCAAGTGCGCCGATTGCAACGGAGTCGCCTTTAATCCCCAGTACACATTTGCTCTCGCACTGTCTTTCCTGCGGGCAAACTCTGCCGCAGACAGAGGGGAGCATGTTTGAATCGCGGATTATTTCGCCCGCGCCCTGAATGTCGCCTTCTTTGACTTTTGAAATAAAGCCCGGAATGTTAACACTTACGGGGCAGCCTTTTCTGCATAAGGGGTTTTTGCAGTTTAAACATCTTGAAGCTTCAAGCGCTGCCTGCTCGGGTGTAAAATTTTCCTCTACGGGATTAAAATTTGATCTTCTTTTAACTTCATCCTGTTCGCAAGGTCTTTGGCGTTCTACTTTGCTCATATTTAAAACTTCTCTCCATACTTAACTTATGATTTTATTGTATAATAAAAACAACAAAAAGTGAAAAGAGGTTTTTTTGGGCGCTGTAAAACTTTGGATAACGGACATTGACGGAACAATACTTGATGAAACAAATGTTTTTTCAAAAAGGATGCTTGAAACAATTGAAAAAGTAAAGAAAACAGACACAAAAATGGTACTTGCAACGGGCAGAATGTTTGACGGCGCAGACGGGGTAAGAAAATTTTTAGGACTTGATACGCCGGTTGTTTGTTATCAGGGCGCAATGGTAAGACAGGGCGGCAAAATTCTTCATCAATCTCCGGTAAAAAAAGAGCTTGCGCGCGATGTCATTGAAGTTTTAAGAAAAAAAGGCATACACACAAATCTTTATAACAATGACGAATTAATTGTTGAAGATGACAATAAAGAAATCATGCGCGATTATTGCCAGGGACGTTTTGTGACTTACCGCGCAGTCAAAAGCTTTGATGAAATTGAACTTAAAAGCGTACATAAGCTTCTTGCCGTTGTTTATGACGAGGATAAAATGCAGGAGTTAATCAAGGATATGACTGAGCGATACAAAGACGTTTTATGTATTGTGCGTTCAAATAAGTACTACATGGAAATAACCGACCCTAATGCTACAAAAGGCGCAGCATTAAACTTTTTAAAGGATTATTGGGGTATTAAAAAAGAAGAAGTTTTGGCAACCGGCGATCAGGATAATGACTATGAAATGCTCAAAAATGCGGGAATAAAAATTGCAATGAAAAATGCCTCAAAAAAATTAAAAGAGATTGCGGATGAAATTTGTCCCGATGTTAAAGAGGACGGCGTTTGCGAAATTATAGAGAGGTATGTATTATGCGGATAGGCACCGGCTACGATTTACACAGATTATGCGAAGGCAGAGCGCTCATTCTGGGCGGAGTTAAAATCCCTTATGAAAAAGGGCTTCTCGGGCACTCTGATGCCGATGTGCTCACCCATGCGATAATAGATTCGCTTCTGGGAGCAATGGGCGAAAAAGACATAGGCACGCATTTTCCCGATACCGATATAAGTTTTAAAGATATAAGCAGCACCCTTTTGCTGCAGAAAACCATGCTTATTATGCAAAATAACGGCTATAAGATTGTAAATATTGACTCAAATATAATCTGTCAAAAACCAAAACTTATGCCCTATATAGACAAAATGAAAGAAAATCTTGCGCCGCTTTTAAATATTGACGAGTCGGCTCTTTCAATAAAGGCAAAAACAAACGAAGGAGCGGACTCTACGGGTTTGGGAGAGGCAATTGCCGCCCAGTGCGTGTGCTTGATTGAGAAAGTTTAAATGAAAACAAAAAAAGGAAGTGTTAAATATTTTATTGCATTAATTGCGCTCATTCTGGGCTGTTTCCTTGCAAATGAGAGTGATTTCGGCGACAATTTTAAACCGGTTTCAAACATTTACAATAAAGAAATGAAAGAAAAAGACTACGTACAAAAGTACTGCAAGGGTGAAATCGAGTACACTCTGAGCGACAGGACAAGGGTGGATTGTCTTACCGATGAGTTTGCAATTGAGTACGACTGGGCAAGCAAATGGGCGCAGAGTGTGGGACAGTCTTTATACTACGCGCGCATGACAGGTCTAAAACCTGCCGTTGCAATTATTATGAAAAGCCCCGAAGATGAAAAATATATAAAAAGAATTCAACTCGCGGATGAGAGGATAACGATTTTTAAAATAAAAGCGTACAAATAGACCGTTTTCATTTTTTGCGCCGCGGGCACGGATTTGCAGGGTAATTTATATTAAGCCTTCTTTTTTCAGTTTTTCATAAATATCAATGCGGCGCTCTTTTGTCCTTTTTATGCGCTCATCCCGCCTAAAAGCTTCAATTTGTGCATGATTGCCGTTTAAGAGCACCTGCGGCACGACCATGCCGCGATATTCCCGCGGGCGTGTATATTGCGGGTGTTCAAGCAGCCCGTTTAAGCCCTGCGAAAAACTATCATCCAGCGCTGACTCATCTTTGCCCAAAAAACCATGTAAATGTCTTGAAACGCTGTCTATAATGCAAAGCGCGCCAAGTTCTCCTCCTGTTAATACATAATCGCCAAGAGAAATTTCGCGCGGTTTTAACCCAAGTCTGATTCTTTCGTCAAATCCTTCATATCTGCCGCACAGCAGTATTAACTGCTCTTTTTTTGAAAGTTCAAGACTTATGTTTTGATTGTAAACCTCACCTTGAGGCGTGAGCATTATAAATTCGCGATTGTCAAGCTTTTCAATACTTTCATACGCTTCAAAAACGGGCGGAGCCATCATTACCATGCCTGCAGACCCGCCATAGGGCGTATCATCAACCCTTCTGTGTTTATCATGGGTGAAATCCCGCGGATTTGTCGTCCTTAGCTCGATTATTCCGTTTTTTATCCCCCTGCCCAAAAGCGCCTGAGAGCAGTAGGACTCTATTATATCCGGAAAAAGGGTAATAACATCAAACCTTAATCCCATGGCAGAAGCCCTTTTATAGGTTTTATGATTATTTTTTTGGATTTAATATCCACAATGGGCACAAGCTCTTTTACAAAAGGAATTAAAATATTCCCGTATTCGTCATTTTGAGGTTTTACGGATAAAATGTCATTGCCTGCGCTTTTTGCAACGGAGTCAACCATGCCGATAAAATCATCCTTATCATCAAAAACTTTAAGATTGAGCAAATCCGCAATGAGATACTCCTCATCCTGCATTTGTTTTTGCACTTCCGATTTATCAAGGTATATGTTCTCGCCCTTGTAGTTTAGAAGTTCGTTTATGTCCGAGATTTCTTTAAATTTTACTATTGCAAAATTTTTGTGAAATCTGACTCTTTCTATGGTCAGGGCGGAATTTTTAACGATAACTTTTTTTGCGCTCTCAATTCTTTTGGCATCCGAGTAACCCACTTTTGCCTCGCCCGAGATACCATGGAAATTCAGTATTTTGCCTATTGAAATTAATTCCCGCATAGCAAAAGTATAACACAAACATACTTCCTAAAATGTATTTAAGAGGAGCTTGAGTTTTAAAATATACCCGAGCGGGTAGTATTGATATTTTCTAAAGGGTACTAATATATTTACATTCAAAAAGTTTTTATGAGTTGAACAAGGAAAGGTTAGAAAATGAGTGTTCAGGCAAATGAGTGTATAGAGAATCAAGAGGTCAGAGTTGTTATTATCGAGGATTACAAATTAACGAGAGTAGGTTTGAGATATGCTCTTAATCAAATCGAAAACATTAATGTAATAGCCGAAGCGGAAAGTGCCGAGGAGGGTATTGAAATTATCAGAAAAAACCAGCCCGATGTTGTGTTGATGGATTTGGGGCTTCCGAGCATGAACGGTCTTGAAGCAACAATCAGAATAAAAGAAATGTTCTCTCAGATTAAAATAGTAATTTTAACCTCTCATGACAGAGAGGAAGAAGTGCTTGCATCTTTCGGCTCGGGTGCAAACGCCTATTGTTTAAAAGATATCGAGCCCAAAGCACTCTCGGATGTAATTAAAAGTGCAGCAAAAGGAGCGTGCTGGATAGATCCCGCCGTAGCAAGACTTGCCCTGAAACTCTTTCCGAAACCCGAAAATGTCGAGTTTTTGTCAAAGGGTGCAAATGCCGACCCGAAAGGACACCTGACGGAAAGAGAACAGGAGGTTTTGAAGCTGCTTGTACAGGGAAGGTCAAATACGGAAATTGCAAAGGAGCTTATTGTAAGTGTCCACACTGCAAAAGCACATGTTTGCTCTATCCTTCAAAAGCTTTGCGTGGATGACAGAGTTCAGGCTGCAGTTAAAGCTATTAAAGAAGGATTAGTTAAAGCATAGATATGGAGGATGGTATTTTTGCCCCGTTTTGCGGGGCAATTTTTTTATATTCGTATAAATTTTTTGAAATAATCTTAACATGCATATAAAGATTGTATAAACAAAAACGCTTTTTAAAATTTTTTGGATTATACTTTAGAAAAAGTAAATCAGGAGATTAAAAATGCAAGCAGTTTTAAATAATACAAGAACACTCCAAACAACAGACAATGAAGCTAAATTGGATACTTTATTAAAAATGCTTATCGATGCTGACCAAAAAACAAAAAGCGAAATTGAAAACCGCATTGTTAATATGGGCGAAGGCATTGCAAACCTGCTTGTTGACAGACTCCAAAAAGTTAAAGGCGCACAGCGCGGCGTAATTGCAATGAGTCTTATAAGACTCGGCGAATGTTCAATCGCTCCGCTTAAGAGGCTGGCTCTTGAGTCAAGCGAATTTCAATGGATTGCAAATTACCTTATTTCCGAGATATAGTGCACTTTTGACCTAATAAGTTCAATGTAAATAGTCCTTTTGGATAACCTTTTATGGTAATGAAGATATGATTTTTAAAATGCATAATTCAAGAAAAATGAGTTATGCATTTTTTATTGTCATGAAAATATTACTTTTCGATAAAAGGAGGAAAGATGACTATCAAAAAATTTGTACTTAGTGCAACGGTTGTCTCCGTGTTTGCTCTTACTGTACCTGTCAGCTTCGCCGCATGCCCCATTAACAGTGATTGCGGCTGTCCTGACCAGTGCATGGAGAAAGTAACACCCGAAAATTCCGTTTGCAGGAAGTGTAATCAGGCACCTTGCAAATGCAAGAAAGAAAAGAAAAAGAAGCACAAATGCGATCCTTGTGAAACAGGAGCTGCCGCACCCGCACCTGACTGCGGCTGTGAAGTTCAAAAGGATGATTGCGGATGTACTACCGGTGCTGCTGCCCCAAGCTGTGTGCAGGCTGCTCAACCTAAAGCTCAGGTGTATGCTTACCCTAATTCCGTTTACTCAAACGCAAATGCCGCTGTTGTGGGCGAAAGTGCCGACACTGCAGCAATAGCAGATAACATGCTTGAAGCATATAACGGCGTTATGGTTGATGACTCTTGCCCCACGGGCTGTGCGGCTCCTGTTATTCCGGATTTAATACCGACAGACTGCTGTCCTGCGCCGAACGTTTCTTCGCCGACATCCATAGAGGCTAAGAAAATAATAAAAGAAGAAATTCCCAACATTACGGGCATGGCTGCAGATATCGGCACCCAACACTATCCCGATGTTCCGAACGGATACTGGGCAAGCGATGATATTAACCGCTTAACGGATCAGTGTGTCCTTGCGGGCTATCCCGACAGATACTTTAAACCCAATAAAAATGTATCAAGGGCTGAGATGGCATCAATGGTCGTAAAAGGCTACAACCTTGAAGATCAATGCCTGACGGAAGCCGGTAATTTCCCTGACGTGCCAAGATCACACTGGGCGTATGAAGCTATTAATAAAGGCGTCGGCGCCGATATGATTGAAGGTTATGAAAACGGTCTGTTTAAGCCTAACGGCAGCATTACAAGAACGGAAGCTCTTGCAATACTTTCAAAAGGCATAAACTGTCCGATGGATAACTGCAAGGCGGATGAAATTCTTTCTCAGTATACCGACGGAAATCAAGTGCCGGCATGGGCAAGAGAATGCGTAGCAAAAGCAATTGATAACGGTGCACTTAAAGATGAAGCAAGTTCAAAAATTCGTCCTAATCAAAAGGCAACACGTGCAGAAATCAGCTCAATGCTTCAGGGCGTGCGCGTAGCGGGCGGATATGACACTGATGTTAAAACAGCCTGCGCACCTTGTGAACAGACTGAAAAAATGTTCATTGAAAAAGAGGAGTGTGTAACAATACCTACACTTGAACTTTCAATGAATGATATTATCAACGCTAAAAATGCGAACGTAGGCGAGCAGTTTGCCGCAACGACATTAAATGAAATTACAATTAACGGTACAACATTCCCGTGCGGTTCAACCGTAAGGGGTAAAATTACCGAAGTTGTAAGACCTTCTAAAGGTAACGGCGGTGCGCTGAAACTGTCTTTCAATCAGATTTCATACGGTGATTGCAAAGAAATGCTGCCAAAACAAGTCCATACAGCGATGGTACAAAAACAAAAAGACGTTAACTTCCTTGTACGTGCAATACAGTTCCCCTTCACAATGGTGGGCAGTGTCTTAGGTACTGCGGGAAGAACGGTCGGCGGTGCTGCTATCGGTATAGCTAATGCAACGGAAGCACTGTTTGATCAAGCCGGTGTAGGTACGGGCGAGCTGCTCTCGGGTAAATTTAAAGCAGCGGGCAGAAGCTATCAAGACGGTTTAAAAACCGCATTCAAAGCCCCTGTTGACCTTACAAGAACTGCTTTGTCGGGAACACTGGGCACCCTGCAAACTTCCGCAGACGAGCTTACATACCTTGTAGATCCTAACGGTATGGCTATTTCAAGAGTTAACCCGAAAGAAAGAGTGACAATTGCATTTGGCGAATAAGAGCCAAATTCACATGTCAGCAAGATAACAAAACGCTGAATTTGTGCCAAAGGGCACTGTTAGAGCCTCGCATTGGAGGCAAGAGGGACCCGTATCAGGTGTCCCTCTTTTTTGTGTTATATTTTTAATAAAGAGTCTTTTATGGAGAGTTAAAAATGGATAAAAAAATCAAAGATATAGCGGCGGATAACTTTTTAAACAAGGGATTTTCATGCTCCGAGAGTGTTGTTAGAGCAGCGGCTGATTTAGGAATTGTGCCCGATGAACTTGTGAGTGTTGCAACTTCTTTTTCGGGCGGCATGGGCTCGGGCTGTCTCTGCGGTGCAATATCCGGTGCGCAGATTGTTATAGGGTACTTAAACGGCAAATATAAAACAAATACCGCGCGTGGTATGGCAAAAGAGTTTGTTGAAGAATTTAAAAAGTCGCACAAAGCAACATGCTGCAGGGTATTGACCTCGGGTTTTGAATTCCACTCGCCCGAGAGAAAAAGACACTGTGTAAACATGGTGGCAAAATGCGGCGAAATTTTAGAAGATATGCTCGAGCGCGAAAAGTCTAAAGCTTAGATAATTTCTCTTAAATTAAGTTTGTGCTGTATAGGCTCGTTTTCAAGAAGATCTGCAATGGAACAATCCAGAGCTTCGCAAAGTCTGTCCATGTTTTCATAAGAAGGCTGAGTCCTGCCGTTTGCCCAGGAATACACCGTCTGCTGGGGCAAGTTCAGCTCTTTTGCAAGTTTATAGAGGCTGTAGCCCTTTTTTTCCTTTGCGGTTTCTCTGATTTTAATTTTCATTTATATGTTCCAAAAAGTTGTATAACCATGTAAATTTACATGTTATATTATATCTACAGGGCGAAATTTTATATAGTGGTTTTAATTTTTTTACTCTTTTTGTATGAAAATTGTCTAAATGTATTAAATATGGTTACAAAAATTTCGTAAATATAAATAAAATACTTGTCATTTAACAATAAAACATTATAAAATATAGAAAAAAGGGGTTTATTTAATCTATGAAAAAGTTTGCAGTTTTACTATCGTTTCTTTTAATATCAGGTTCGCTGAGTTTTTGTCTGGCACAGACAAAGTCGGTAAGTTCTCAGGTGTACTCGGGCATTGCAAATTACAAAAAAGCCAACTACACGGGCTGTATACAGGATATGGAGTCCGTGCTTGAGAAAAATCCCGATGATATCCTTGCAAAATATTATCTTGCTCTTGTGTATACAAAAATCGGTATGAGCGATGATGCTAAAAAATATTATCAGGCGGTAGTTGATCAGGGAAGTGAAAA
Source organism: uncultured bacterium (assembly GCA_949300515.1). Classification (GTDB taxonomy): domain Bacteria; phylum Cyanobacteriota; class Vampirovibrionia; order Gastranaerophilales; family Gastranaerophilaceae; genus Galligastranaerophilus. The sequence continues at coordinate 49,249 of CASGEP010000006.1, forward strand.
ACTGCTTGTTAAATATTCTCAAAGGGCGCTTACATGTTTAGATAAGCCGGATGATAAAATCTGCGCCGTAAAAAGAAGCCTCGAAGATGATGATATGAGCGAATTTATCGAGTCGGGCGAGTTTTTACACCCCGATCTGGTAAAGAATATGCAAAAACGCGAGTTGAAAGACATTAAAGACAACTACAACGCCGACAGGGAAGTAGATTTGGATGAATACAGATTTATTAATGATGCTAAAGACGAAGTACCGAGCGATGCCGAGATTGCTCAGGCCGTAAAAATCCTTGCCAAGGTAGGCTATAACCCTGCGGCTCAAATATATAATAATGCAGGCTCGGGAAGTTTGAGTTCGCAAATGGCACAGTTAAATTTGCTTACAAACAGTCAAAATTCAAACAATAACTTTGTAAATATGCTGCCCTACCTTATGGCTCAAAGGGGAGATAACTCAAACATCAGCCCGGAGCTGATTCAAACAATGCTTATGAATCAGGCTATGCCAAGTTTTGACTTCGGCAGCAGCAACTAGAGAAAACTATGGAAAAAAACTTGGAAAAAATTAAAACAACACGCTTTGGCGAGGTTGAAGTAGATAATAGTTTGTTATTTAACTTTGTTTCTCCGATAATCGGATATAACGACAAAAAACGTTTTACCCTGATTGACTATCGTCCCGATTCGCCCTTTAAGTGGCTGCAGTCAATGGAGGATATGGATTTAGCTTTTCCGGTTACGCTGTGCAGCTATTTTGATATTGATTATCAGTTTGAGCTGAGTGATGAGGATGCGGCAAAGCTGGGTATCACAAGTGCAGAGGAAATACTTGCGCTCAACATTGTGACAATCCCGCAGATTAACCCTCAAGGTGCTACGATTAATCTTCTTGCGCCGATTATTATAAATACTAAAAACAACAATGCAATGCAGGTGATTTTAAAAGACTCTAAATTACCGGTAAGACACCCTCTTTTTGATAAAAAAGAAAATGACGGCAAAAATGAAGGCGAGTAGCAATGTTAATTTTAACAAGAAAACTTAACCAAAAACTGATAATAAATGACAACATTGAAGTTGTGATTTTAGAAACTTATAAAAATGCCGTCAAAATAGGCATAAAAGCCCCGAGCAACGTTCAGGTGTTCAGGGAGGAAATATATCGTGAAATCAAAAAGGCAAATGAGATGTCAAAATCGGCAGACGTCAAAACGCTTGAGAGCATAAAAACGCCTCATACAAAGGGCTTTAACCTTGCCGATAAATTAAAACACAAAAACTGAAATGCTAAATAAAGCGAAAGAATTATTTTACAAAGGGGATTATTCGGGGGCGCTTGAGATTTTTAAAAGGGAAAATCTCAACTACGAAGCGGGGCTGTGCACGCTTTTGTGTTCGGATGTGGAGCTTGCAAAGAGTTTTTGGACAAAAGATAAGGACCCCGATGTTGCAACAAGATGGGGGCTTATTGTTATAAATTTAATTTACCTTAAAGTAAAAGAGCGCCCCACGTTTTTTCAGCTCAGAGCGTTTTTAGAGGTGTATTTAAACCTTTTTATCGAAAGCGGAAATCTCGGCTGGGCAGAAAATCTTATAAGCGCTTGCGATATTTTTGCCCGCTATAACCCCGAAAGCTATAAATTTATCGCAAGGGCGCTATTTGCAAACGGTTATTTGTCCCTTGCGCACACTTTTTTAAACGAGTCAAAAAAACTTTTCTACTCTGACCCCGAGGCTCATTTTATAGACTCTCAGGCTTTTTTCCTTGAAAAAGAGTACGACAAGGCTCTCTTTAGCATAAATGAAACGCTCAAATGTGCAAGCGACTATTATCCCGCTCTTGAGTTTAAAAAGCTGATTGAACAGAAAATAAAAACCCCCGGCCGAGTACAGCGCGGGGGCAATAAAGCTTAAAAATTGTCTTTGAGATTATATTAACGACAATGCAATGTTTGGTTGTTGGTTTGCTTGTGTCAACAGTGAAGCTGATGCTTGTTGCAGAATTTGGTTTTTAATATAGTTAGATGATTCTGTAGCTATGTCAGCATCTGTTATACGCGAATTTGCAGCCGATAAGTTTTCATACTGAGTATCAAGCTGTTCAATAGCCGAGTCTAACCTGTTTGAAACAGCACCAATTGTACCGCGTCTTGATGAAATTTCATTAATTGCAACATCAAGCTGATCGAGCTGGGTTTGCATATCAGCCAAGTCTGTGCCGACAAATGCCGATGTGAAAGTTGCTTGTCCGGTCAGAGTTGATACGTGGGCATCGTTAAATACATCTGAAATTTCAATTGTGTTTGTAGCACCGTCAGAACCTGTACCTATTTGAAGTGTAACTGTTTCATCGGCACTGTCGTGAGTTGCACCGCCAAACAGGTCAAATGTGTTGAACTTAGCACCTGTTGCAATTCTGTCGATTTCAGCTAAACGTGCAGTTGCTTCTTCTTGCATAGCTTGTAATTGGTCGTCAGTTTGACCGCCGTTCATAGCTTGCAAAGTCAGGTCACGAATACGCATAAAGTTGTCTTGCATAACTGCAAGGTTACCTTCAGCTGTTTGCAAGAGGTTAATACCTTGTTGCGCATTGCTCTTTGCAACACTTGTACCGCGGGTTTGAACTTCGATACCTTTTGAAATTACCAAGCCTGCAGCGTCATCTGCAGCAGAGTTAATCTTTGAACCGGTTGTCATTCTCTCCATTGCCGTGTTCCTTGAATTGATTGAACGTTTGTGTTAACCACAATAGCCATAATCTGAATCTCCTTTCGATTGACTAAATACTTCCTTGTGTATACTTTAGTAATTCACCACGGGAGTGAATTACTAACATTTTTTATTTAAGTTTTTACAAAACTTAAAACTTTTTTACATAATAAAAGCCCTTAAACCGGCGTGGTAAAAGGGCTTTTATTCCATCGATTATAGTTAATATGTCATTAACTATATGAGAGACAATGCAATGTTTGGTTGTTGGTTTGCTTGTGTTAACAGGGAAGCTGATGCTTGCTGCAGAATTTGGTTTTGAATGTAGTTAGATGATTCTGTAGCTATGTCAGCATCTGTTATACGTGAATTTGCAGCCGATAAGTTTTCATACTGGGTATCAAGCTGATCCATCGCAGAGTCCAGTCTGTTAATAGTCGAACCTATTGTACCGCGTCTTGATGAAATTTCATTAATTGCAACATCAAGCTGATCAAGCTGGGTTTGCATATCAGCCAAGTCTGTGCCGACAAATGCCGATGTGAAAGCTGCAGCTCCGGTCAGAGTTGATACGTGGGCATCGTTAAATACATCTGAAATTTCAATTGTGTTTGTAGCACCGTCAGAACCTGTACCTATTTGAAGAGTAACCGATTCGGCGTCGCTTTCACGGCTTTCACCGCCAAACAGGTCAAACGTATTGAACTTAGCACCCGTTGCAATTCTGTCGATTTCAGCTAAACGCGCTTGTGCTTCTTCTTGCATAGCCTGCAGCTGGTCTTCCGTTTGACCGCCGTTCATAGCTTGCAAAGTCAGGTCACGAATACGCATAAAGTTGTCTTGCATAACAGACAGGTTTCCTTCAGCAGTTTGCAAAAGGTTAACGCCTGATTGAGCGTTGCTTTTTGCAACCGTTGTACCGCGTGTTTGAACTTCGATACCTTTTGAAATTACCAAGCCTGCAGCGTCATCTGCAGCAGAGTTAATCTTTGAACCGGTTGTCATTCTCTCCATTGCCGTGTTCTGATTGAACGTTTGTGTTAACCACGATTGCCATAGTTTTAAATCTCCTTATTTGTGATTACTTCCTTGTTTTTTGGCAGCAGAACTTTTATTAGAACCGCATTAATAATGAAGTTTTAACAAAACTGATAACTATTCTCTATAAAAGGTCATTTGCCGCGACAGCGCGATATTTGTACACAAAAACCAAAATAACGGGGATTGTGCGGGGAAATATTTACTGTCATCTTTGTCAAATACTAAAAATTGTCTTCCTTGTCTTTGACACTATCATATTAAATCTTTTTTAAAGATAAATGTATTATAGCTGTGTTTGATATTTCTTATACTAAGGTATGAATGTTTTTTTAACGTAGTTTATTTCATCCTGAAAGTTTGTTATGGGGCTGTTTTGCGCCAATTTTGCCTCAAGAGTTTTGTCTAAAATTTCTCCGATTAATTTACCCTGGCAAAAGCCGAGATTTAATAAATCGCAGCCCTTTATCTCAAGTTTGATGTTTTTTAGAGTATTTTGATACAATAGCGCGTTTTTATCGTGAGTGAGGGCATAATATACGCAAATATCAACATCGGGCATATTTTTGAAGTGTTTGTATATTTCAAGAGGACTGTTTAGCGCCGGAGGTTCTTTTTTTTGTTCAAAAATGTATTTTACGTAGGTTTCGCCGATGCTTTGCGGTTTAAAAATCTCAATTGCTTCATTTATATCGCGGGCATTTCGGTAAAAATCGTCAAAGAGTATTCTGTAGTATTTTTTTTCGATAAATTCTACAAAAGCCCTGTTTGCATTTTCTTTTGAGCCAAAAAGTTTTTTCAGGGTCAAAATTACTCTGTCCGTGCTCAAATATTCGCGCCCGGGGTTTTTTAAATACTGCTCAATTAATTTTTCATCCTGTCCGCTAAAGTTAAAATTAAATCTTAATTTAAAATCCAGCCCCCTTAAAATGCGTGTAGGGTCGTCAATGTAGCTGTTTTTGTGCAGCACTTTTAAAATACCCTGCCCAATGTCAGAGATACCGTTAAATAAATCAATTATTTCATATTCAAGCGAGGGTAAAATCCTTGCGGCTACGGCGTTAACGGTAAAATCTCTGCGTATTAAATCATCCTTAATAGCGCAGCCGAGTTTTACCATGACGGGCAGAGTACCGGAATGAGGGTATTTTTCAGTTCTTGTAGAGGCAAAATCAATGTCAATATCATCAATTTGCGCCTTTATTGTGCCGAAGTCGGGATGTTGGGATTTAATTTGCGCAAAGTTGAGCGATTTTACAAACTCAATTGCGTTTCCTTCGACAAGAATATCAATGTCGCAAGGATTTATACCCATCAGGACATCTCTTATCAGACCGCCGACAAAATAAATTTTAACCCCGAAGCGCTCGGCTTCAAGGGCTAAATTTTTTATAATGTTATTAATTTTGTCGCTAAACTTTATCTGCATTTCTCTTGAAGCTTTTCTCCAGAAAGCTTGTGTTAAAATTACCGCTTATAAATATTTCGTCGTTTAAAATCTCGCGATGAAAGGGTATTGTCGTTTTAATTCCCGTTATGACGTACTCGTTTAAGGCTCTTAGCATTCTAAGACGGGCTTCTTCGCGGTCTTTGCCCCAGCAGATTAATTTTCCGACCATTGAATCATAATAAGGGGGAATGCTGTAGCCTGTGTAAACATGCGAGTCAACCCTTACGCCAAAGCCTCCGGGGGCGATGTAGCCTTCGATTTTACCTGCAAAGGGCATAAAATCTCTATCGGGGTCTTCCGCGTTAATTCTGCATTCGATTGCATGACCTCTTAAGCAAATATCCTCCTGCTTAACAGAGAGTCTTTGACCTGCGGCGACTCTTATCTGTTCTTTTACAATATCTACTCCCGAAATCATCTCTGACACGCAGTGTTCAACCTGAACTCTGGTGTTCATTTCCATAAAATACCATTTTTTGCGTTTGGGATCCGATTCATCAAGCAGAAATTCTATTGTGCCCGCACCTTCGTAATTAATAGCCTTTGCGGCATTAACGGCGGCTTCGCCCATTGCTTTTCTGATGTCCTCGCTGATAGCGGGCGAGGGTGCTTCTTCAAGGAGCTTTTGATGGCGCCTTTGAATTGAACAATCTCTTTCGCCCAGATGAACAACGTTGCCAAAGGAATCCGCAAGTATCTGCACCTCTATGTGGCGCGGATTTTCAAGGTATTTTTCAACATATACTTCGGGGTTGCCGAAAGCGTTTTTAGCTTCGTTTTTGCAAAGGTTAAAAGCATCGCCGAGTTCGTACTCCTCTCTTACAATTCTCATGCCTTTGCCGCCGCCGCCTGCCGTTGCTTTAATTATAATCGGAAAACCTTCTTTTTTCGCAAAATCTCTTACTTCTTCGACCGTTTGCACAAGCCCTGTACCGGGGGTAACGGGGACTTTGCTTTTAATCATGGTAGCACGCGCCGAAGCCTTGTCGCCCATAGCGCGCATGGCTTTTGAACTCGGGCCGATAAATTTTATGTGGTGTTCGTCGCAGATGTCGACAAAATCCGCGCGCTCAGCCATAAAACCGTATCCGGGGTGGATGGCATCGGCGCCCGATGTAAGAGCGACCGAAATTATTGCGGGAATGTGAAGATAGCTCTTTGAGCTTTGCGCGGGTCCTATGCAATAGGCTTCATCCGCAAGCGACACGTGTAAACTCTGGGCATCAGCCTGTGAATAAATTGCAACGGTTGCAATGCCGAGTTCTCTGCAAGCTCTTATAATTCTGAGGGCGATTTCACCTCTGTTTGCTATTAATACTTTTTTGAACATAACTTATAAACCTTAAAATAGGTGATAACACTACATACTTCAAAGTGCCGCATAAAAACAGCACTTTGAAAAAACTTATTCTATATACATTAAAACCTGACCGTATTCAACGCTTTGACCGTCTTCAACGCAGATTTGGGTAACTTTGCCCGAAACATCGGACTCTATCTCGTTCATCAGCTTCATTGCCTCAACAATGCAAACCACCTGACCTGCACTTACAATATCGCCCACTTTAACAAACGGTTTTGCTCCGGGGCTCGGTGCAGCATAGAAGGCACCGACCATAGGAGAGGTAATCGGCGTACCTTTTGAAGAACTTGTACTCTCGGGTGTTGTTTCTTCTTTTGTGTTTTGCGCCTGTGTCACCTGCGGCAGAGGCATAACGGGTGAGGTGCTCTGTACTACGGTTTGATTTATTTCTCTTTTTATGGTGATAGCCTGCTCGCCATCCTCTAAGATTATTTCGCTGAGAGATTTTTCATCTATCAGATTTGCGAGTTTTTCAATGTATTCTATTTCAAAATTCATATTCTAAATTCCTATACTCTGTCAAGATATTCGTTTGTTCTGGTGTCAATTCTTAATTTATCCCCGATGTTAATAAAGAAAGGAACGTTTACAACCGCGCCGCCTTCAAGAGTTGCGGGTTTTGTGCCGCCCTGTGCGGTGTTTCCTTTTTCGGACGGGGGAGTATCCACTACTTCAAGCTCAACAAAATTAGGAAGGTCAACGCCTATAATTCTTCCCTCGTGCATTAAAATCTGAACATTCATGTTTTCTTTTAAATATTTAATGCCGTCGCCGATTGCGGAAGCGGGAACGGGAAGCTGTTCATAGGATTCTAAGTCCATCATAACAAAGTCTGCACCTTCTTTGTAGAGGTATTGCATTTCGCGTCTGTCAAGCATTGCTTTTGCAACTTTTTCACCTGCTCTGAAAGTTCTTTCAACAACTTGACCGGTTTCAACGTTTTTGAGTTTTGACCTTACAAAAGCGGCGCCTTTGCCCGGTTTCACGTGTAAGAACTCCACAACGGACCAAAGACCGTTATCAAGTTGCAGTGTTAAGCCTGTTTTTAAATCGTTTACTGAAATCATAAAGTATCCCTATTATTAACTGTCTTTACAAATTTTATCATAAACCAGATTTTTTACATAAAAATTTTCATCATTTTTCAATTTCTGTAACAATTCTTTTGGCGGATTTTCCATTTTTGTAAGAATTTTCGCGGTTTTCTCTCTTATCGTATAATCAAGAAAATTAACCGTATTTTGGCAAATTTCTATAATTTCATCTTCAAATTCACCCCGTTTCATTGTTTCACCAAGAGCTTCAAGGCACCAGTAAAGGTTAAAAAGTTTTTTGTTTTTGGCATGGTTTTTGCGGTTTTTCATTTTGTTTTCTTTATGCGAGCCGAAAGTTTTTTCATACACGCTGAAATCTCTCAGAAGTTCATTTATTTTTTCAATGTTCAGCGGAGTTACAAGCCTTGCAATATCTGGATTTTTAACCAAAAGTTCGATAAGCGCGCGGCAGACATTGGGATTTATGTCGCAAATACCCTCTTTCAGCGTGTTTAAAATCGCAGGGCTTTTAAAATATTCTCCTTTGCATATATCGCACAGTACAAGGGCGCATGCTTCCCTTGTGGGGTTAGGGTGGTTTGTCAGGTGGTGAAGTATTAAATTTGCCTCGTATTCGTTTAAAACGCCGTCAATATTTAAAAACGCATACGGTTTTAGGCTTTCGTCTTTTCCTTCTAAAATTTCAAATGCCCTTTCGCGCGAAATGTTAATAGCACTTTGGACTATTAAAAAATTTTCATTAGACTTATTCATAAGATAAAATATAACATAAGCGGCAATTTAATGGTAAAAACTTTCATTTAATATGTTTATAAATTAAAAATTGTAAATCATACAACGAGCATTTTTTAGATTTTGAGTGTATAATAACGAATAACAAAACAGTAAGCAGGTGAAATTATGAATTTTTTCAAAAAGATACTCGGACTGGACTCTCAGGATGACGGCTACATAGGTCTTTCGAGCTTTACAAACAACTCGCACTGTCTTGAGGACAAAAAAGAAGAACCCAAGAAAAACATCAAAAGAGAGCCTACTTTAACCGAACTTTTAAAAAGAGCCAATTAAAGCAAGAAAGGCATGCATCGCTTCAACTTTATCAAGCAAATGCACAAAGAGCGCGACTGTCACCCCGAGTGCCGCGCCGCAGAAAACCTCAAAAGGAGTGTGTCCCAGAAGTTCTTTTAAAACTTCGTAGGGTTTGGTTTCGTGGTGTTCAACAAACTCTTGCACCACGCGGTTCAGTGTTGCTGCGGTTTTACCCGCGGCGCGCCTTAAGCCTGCGGCATCCTGCATAATGATGAGTGAGAAACCGAGTGATATCGCAAATTCAACGGATGTCACCCCGCAAATCATACCGACACTCGTGGCAAGGGCGATAACTCCAGCGGAGTGGGAAGATGGCATGCCGCCGGTTGTTGTAAAAATTTTAAAATTAATTTTTTTGTTTTTGACATAGTGAAAAATAACTTTTAGGGTCTGCGCAATGCCTGCCGCTAAAAGCCCCGAACTTAATACTTCCAAACCCGTATTAAAAAATTGCAACTCCTGCACGATTAACTGACCCTTTCACGCATATCATTTAAAATTTGCAAAAATACATCCGAATTAATTTCTGCCCCCTTTAGTATATCATGACAATCGGAAATTAACTCATTAAATTTTTCTTTGGCGCTTTTCAGCCCGTATAAAGTTACATAGGTTGCTTTGTTTTCTTTTTCGTCTTTGCCCGCGGTTTTGCCGAGTTCTTTTGTTGTTGAGGTGACATCTAAAATATCATCGTATATTTGAAAAGCAAGACCAAAGTTTTGCGAAAAATCATCAAGCAGTTTTATTTTATCCAAAGATGCACCCGCAAGCATTGCCCCCGATAAAATCGCACATCTGAACAGGGCGGCTGTTTTGTAGCTGTGTATGTATTTAAGAAGCTCATCATCCGTTTTATCTTTGCCGTTTTGAGCTTCAATGTCCGCACATTGCCCCGCAACAATTCCAAAAGCGCCCGCTGCTTTTAAATACAGATTAACAACATCTAAAATTACGCTTTTTTCAACGCTTGAGGGTGTTTCCTCTATTATTACCTGTGCGCCGAGGCTTATGAGTGCATCTCCCGAAAGTACCGCCATAGCTTCGCCAAAAACTTTGTGGTTAGAGGGTTTCCCGCGCCTTAGGTCGTCGTTATCCATACAGGGCAAGTCATCGTGTATTAGGCTTTGGGCATGGAGCATTTCAAGCGCGCAGGCGCACGCTGCGGCATTTTTATATGAGTTGCAAATTGCTCTGCATGTTTCAAGGCAAAAAATCGCCCTGAGCCTTTTTCCACCTAAAAGTGTGGTGTAGCTCATTGATTTCCAGAGGGTTTTATCGTATTTTGAATTTTGTACCCGCTCCCCAAAATATTTTTCAAGACTGTTGTTTATAAAATCTTTGTATTCGTTAATATTCATCATTTCCCTCAATTTTTCCATATAAATTTTTAATTTTTTGTTTTTGCGTATTTCTCGCGCTCTGTCTCTTTTCACGGCTGATTTTTGCAAGATGTGTACCGTGGGTGTGTTTTTTTGACTCCTCCTCTTTTATGCCCGAGTATGTGACTTTGTGTTTGTACTCTTGTGCTTCTTTTAAAAATTCAAGATAACTTTTGTATCTTTGCGGATTGATTTTATCAATATTTTCAAGGACGGCGCAGCCGATTGAGTGCTCATCGCCTTCTATATGAAGGCAGTCGGAGAATTTGCAGTCTTTTGCAAATTTATAAATATCATCAAAGAGCGAGTCTAAATCTTTAGGAAGAATAAAGTTAAATTTTAAATTGGAAAAGCCGGGAGTGTCTATTATTCTGTAGTCCCCGAGGTCTAAAATTTCGCAGTGGCGTGTTGTGTGGCGTCCTCTTTGTGTTTGCGCGCTTACATGTGAAGTTTTTAAATTTAATTCAGGGTTGAGCGCGTTTATTATCGAACTTTTGCCGACACCTGATAATCCGCACAAGACAATGGTTTTGCCCGTTATTTCTTTTTTTAAATCGCTTAGCCCGTATTTTTCCTTCGCGGAAGTGAAAACCGTTTTGTAGCCGAGAGGCTCATATATTTTTATAATTTCATCCGCCTGTTTTTTAAATTCGGATTTGCCGGGTAAATCTTCTTTGTTAAAACAGAGCATGGTGTTTATTTTATGGTATTTTAAAAACGTTAAATACCTGTTTAGCTGTACATAATCAAGCTTCGGTTCAAGCAGGGAGGATACGACAACGGCTAAATCGATGTTTGAAACAGAGGGGCGGAGTATGAAATTTTTCCTCCCGAGAATTTTGTTTATGACTCCCGTGTCGTCGAAATCAACAAAATCGCCCGTTAAAACTTTTTCATTCTGCTTTTTTAAAACTTCACGAAGTTTACATTCAAAAACATTGCCCGATAATGTCTTTATATAGTAAAAATCAGAGTGTATTTTAAAAACCTGCCCTTGCATATATTAATAATAGTTAAAAAAAATTCTTTATTCAATCCAATTTTGTACACATTAAAGTATTTATATTATAATGTAGTAAAAATAATTTGGTTGAGGATTTTAAATATGACATTAACCGATTGGTTTAACAAGAGAAAAATGCAGCAGATTGCCGCCCGTGCAAACGACGTAAAGATTGACGATTCGATATCAAAACTTTGGATGCTCTGTTATAACTGTAATTCACAGCTTCCGAAAAAAGACCTTGAAAAAAATGATATGGTCTGTCCGAACTGCGACTATCACTTTAGAATCGGCGCAAGGGACAGAATTAAACTTGTAATTGACGAAGGAACATTTGTTGAAATGTTTCAAAACATTAAAGGTAAAGACCCCTTAAAATTTGTGGATACACAGCCCTACAGCGAAAGACAAAAAAGCGCAAAAGAAAAATCCGGACTTGATGAAGCGGTTATTTGCGGTGTTGGCGAAATAAACGGTCAAAAGGCTGCAATTGCGGTTATGGATTTTGATTACATGGGCGGCTCAATGGGCTCTGTCGTGGGTGAAAAGGTCACGCTCATTATGGAGCATGCCCTAAAAGAAAGGCTTCCCGTAATAGCTTTTACATCCTCCGGCGGCGCAAGAATGCAGGAGAGCGCTCTAAGCCTTATGCAGATGGCAAAAACAAGCTGTGCCGTTGCAAAACTGAACGAAGCAAAAATTTTATACATAACCGTCTTAACGGAGCCGACTTTTGGCGGTGTAACGGCAAGTTTCGGTACGATAGGCGATATAATAATAGCCGAAAAGGGTGCAAGAATTGGTTTTGCGGGCAGAAGGGTAATTGAGCAGACAATTAAACAAAAGCTCCCCGCAGATTTCCAAACGGCTGAGTACCTTTTAAAATACGGTCAGATAGATTTTATAGTTACAAGAAAAGAAATGAAAGAAAAGCTTTCAAAACTTATTGAACTGCATTCAAATAAATAAAAAATACGGCAAAAGGAAAAACAAGACTATGCAAATATTGGAATTTGAAAAACCGATTTATAAAATGGAAGAAAAAATAGAAGAATTGAAAAAATTGAGTGTTGATACAAATATGGATTATAACGACGAAATAAAAAAGCTTGAAAACCAGACAGAGGAGTACAAAAAAGAGCTTTATGACAGTCTGGAGCCTTATCAGAAGCTCCAAATCGCACGCCATCCGCAAAGACCCAATTTCCTTGACTACGTTCATTACATGTGCGAGGACTTTATAGAATTCCACGGGGACAGAGCGGGAACGGATGACAGAGCCATAATCGGCGGAATAGCCAAAATTGACGGAAGAAGCGTTATGCTTGTGGGTACTCAAAAAGGCAAAACAACAAAAGAAAACCTTGAGTATAATTTCGGCATGCCCCAGCCTCAGGGCTACAGAAAAGCTTTAAGACTTTTCGAACATGCTTCAAAGTTTAATCTGCCGATTATTACCCTTGTTGATACCATGGGAGCGTATCCGGGCATGCAGGCGGAGCAGACGGGGCAGGGTATTGCAATTGCCGTTAATTTAAAAGAAATGGCAAAACTAGAGGTGCCCGTCATTGCCGTAATCACGGGCGAAGGCTGCTCGGGCGGCGCTCTGGGACTTGCCGTTGCAAATAAAGTAATGATACTTGAACATGCGTACTATACGGTAATTTCGCCCGAAGGCTGTGCTTCAATCCTCTGGAGGGATGCAAACATGGCGCGCGAAGCGGCAAATGCGCTTAAGATTACGGGACAGGATTTGTTGCAGTACGGAATTGTCGATGAAGTCATAAAAGAACCGCTCGGCGGTGCGCATTATGACCCTTGTGCAATGGCGGGCGAGCTTAAAAAATCCCTTTTAGCCGCGCTTGACGAGTATAAAAATATGAGCGCTCAGGAGCTGAAAGAGGACAGATACAACAAGTTCAGACATATGGGAGTTTTTGAACAGTAATAAAGAAAGAAGTTTATGGGGAGAGGGAGTTTTAAAAATTTTATAAAAATTTTGGGCGCGTTTTGTCTTTTTTTGATGACAAACGCCCAAAGCTTTGCGGCGATTGCATTTCCAAACATCAATATAGGCATGCAAGGCGCGAACACTCCGCAAGAGTTCACTCAGGGCGTGCAGGTTTTAATTCTTTTAACCATTTTAACCCTTGCGCCCAGCATTATAATTATGACAACGGCGTTTGTGAGAATTGTAATTGTCTTAACCCTTACAAGGCAGGCAATCGGTACGACGACCCTTCCGCCTTCTCAGGTTATAATAGGGCTTGCGCTTATTCTGACATTTTTTGTAATGTCGCCGACTCTGTCAAAAATTAACGAAACGGCTTACCAGCCCTACATAAAAAACCAGATAACCCAGCAGGCGGCGCTTGACAACGCCATTAAGCCCGTACGGACTTTTATGTTTAAGCAAACGCACGACAAAGAGCTTGAATTGTTTAGAAATCTTGCGAAATTGCCGAAGTTTAAAAATCCCGACTCCGTGCCGACTTATGTTTTAATTCCGGCTTTTGTACTCTCGGAGCTGAAAACGGCGTTTAAAATCGGTTTTATTATATTTTTACCTTTTCTTGTAATAGATATTGTTGTGGCAAGTATCCTTGTTTCAATGGGTATGCTGTTTTTGCCGCCGACAACAATTGCCATGCCCTTTAAACTCATTATGTTTGTTATGGTCGACGGCTGGTATTTGATTACAAAATCGCTTATAGAAGGCTTTGTAACTTAAGGAGTGCAAGATGGAAGAAGAAGTATTTTTAACTATTTTTCAAAAAGTCCTTGTGCTCACTATGGAAATGTGCGCACCCGTTTTGATTACATCCATTGTGGTGGGTCTTTTGATAAGTATTGTACAGTCCGTAACACAAATTCAAGAGTCGACTTTAACTTTTGTACCAAAGATTTTTGCCTGCATTTTAGCTCTTATTGTCTGTATGCCCTGGATGCTGAATGTATTTGTTTCAAGGACAAACGAACTTTTTGATTACATGAGAACTTTTATCGGGTGAGGTAGCCTATGCCTGATGCACCAAGCCTCTTAAATCTTTTTTCGCCAAAGAACATTGTTGTATTTATGCTTATTTTTACAAGAATGTCAGGGCTTTTTGCCACTGCGCCGTTTTTTTCCACCTTTCAAATGCCCGAACAGGTTAAAATATGGTTCTGCGCATTGATTTCTTTTATCTTATATCCGATTTTAAGCGCAAAAGCCCAGTTTATCATGCCGCATTCAATGCCCGAGTTTGCGATTTTAATAGCTATAGAGTTTTGTATAGGTTTTGCGATAGGCTTCCTTGCAAACCTTTTGTTTGCGGGGGTTTCCATGGTCGGAGAACTCATAAGCATTCAGATGGGTCTATCTATGGCAAATGTACTTGACCCTGTATCGGGCGAGAGTTCGACCGTTATGTCAAGTTTGTACACATACCTTGTAACCATTGTGTTTTTGGGGCTCGGGGCTTATGAGTACCTTTTTGCGGCAGTTTACAAAAGCTTTTTTGTCATGCCGTCAGGGTTTAGCGGAGTGTTTGGTGCGGGAGTTATTGAGGGCACGATGACACTTGCGGGGCAAATGTTTCAGATAGCCTTCGGGCTTGCAATGCCGATTTTCTCAGTCCTTCTGGTGTGCGATATTTTGCTTGGCATGATGAGTAAAGTCATGCCGCAGATGAATATTTTTATGGTGTCGCTGCCTTTTAAAGTATTTTTGGGTCTTATTTTGATACTTGTGTTCCTAAAAGGCTCCACATCTTACCTTGTGGATGTAATTTCACAGTATCTGCAGGCAATTTTAGGTTTGTTTACATAGGGAGAAAAGTTTATAATATAGATTATGGCAAACGAAGAAAGAACCGAAAGCGCCACCCCCAAGCGGCGGGAGAAGGAAAGAGAAAAGGGAAATATTGCAAAAAGTCAGGATTTTACATCCTCGCTTATGCTTGCGCTCGGGGTCGGACTTTTGTATATGCTCTCCTCCTCAATTCTTGAAAACCTTCAAAGCTCACTGTATCAAACTTTTACCCATCTTGACCCCAATAATATAAACGAAGCAAACCCTATGGGAATTTTTGTGCCCTACGCCATTACAACGGGGCAAATCCTTGCTCCTTTTTTGTTTTTGCTCTGCGTCGGCGCCGCCCTTATTTTAAGACTGCAAACAGGCGCTCTTTTTGCAAAAGAGGCGCTGAAGCCTAATTTTGAAAGGCTTATGCCGGGGAATATCGTTAAAATGCTTTTAAAAAAGTTTAACTTTTTTGAACCGAGAACTATGATGGAGCTTGTAAAATCCCTTGCAAAACTCGCCGTTGTGGGACTTGTGGGGTTTAATGTAATAAATAAAAGAAAAGGTGAGCTTTTTGCAACTATAGGCATGGATGTAAATACGAGCTTTATAGTTGTAGGTTCCGTTATTATGGAACTTATTGTTAACATTTGTGTAATACTTCTTATAATCGGTATTGCCGATAAAAAATTTCAGGATTATCAATATGAAAAATCCATAAAAATGACAAAACAGGAAGTAAAAGACGAGTGGAAAAACCTGGAAGGGGATCCTAAAATCAAAAGCAAAGTCAGGGCTTTTCAAATGCAGATTATGCAGCAGAAGATGATGTCATCGGTAAAACAGGCGGATGTTGTGGTTGTAAACCCGACTCACTATGCGGTTGCAATTAAATATGACCCCGACTCTACGCCCGTTCCGCAGGTTTTAGCTAAAGGCGTTGATTTTCTTGCTTTTAAGATAAGGGAAATAGCAAAAAATAATGATATTCCGATTGTCGAAAACAGACCGCTTGCACAAAGTTTGTACAAATTAGTGCCGATTGGTGGTATAATACCACAAGAACTGTATGTGGCGGTTGCAGAAGTTCTGAGATATGTCTACTCGGCAAAAGGGAAGTAGAAACGGGGAGAAAGTATAACAGTTGGGCAAATTAGCACTGTTACTGAAAAATAACGATATAGTTTTTGCAATAGGTCTTGTCGTCATAGTACTTATGATGATACTCCCCATACCTGCGCAGCTTTTGGACTTATTGCTTACAATTAACATATCTCTTTCCGTTTTAATACTTCTTGTCTGTCTTTATACAAAAGAACCGCTTGATTACTCGTCCTTCCCTACAATTCTGCTTGTGGCAACACTTTTTAGATTGGGTCTTAACGTTACCTCTACACGTTTAATCCTTCTTGAAGCCCATGCCGGAAGCGTTATCGAGTCTTTCGGACAATTTGTCATCGGCGGCAATTACGTTGTGGGTTTTGTAATATTTGTAATCCTTGTAATTATCAACTTTATGGTAATCACGGGCGGCGCGGGAAGAGTCGCCGAAGTATCGGCAAGGTTTACATTGGACTCTATGCCAGGTAAACAGCTCTCAATTGACGCGGACTTAAACTCGGGTTTGATTGATGAGAAAGAGGCAAAATTAAGACGTAAAAAACTTGAGCGCGAGGCAGATTTCTACGGTACTATGGACGGTGCTTCAAAATTTGTTAAAGGGGATGCTACCGCAGGTATAATTATAACCGTTGTAAATATCGTCGGCGGTTTGGTAATAGGAATTTTGCAGCTTAAAATGGATCCTGCAACAGCACTTTCTACCTACACGATTTTAACTGTGGGGGATGGTCTTGTATCTCAAATACCTGCTCTTATTATTTCAACCGCAACAGGTTTAATTATAAGTAGAGCTTCAGGTTCCGATCGTTCACTAAGCGAGGACATCGGGCTTGAGATGTTCTCAAATCCTAAAGTATTATTTATTGTGTCAGGACTTTTGATGTTTATGGGTATTATCCCTGGTATGCCGACAATTCCTTTTCTTGCGGTGTCTGCTGCCTCAGGATGGTTCGGCTGGAAAAAACATAAAGACTTGCAGGCAAAACAGGCCGAGGACTTAAAAGCTCAGGAGGATGCCAAAAAAGCGCAAAAATTGGGCAAAAAACGCAAAAAAGCCACGCGCGAAAGTGTGCTTGAGCTTTTAAACGTTGAAACTCTTGAAATTGAAATCGGCTACAGGCTCGTAAGCCTTCTGGATGCCGAAAAAGGCGGAGATTTGCTCGACAGAATTGCGCAAATAAGGCGCCAGAGCGCCCTTGACCTTGGTATTGTGCTTCCCTCCATCCGTGTGCGCGACAATTTACAGCTGCCGCCAAATACTTATCAGGTAAAACTAAAGGGCGTTTCAATAGAATCGGGAGAAGTTTACCCTGACCGCTCGCTTGCGATGAACTCTATGGGAGGTGCCGAGGATCCTAATATCAAAGGTATAAATACAATTGAGCCCGCTTTTAAACTTCCGGCGATATGGATTGAAGAAAAAGATAAAGAATACGCCGAAACGGTCGGCTATACGGTTGTAAGCCCCTCTGCCGTTATCTCTACCCACCTTACGGAAATTATCAGGAAAAATGCCAGCGAGATTATTACCCGTGCGGATGTCCGCCAGCTTATCGATAATCTTAAAAAAGAAGTGTCGGATGATTATGTAAATGACCTTATGAAAGACCTCACAACCGCAGATGTTCAGCAGGTTATCCAAAATCTGCTCAAAGAGTGTGTTTCAATAAGAGATTTAAAAACAATTCTTGAAACAATGAGCCTTCAGGCGCGCACAAATAAAAACCATAATACACTTACCGAATACTGCCGTCAGGCGCTTGCAAGAAATATATGCAAGCAAAATCTGGCAGATACGGGCGAACTGCTCGCAATTACTCTTTCTCAGGATGTCGAGCAGCAAATAGCTCAGGGTGTAAACCCTGACGGCGAAAGCTTAACACTTAATCCCGATTTTGTTAGGAGGCTTATGGACAGTTTAAATTACGAATTTACAAAAGCCGTTCAGCAGACGGGAAATCGCCCCGTAATTTTGTGCTCATCGCCCATAAGGTTGATTTTTAGAAGATTAATTGAGCGAACTTACCCACAAATTGTTATAATGTCATATAATGAAGTAACAAACAATACTAAAGCAAAATCTATCGGAACGATTCGTGCGGACATGAAAACGGCAGCCGTATAAAGCGAGGAAAATATGCAAGAAATAATAAAAAAAGGTCATGATTACAGAATAATTCCCGAAAACTTTGAAAGTGCAACAATTTTCGAGTTGTTGGACGTCGATAAAGACGATTTAAAAATAGAGCTTGTAAAAGCTCAAGACAGTGAACTTAAAGACTATGCCGAGGGCACAAGTGTTGAAATTTTCGGTTCGGGCTCGGACGGCTTAATATTTTTTGAAACAAAAGTTAAGCAGCAAGAGGGCAGAGTGCTTCTTGTGGGCATTCCCGAGAACTATAAAAATATCCAAAGACGCGAGTATTCACGTGTTAAATTTATGGGCGATATAGATCTTGAAGGCGAAAATGATAATATAATCCGCGTAGAAGATATTTCTGCGGGCGGGATGAAAATTATTACAAAAAGACCTCTTGATGCCGAAAAAAATTATAAACTCAACATAAATCTTATTAATAACCTGAGTGTCGGCTGCTTTTTGCACCCGATAAGAATAGAAGAACAGAGAAATCCCGACGGCACGCTATGTTACGCAATATCGGGCCGCTATAAAGATATTTCAAGCATAGACAGGATTGCACTTGTTCAATATTCATTTAAAGTATTAATGGAAGCAGAAAATAAACAAAATGACAGATAAGACTGAAGAAAAAATTTCTTATCAAAAGAATATAAGTGCGCTCTTTGCCTCGGTTTCCATGCTGGCATTCGGCGCGCTCAGTCTGCTGAATAATTTTTCCATGGATTACTACAGTATAATGTTTATGCTCTCTATCGTCATCCCCGTAACGCTTTCAATGGGGTTCATAGGTTTTGTAATCGGGAAAATTTTTGATGAAGGTGAAAACTTTCATCCGTTTCAGAAAAAAAAGAAAAAAACTGTGCCGACAGTAGATAATGCATACAAAATTCAAAGTATGTTTTCATCTGATGCGGCGGATGATGTGCAAATGGAGAGTATGTTTGATGTCGGGGCAGACGAATATTCTGATGATGAGGCGAAGGAAAATGAATAAAGAAAAGAAGAAAGATACGTTAGATAGTCTGAAATACGGTGTAAAAAGACGCCTGAGTTCTTATTATGCAATCATGATGAGTTGTTTAATAGCCGCAATTATAATACTCACCATGGGTTTTGTATTTAATCACATTAAAAACCTTTCGGTAGAATATGAAGCGAGTTTAAAGGATTTTAACTACTCGCTCTCGGCACTGCTCGGAAAGACTTTTGATGAAGCATATGAACAGGACTCAATTTTTAAAGTCGCAAAAACTCTGGAAAATTTCAGAGTAAAAGGCATGGTATCCTACCTTTACGCCATAGATGCCAAAACCGGTAAAGTGTTTTACTCTACGGACTCGGGTATTACGGGCAAAACTTTGCAGGATGCAAAAAAAGATTTGTTCTTAAAACATCAGGGGCGGGATATGCTCGAAACAAGTTCAAGCACAAAAGACTATACCCTGTATATCGGCATGCCCGTTCAAAAAATTGCCGTGTCCCACCTGAATGCTCTGCTTAAAAAAGTTGAGATATTTATAGCGCTTTCGCTATTTGTGGGTGTTATTGCAAGTGCAATTATGTCAAGGATTGTATTAAATCCGATTAATGAGCTTACAAAAGGAGCAAGAGAGTTTGCAAACGGTAATTTTGATTTCAGGCTGGAAAAATCTAAATTTGCCGAGATTAACGAGCTTGTTGATGCATACAACTACATGGCTTTTCAACTGCAGGATTTGTATGACTCTCTGGAACTTAAAGTTCAAGAGCGCACACTTGCGCTCGAGCGGGCTAATCAGGAAATAAAAGAAACTCAGGCTATGATGGTGCATTCGGAGAAAATGCGCTCTCTCGGCGAACTTGTGGCGGGTATTGCCCATGAGATAAATAACCCCGTTAACTTTATCCACGGCAACATTATAATTCTTGATAATTATGTAAAAGATATATTTTCACTTATTGATATGTACATTGCAAACGAGTCGTCAATATCTGAGGATGAGTTGAATAAAATCAACAAGAAAAAAGCCGATATGGATTTAGACTTTATAAGGGATGATGTTAAAGACCTTATAAAAAGCTGTGTTGAAGGCACGGAGAGAACAAAAAATATTGTTTTAGACCTTAAAAATTTTTCCAGAATGGAGGAGATGGTCTTAACGCAGTTTAATGTGCCAAAAGAAATAGATACGACTTTGAATATTTTAAACAATAAATATAAAAACAGGATTACGGTTGTTAAAGAATATGACCCAAATGTCCCCAAAATCGAGGCATACGGCGGACAGCTCAATCAGGTATTTATGAATATCTTGGACAATGCCCAGTATGCAATTAAAGGAGAAGGCACGGTTACAATAAGCGTTAAACAGGAAGGCGACAGTGTTGTAATTAAATTCTCCGACACGGGCGAAGGCATTAAAAAAGAGGACTTAAGAAAAGTTTTCGAGCCTTTTTATACCACAAAACCCGTAGGACAGGGCACGGGTCTAGGTATGTCGATTACTTATCGCGTAATTAAAAACCACAACGGCGAAATACTGGTTGATTCCGAGCTTGGCAAGGGAACAACATTTACAATAAAACTGCCGATTAATTATTCGGGTAAAAAACAGGAAAATACAGAAGAAATTCAGGAGTGTTGATAGATGGACGAGCAAAAAAAGTATAAAATTCTGATAGTGGATGATGAGCCGGATAATTTGGCGCTTTTATACAGGACACTGAGGGGCAAATACGACATTACAAAGGCATCAAGCGCGATTGAAGCCCTCAGAATTTTAAAAGATAACGAATTTAACTGCATTTTATCCGACCACAAAATGCCTCAGATGGACGGGGTCGAGTTTTTAAGAAGAACTTATGAAGTCTGCCCCAATACTACGCGTTTGCTTGTAACGGCATATTCGGACGTAAAAATTCTAATCGATGCCATTAACTATGCAAAAATTTACCGCTACATTAAAAAACCCTTTAATCCGGATGAGCTTTTACACATTGTGGAAGCCAGCCTTGAATATCACCAGCTCAAAGTTGATAATGAAAACCTCATAAAGGATTTAAAAGAGCTTTTCTCGGGCACAATAAAAGCAATTATAGAAGCTCTTGATGCAAAGGACTCTTTTACTCTGGGCAGAAGCAGAAGGGTTACTTTTTACTCTCTTAAAATGGTTGAAAAATTAAATGTTGATAACGCCGAAAAGGGCAGAATAGAGCTTGCGGGGCTTCTGCACGACATTGGCATGATAGGTGTCGCCGAAGACATTTTGAACAAAAGCCAGAAACTTACAAAGGAAGAATTTGACGAAATTAAAAAACACGTTCAACATTCCGTCAGAATTCTTGAGGATATTAAACAGCTCTACGAAGTAATCGAGATAATTAAGTATCACCATGAATACTACGACGGAAACGGCTACCCCTACGGGCTTAAGGGCGATGAAATTCCTCTCGGTTCGCGCGTAATTGCCGTTGCGGACGCTTACGACTCAATGGTTTCACACCGTGCTTACAGACCGTCTTTAAGCTCCGATGAAGCGCTCAAAATTATTGAAGAGCGTGCAGGCACGCAGTTTGACCCCGAGCTTGTAAAACTCTTTAAAGAAATTCTTCCCGATGCACTCAAAGAAGTGCGTGAGTATGAAGAAAAAATGAAATTTAAAGAAAATTTCCACACAAATGTTGAAGTTAAAACAGAGGGAAGAAATTGACAAGAACGGTTGAAGTATTTACGGGCGCATACGCCTCGGGAAAAAGTGAAACATCAATAAACAGGGCACTTCAATACGTTAGCAAGGGTAAAAATATCACCCTTGTTGACCTTGATACGGTTGAGCCCGCGTATTGCATGCGCCCCATTATAGGCGAGCTTGAAAGCAGAGGGATTAAAGTAATTGCGCAGAGTGATTACTTCGGGCTTGGCGAAGCGGGAAGCTATGTAACGGGCGAGCAGATTAACTGCCTAAAATCAACATCCGATGACATTATAATAGATGTGGGATACGGCGCCACGGGGCTTGATACGCTTGATATTTTAAACGGCATTTCGGAAGAAGAAAATCTTAAAATCTATCTTGTCGTAAATACTTCAAAATTTGAAACGCGCGATAAAGAGAGTATTTTAGAGTACATTGAATTTTCATCGGGCTTAAATAAAACCCCCTGGAAAAAGTTTTCGGGCTTTATTTCAAATACACACCTCTCGCATGAAACAACGGTAAATGACATTATACGCGGCTATGAGCTTTTAAAGACGGTATCTTCGGAAACAAAAATCCCTGTTGCGGCAATAGGTGCGGATGAAAAATTCAAATATGACTTTAAAAGCGGCTCATATGATAATGTTGAAATCTGGTTTTATGAAAGGTTAATGCCAAAGGCTCTTTGGTAATTTGTAAAAAAATATTTACAAACATTTGCAATTTAGCATATTTTGGCGCTGTTGTTTAACTTTGTCCTTGCCAATGGTTATTTTTGTGCGAAAATAACGTTATAGCAGTAATTTAATCTAGAAAAGGAAAAAAATATGCCAAGAAAGACACCTTTGGATAAAATCAGAAACATCGGTATCGCAGCGCACATTGACGCAGGTAAAACAACTACTACCGAGCGTATTTTGTTCTACACCGGTAAAACTCACAAAATCGGTGAAGTACACGATGGTGCAGCAGTTACCGACTTTATGGAACAAGAAAGAGAACGTGGTATCACAATTCAATCGGCTGCAGTTACATCTTACTGGAAAGGTCATCAAATCAACATAATAGACACCCCCGGACACGTTGACTTTACAATTGAAGTTGAACGTTCACTAAGGGTATTGGACGGCGTTGTTGCGGTATTTTGTGCAGTAGGCGGTGTTCAATCTCAATCTGAAACAGTTTGGCGTCAAGCTAACCGTTACGAAGTTCCCCGTATGGTATTTGTTAACAAAATGGACAGAACAGGCGCTAACTTCTACAGAGTAGTTGATCAAATCAAAAACAGATTAGGCGGAAACGCTCACCCTATAAGACTTCCAATCGGTGCTGAGGATCAATTCAAAGGTCTTGTTGACCTTCTTGAAATGAAAGCCTACATCTACACAAATGATTTGGGTACGGATGTTAAAGAAGAAGAAATCCCGGCTGAAATGGTTGAGGAAGCTAAAAAATATAGAGAAGCATTAGTTGAAGCGATTGCTGAAGTTGACGATGATTTAATGGTTAAATACCTTGAAGGTCAGGAACTCTCTATAGATGAGTTGAAAAAAGGCTTGAGAAAAGGTGTTTGCGACAACAAAATCGTTCCCGTTACCTGCGGTACGGCATTTAAAAACAAAGGTGTCCAATTGCTTCTTGACTCCGTTGTGGAATTAATGCCCTCGCCCGTTGACGTTAAAGCTATCGAAGGCGAACTTGAGGACGGCACAAAGGTTGAGCGCCACTCATCAGATGAAGAACCTTTTGCAGCTCTTGCTTTTAAAGTTATGACAGACCCTTACGTCGGTCGTTTAACGTTTATGAGAGTCTATTCGGGTAAATTAACGTCGGGTTCTTATGTTCTTAATGCTACAAACGGCAAAAAAGAACGTATTTCAAGGCTTGTACAAATGCAGGCAGACCAGAGAAACGAAATCAGCGAAGTTTACGCGGGCGACATCTGTGCCGCAGTCGGTTTGAAAGACACTACAACAGGTGATACGCTTTGCGATGAAAAAGCGCCGATTATCCTTGAAAGAATGACTTTCCCGACACCCGTTATCTCGGTTGCAATTGAGCCTAAAACAAAAGCAGACCAGGATAAAATGGGTATCGCACTTCAAAAACTTGCTGAAGAAGATCCCTCATTCCAGGTTAAAACAGATAACGAAACGGGACAAACAATCATCTCCGGTATGGGCGAGCTTCACCTTGACATCATTGTTGACCGTTTGATGAGAGAATTTAAAGTTGATGCAAATGTCGGTAAACCTCAGGTTGCATACCGCGAAACAATCAGAGGAACGGCAGATCAAGACTCTAAATTCATCCGTCAATCAGGCGGACGCGGTCAATACGGTCACGTTAAAGTTAAAATCGAACCGGCGGAAGAAAATGCAGGATTTGTATTTGAAAACAAAATTGTCGGCGGTGCAATTCCTAAAGAATACATCGAACCTGCAAGAAAAGGTATGGAAGAAGCTCTTGAAGGCGGTATTATCGCAGGCTTCCCCGTAATCGACGTTAAAGTTACACTCTACGACGGTACTTACCACGATGTCGACTCATCTGAAATGGCGTTTAAAATCGCAGGTTCAATGGCGATGAAAGACGGTATAAAAAAAGCCCGCCCCTGCATACTTGAACCTATGATGAAAGTTGAAATCGAAGTTCCCGAGGAAAATACGGGTGATATCATCGGTGATATTTCATCCCGCAGAGGCCGTGTTGAAGGTATGGAAATGATTGAAGGAACGGGTATTCAAAAAGTCCGTGCAATCGTTCCTCTGGCGGAAATGTTCGGTTATGCAACCGACATCCGCTCAAAAACTCAGGGACGCGGTACATTCTCTATGGAATTTTGCAAATATGAACAAGTTCCCGCTAACATTGAGGCTGAAATTATCTCTAAATCAGGCGTTAGCGCGTAACTTGCACAATAACGGCATAAAAAACAGGGGGCTTTTAAAGCTCCCTGTTTTGTTTTGAAATTTATGTAAAAATTATCGCTTAATGCCTTTATAATAATACATTTTTTCATACATTAGCGGTTCGGGTTTAATACCGAAATTGCCTTTTAGCGCTTCTCGAATTTTTTCTTTTTCTAAATATTTCACATATTTTAAATCAAGCTCTTTGCATTTTTCCTCATAATCGGGTGTTTTTGGAAAATCGTAATTGTAGTGCAGCGCTTTAAGTATCCCGTTAATGCAGCTTATTTTATAAATCTCATACCTTACATATTCCTTGCCTTTGTCAAGGACGAAAGACATAAAGCTGAATATGGCGCCGTTGTTTTTGATTTCTTTTGTTAATTCCTTGTAGCCCGTGTAAATTTTGTACTGATTTTCTATCAAGCTTACGACATCGTTTACGGTTTTGGCATGCGGCAATTTTTCTTTTACAACAATAAGACTGCTGTTGTACTTAAAGAAATTCTCATTTCCCAATAAATAGATATTCAACGCCGACGTTTCGCCCTGAGATCTTGAGAGCTTTAAAACATATTCATCCGTAAGAAAGTTATATGTAGTTTTTGCGGGCAGTTTTTTATTATTTTTGTCATAGACATCCGTATTTTTAAACTTTATAAAATCATCAAAATATTTTTTATCAAGCTCCTCAATTACCTTTTGCGCCTCGCTTTCGCTGTAGTTGGGGATGTCTATAAAAATTTGGGATGAGTTAAGCCCGTATACATCGTTATAGCGGATTTTTAATATACTGTAAGCTATTACATCTTCTCTTTTGCCAAGGAAACTCAGGGCATAAAAGTCCTCTTTTTTAATTGTCCGTCCGAATGTTTTGTAGGTACTTCTCAGCCCCTTATCCAAATCATCCGCAAATTTAGACAGCAATACGGCATTTGGCGAATAGTACAAAATAATCATATTGCTCTTTTTGCCGCCGGGTCTCGGTGTTTTTGCCCAATACACATTTTGCGCGGTGTAAAAATTTTGGGGCTTGCCGTCGGGCAAATTGCGCAGATAAGTTTCGCCCTTAAATTCCACACTCTTTTGGACCTGTGCGCCAGTACAGCCGCACAAAAACATTGCCGAACATAACATTAGCGCTGCAATTGCCTTTTTCATCTTTGTCTCCTTCAAAAATAAAAGCAATTATAGCATATATTTACTAAAACTTAAAATCTCTTTCCCCTTGTTCGATTTTTTTGAGATTTTCCTTCACGGTTTGTTTTATTTTTTCATTTTCAATAAGTTCAATCTCTTTTGAAATAAGTTTTTCACCAATTGCTTTTGTT
>CASGEP010000007.1 GCA_949300515.1 uncultured bacterium
ATGCAGGCCGCGCGGATGTTGCGCGTTACCAACAATCAAAAAAATAAACGCTAATAACGTTGTAAAAGCTGACTTTGCTCCCAGAGCAATCGCTGCATAAGTTGCGCGACAGCCACTCTATTTTGCCAGCTTGCCGCAATTTAGGGTCAATTATGCAAGCCTTGGCGTTTGCAGCTTGAGGCGCAAACGTTTAAGTATTTAGCCTTAAGGGGTTGCCTTTCCTTATAAAATAGGCTCTGGCGATTAATTTGGTTGAAGATATCTTTCCGATTTTTCGCCGAGATTAAAAGATTCTAAGCTTGTAGATTCGCGCTTGTTATCATTTTGGACGCGGGTTCGACTCCCGCCGTCTCCAAACTTTCGAAGCTTGAGCCATACTCCGACGGAGTAGGCGAAAGCAAGAAAGCATAAGGATGTGAGAGCGTGACGGTTTTGCGAAGGCAAAAGCGGACAGCTCGACACTGGACTAAATATTGTAACGCGCGGGAGGAGAACACGCACAAGGCTTTAGCCTTGTATCAAGGGTTCGGCGGATTTTGCGGGGCGTGTAACGAAGTGAACGCCCATTGCGAGCAAACCCGTTGAGGGTTGCGAGTCCGCAATAATCCAAGACACTCCCGCCGTCTCCAAACTTTCGAAGCTTGAACCATACTCCGACGGAGTAGGCGAAATGCGCAAGCCGGAGTGAGCCTTAAGGGCTTGCGATGAGCAAGACCGTAAGGCGCAACTGTCGATAGGCGACGTAGGATAATCGAGCGCATTGGCGCGAGATACCCACAGGAGCCATGCGCAAGCCGAGGCGATAGCGCGCGGCGTTGAGTTTAGTAGGTTGGGGTTTCTACCCCAACATAAAGTGTCCAAAAAATAAACTTAGCATGACAGCTTGACGACAATATTGCACTTGCGGCGTTAAAAGGAGAAATTTAAATAATAAATTGTCATCCTGAACTCGTTTCAGGGGCTTAACAGTGGAGAATGGTAACATGTAACGTTGTGCAAGTTACTAACAACATATAAACACAATTTACACCTTAACCTTGTAAAATATATTTGATATAATAACACTGTTATTGTGCTTAGTTAAATAAAGGGTAAAAAAGTTGGGTATTTTTAAAAATTTTATGCTGTCAAGAAAAGCTGTAGTTTTGCTTGCAGTTTTTATTGCTTATGCATTTTTTTCAGTTAACAATGCCTATGCGTTATTTGAAGTTAGTATAAAAAAATTAAGAAATTTACCAAAGACATATCAATATCCTGCATACATTGGTGATAACAAGTTATTTTTTGCGGGGGATTATAAAGAAAAAAAATCCAATAAGCCCGAAAAAATAACATGTGCTTCTGTTTATGATATGAAAAAGCAAAAAAATATTCCGCTAAACTCATGTATGAATATACCAAGAAGTATGTATGTTTCAATAGCTCTACCTGAAGACAGGGTGCTTGTGCTTGGGGGGGATAATAGAAGAAACACAAAAGAGTTGCGACAGACAGACAGTAGAAATGCAGAAATATATGATATTAAAACTAATAAATTTAGAGTGATAGGAAATAGTAATTTTGAACATAGATATTCTTCAGAATACCTAAAATTATCAAGTGGAAAAATACTTATACTTGGCAATGCATCACAAGTAGAAATTTTTGATCCAAAAACAGAAAAATTTGAAATACCTGGCGAGCTATTATTCAAAACACACAACACCATCCCCAAAGCATTAATAAAGGAAAAACCTTATTACAATTACTACAATATACCGGGTTGTTGCTATGCATCACAGCCGGTTGAGCTCAATGACGGAAAAGTATTTTTTGCAGCACATGGATGTAGTTCATATGATGATGACAGTAAAAATACAGCAATATATGACCCAAAAACAAATAAAATTACCGTTGGGCCAAGCCAAATAAATCTAAGCTCAAACTCAACAAGAGGCGTCTCTAAGCTGAGTGATGGCAGAGTAATTTTAATAGGGGTGCGCAATTATAAAGATGAAAGAGAATGTGAAATATATGACCCAAAAACTAATACCTTTACAAAGACAGGAAAACTAAAACATGGCAGAAAAGGGGCCTGCGCTTTTAATTTAAAAGGTAAAACATATGTATATGGAGGATGGACCGGAGAGACTTTTTTTGAAAGATACCAAAAAACTTTAGAAGTTTATAACGAAAAGACAGAAAAATGGAAAACCGTATGGAATCTTGAAGCAAGAAATGCTGGTTGTCCTGCGGTTCAAATTAGTGACAAAGAGGTGTTTCTTGGATGGGGTGTTTTAATTAAAGCAAGATAAAAAATGTTAAATATTTTATCCTATAAGGAGCCTGTAGGTTGGGCTTTCAGCCCAACGATAAAACTTAGCTTCCGACTTGTAAATTGGCTAAAAGGCGCATTATTATTAATTCCTGTGCTTTGTAAGAATAATATCTTGTTAACGTGACATATATATAATATTACCCCACTGTTGTCACCCTGAATTTATTTCAGGGTCTTAAAAATTTTGGGTCACTTTGTCAAACAAGCTAAGGATGATATTATGCGTTGTATGGATTACTCACGCGGCGGTGTTATGTAAATAATATTTATATACTATAAAACTGCAAAGTCGTTTAATTTGTTGCAAAGGGTAATTTATTTTGTTCGGGATAACAAATAATAAGTAAATATAATTATACATAATAGTATAATTATATTTATATGTTAAAATCAGTCTATGAACAGAGCATATTGTGTCTATATAATGACAGATTGTTTGCAGACCGGCTTATACATCGATGTTACAAACGATTTAAAAAAGAGAGTCTGTGAACACAAAAATAAAACAGCTGAAGGATATACACAACATTGCAACGCGGACAAGCTCGTCTACTATGAGCTTGCAAGCACAGAATATGCTGCACGGGAGCGCGTGGAACAGTTAAAGCGTTTGCATCCTGCGTGGAAAATGACTTTAATAAGGAAGTTAAACCCGGAGTTTGAGGACCTATCGCTCGGCTGGAAGAATTAATTGCCGGATTTAGATGACCAGGGCGATTTTGTTTGTCAACAACGCACTTTTATTTGCATATCCACGACATGTTTACATGTTCATGGCAATTGCATTTGCGCATTAACGCTATTAAGCCCCTGCGCTGTGCAAGGACAGGCTCACACAAAATTTTAAGACTAAAATTTTACTTCGCTTTATTAACCAAGTTCAGGATGACAGTTGTACGTATATAATTTACTCCCCAACGGCGCAATGGTAAGTTCGGCAGTGCAAAAGTCGATGTCGTGCCAAAAGTTGGAGCAGCATTAAAAATCAAAAGTCGCGGTAACATTAAAAGTCAGTGCTACGGTGTTAAAAGTCGCGGCGACGCCAAAAGTTATTACTGCAGCGGTAAAAAATAAAAGTCAGTGCGGCAGCCTTAAAAGCAAGTGCAGCAAGCTGTTGGCAAAATCCTGCAGGCGGGAGTTATTCCCCCTCTTTTACAATCTCCGTTATTTTCACCCCGTAACAGTTATCCAGCGCAACCACCATCCCGCGCGCAACAAGAACATTATCAACAAAAATATCCACCGGCTCGTCTTCTTTATTGTCAAGCATTACAAGACTTCCCGTTTCATACCTTAATATATCCCTCAGAGGAACTTTCGTCTTGCCAAGCTGCGCCGTGAGCTTAACTTCAACATTTGCAATTTTGGCAAGATTTGCAAAGTTAAAATTAGGATATGAGTTTTTCAGTTCTTTTAAATTCTCACTCATAATATTATTTTACAACAACATAACCCTCTTTGTCTAAAGAGGGTCAGTTATTAACATTTTTTAATAAAAACTACATAAGCACGCGCCGAGTATCCGCACAGGGCATTGCCGTTGTCCAGATAACAAAATCATTGAGAGGGGTCATGTACTTTCGTATAAAATCCTTGTTTTTAATGGGCTCATAGCAAATAGTAGAAGGCAAAACGCCTTTTAAATACTCAACCAGCTCTCTTTGATCTTCTGTTTTGGAATAATCATCGAGTACTTTTACAATATTCATAACATGCTGAGTTTAACTCTTTTTTTTGTCAATCTCATCATGTTTTGGCAAAATTTTTACACAACTTTATAAAAAATTACAAAAGTATATATTCAGTTAATAAATACTATAACCGTGGCAGCGGCAAAAGTATCCGTGTGCGATAGTGATAATTTGAAAGCAAAATTATCTCCTCTTTTTGAGCCTATAAAGTTAATCCTGGGCGCTCCGGAGGGCAAATTCTCGACTTCAAAATCTCTGCAAAAATACCCCTCTATACCAAGACTGTATAGCGCTTTTACGCAGGCTTCTTTAGCGCAGTATCTCGCACAGAGGTGATGGGCAAAATTTTTTGACTTATACGAATACTCTATTTCTTTTTTTGTAAAAATCCTGTTTATAAAAGGGTTGTCCTTGTCGGCATATTTTTTAAAACGTTCAACATTTTCTACATCTATGCCAAGACCTATGTTTTCAAATTTCATAAAATATTTTTACTCTAAATTTTTAATTATTTCATCCCTAAATTCGGTAGTTTTTGCTTGTCCGCCCAAATCACGCGTGAGCACTTTTCCTTCGCTCAAAGTTTTAAAAAGCGCCTTTTGAATTTTATTTGCAATTTCAAATTCGCCAAGATATTTTACCATCTCAATCGCACTGAGTAAAAGCGCCGTCGGGTTTGCGATATTTTGTCCTTTAATATCGGGCGCACTCCCGTGGACAGGCTCAAACACCGCACAATTTTGCCCGATATTTGCCCCCTGTGCAACGCCAAGACCGCCTATTAAGCCCGCGCACAGGTCGGAAACTATATCCCCGTAAAGGTTTGGCAAAACAAGAACATCAAACTGCGACGGGTTTTGCACAAGCTGCATACAAAGGTTATCCACAAGTATTTCTCTTGTCTTAATATTCGGATACTCTTTTGAAACTTCTCTGAAACACTCCAGAAACAAACCGTCCGAAAGTTTGCAGATATTAGCCTTTGTAACCGCACAAACTTCACTTCTGTTATTTTTTTGCGCATAGTCAAACGCCCATTTGCAAATTCTCTTCGAGCCTTGACGGGTGATTAATTTTATCCCCTCAACTCTGTCATCGTTTATTTTATTCTCAATTCCCGCGTATAAATCTTCGGTATTTTCGCGCACTACAATTAAATCAACATTATCAAAAGGCGTTTTAATCCCCGGGAGATTTTTTGCGGGTCGAAGATTTGCAAACAAATCAAGCTCGCGCCGAAGCTGTACGTTTACAGAGCGGAACCCTTTTCCGATGGGCGTTGTGACGGGAGCCTTAAGAGCGACTTTATTTTTTTTAATAGAGTCAATCACGCGCTTTGGCAGCGGTTCGCCTTCGCTCAGTGCGACATCGGCGCCTGCGCTCTGTAAATCCCAGTTAATTTTAATTCCCGAGGCTTCTAAAATTTTTACAACAGCGTCTGTTATTTCAGGTCCAATACCATCCCCGTTTATTAAAGTTACATTATACAAGGTCAAAATCTCCATGTTTTTTTAAGTGTTCAATTAAGCCGCCGTCATTTAAAAGTTTAATCATAACGTCGGGCAGCGGGGTTATTTTAATTGTTTCGCCTTTTGTAAGGTTTTTTAAAATACCGTTTTTAATATCAAGCTCAAGTTCGTCGCCTGCTTCAATGTTATCCGTGTTGCATTCTATAGCTAAAAGCCCTATGTTTATCGCATTTCTGTAAAAAATTCTTGCAAAACTTTTTGCAATAACGGCGCCCACGCCCGCAATTTTTATTATCTGGGGGGCATGTTCGCGCGAAGAACCGAGTCCGAAATTATTTCCCGCAACGACAAAATCTCCTTTTTGCATTTTAGAGGCAAATTCAGGGTCTGCATCTTCAAGGACATGTTTTGAAAATTCTTCCAGGTTACTCCTCAGGTGAAAAAGTCTTCCGGGCGCAATGTGGTCTGTAGAGATGTTATCGCCGAATTTAAAAGCGCGCCCCTTTTTAACTGATTCCATTTTTACCTCCAAAAATACTTTATTTTTCTTAACCATTATAATACAAAAAGCAAATTTTATACTATAATATATACTATGTTAAAAATCGCAGTTATAGGTTTAGGGTTGATTGGCGGTTCGATTTTAAAATCGCTCAGCGAGAGCGACTGGGAAATTGCCGCAATTTCAAAATCGAGTTATGATAAAGCAAAGAGCTACACGCCGTACGCTTCGGATATGATTGAAGATGTAAGAGGCGCCGATGTTGTTTTTGTCTGCACTCCGATGAATGAGGCAAAAAACACTTTAAAGAGGCTTGAAAATATTGTTTCTCCAAAGTGTATTGTCTGTGATGTTTGCTCGCTCAAAGGTTTTTTGGAGGGGGGATATAAGTTTAACTACATCGGAACCCATCCTATGGCAGGCACTGAAGAATCAGGTTTTGACGCGTCAACAAACGATTTGTTTCAGGGTGCAAAATGGGTTATAACAAACCATAATGCCATACTGGAAGAAATTATAAAATTTATGGGCGCAACGCCTGTTTTAATGAATGCAAAAATCCATGACATTGCAGCTGCGCAAATTTCACACCTTCCTATGCTGATTTCTTTTGCGCTTTTTAATTCCGTTAAATCAGACGAGGCAAAAACAATTGCCGCAAGCGGATTTCGCGACACAACAAGACTTGCGATGACAAATGAAGTCCTTGCTGCCGATATGCTCAAGTTGAACAAAAAAAATATTGATAAAAGTATAGATTTGTTTCTTGAAGCGCTTAATTACTTGAAAAACCTTAAGGATGATGAGAGAATAGAGGTGCTTAAAAACATAAGTCAACAAAGAGCGCAAATGTATGACAAAAAAGGCAAAAACAAGTTTAATCCTCAGTAATATAAAAAACTATATTTATCAAAAATACCGCCAAATGCCTATTTTAGATAAATATATCCTAAAACAGCTTCTTGAAGTGTTTTTGATGGGTGTAATTATTTTCACGTCAATCATTTTCGCCTCGGAAACTTTTACCCAGCTTATTAAACAAATAACCCTGTACGGCATACCTTTTAACATCGCCTTTATGATGATTATTTTAAACCTGCCGCAGGTTTTTGTAATGACAATACCCATTTCAACCCTTTTTGCAACGGTTATGACCGTTAACAGATTGAGTTTAAATTCTGAAATTACCGTCTTAAAGGCTTGCGGGATAAGCATTTCAAGGATTGCACGACCCATATTTGTTTTTGCAATAGTTATGACTTTTGTAAGCTTTTTTATAAGCGAACTTATTGTGCCGGCAACGAGCATGACCTCAAAACACCTTGCCATTTATTCGCTTCAAAATAAGCACGTGCCCGAGGGCAGAATGAATTTTACAATAAAAGATGCGGATAAAAATAACGTCCTAAAAAGGCTTATATATGTCGAGGAGTGCAAAAACAAAACCCTGAATAACGTTACTCTGGTGGATTTGTCAGACAAAGATGCAATTCAAATCGTTCAGGCAAAAGCGGGAAGAACAGGGGAACTCGGCTGGATATTTAACGGCGGAGTAATTTACACCATATCAAGGAGCGGAAAAGTCTTTAATACCAGCCTTTTTGATGATTCGACCGTAAGTTTTGGCATTGAAAACGCTGACGGACTTGTAAAAGAAACGGCAAGCCAGTACAATTTCTTCAAACTTTTAAAATATATAAACAAAAACAAGGTAAACAAGGAATTTGTCGAAAAACTGAAAATAAAGTATCAGGTGGATTTATATGACAAACTGGCGCTTCCCGTTACGACAATAGCGCTCACAATCGTCGGTATTCCGCTTGCAATAACGCCTCCGCGGGTAAGATACAACAGGGGATTTTTGTTCAGTGTCATAATAATTTTCATCTATTACTTAATTCGCGCCTTTTCGCTTAATCTGGGCGAAACAAAGACAATAAGCCCCTTTATGGCAGCGTGGCTTCCTGTCATTTCAATATTTATAATTGGCTCGCTCTTGTATTACAAAAAAGCCTACACAATAAGCTAGAGCGCTATTTTTGAGAGCACGTCGGGAAAATCGTTGATTAGTATCTGTGCAAAAACTCTGGGGTCAATTTGTGTTGCGACCACCTGCAGCAAATCAGGCGGCAGCTCCTCTACCATGGGTATTAAAAACTCCGGATCCAAAACATCCATGCAATTCAGTATGTCTTGTTTTTCCATAACCCGCATGGGACGGGTAATATTTTCGGGGCTGATTTGTTCCATAAGTTCGGGCTTTTCTTTCACAAGACCTATCATAAGCCCTACCTGATCGTATCTTTCCATATTTTGAAGCATTTTTGTAAAATCTCTGTCGCGCATTGACTCAAGAAAAGAAAGCTGTTCTTCCTGTGTTTTATCTTTTATGGAATTGCCGAACTGATACATCAAAATTCGCTCTAAATCGGCAGGATTTAGCGATTCAAAATATTTCATGACTTCTTTGCGCTCGACTTCGGGGTTTTCAAAAAATTTATCTATATCCTCCTGAGGCATTAAAAGGAAAATATCCTTCAGAGAAAAGCGCTGCAGCACAACGCGCATAATCTGCTCCGTCGGGAGTTTGTTCAACATCTCAATAATTTTATCCACTCTAAAATACCTTAAACCCCACAGCAAATCCTCCTGTTCCAGATAGGGCAAGAGTTTTTTGAGGTCGGTTTGTGATAAATTTGTAATAATTAAATACCTGTTTTTGGGGTCAAGAAGCAGCAGAAGATTTACAAGCTTATCGGGGTTCTTCATTGCAGAGGCAATAAGATGTGCGGCCTGATTGCCCTCTTGCGCCTCAAGCTCTATTATCTCCTCAATACTTTTTGAACTGTACTCATTTAGCCTGTGAGTATTAATATTAAAGTACTGAGTCAAATAATTCAAATCTAAATTGAGTTGAATCACTGTTAACCCCGTAAAAATTTTTGCTGCTATATAAATTAACAAAAATTTTTACAATAAATTACACAATGTAACTATATTGTAACATGAGTTAACATTTTATAGCCTGTGCGCAGTCCTCGCAAATGCCGTCGCTGTTGAGTTCGCGGTATTTCCAGCAGCGCTCGCACTTTTGTCCTGCGGCTTTTTGAACTTTTACGCTGTAGCCGTCCTGTTCAAATTCGCTTATAGTTTCAAATTTAGCACTCTTGTCCGCAAAAACATGCGAAACGATATACAAATCTCCAAGCTCGTTTTTGTATTTTTCCAGCAGTTTTTGATTTTGTTCGTTTTCGCTGCAAATCAAAATATCTACCTCTAAGGAGCTTCCGACAATTTTTTCATCTCCCGAGCGCAATGGCTCAATCGCATGAGATACGATATCGCGGGTTTTTAGAAGTTCGCCGAATTCTTTTTCCAGCTCCTCATTATCCCACTGCGGCTTAACTTCAACCCAGTCGGAGAGCAAAATACTCTCTAAACCGCCTCTTTGGCACTCAGGCATATTTTGCCAGATGTCCTCCGCCTGATGCGGCATAACAGGAACCAAAATACGCGAAAGCGTTTGCAGGATTTCATACATAACGCTCTGGCAGGCGCGGCGGGAGAGAGATTTTTTACCCGAAGTGTAGAGTCTGTCTTTTACAATATCAAGGTAAAAAGCGCTCAGGTCAACTGCCGCAAAGTTTTGCAGATATTGAAAATACTTATAAAACTCATAATTTTCAAATGCTTCATTTACATTTTTTACAAGAGCATTTAGCCTTGAAAGTGCAAATTTATCAATACTTTTAAGCTCGTCATAAGCAACGTAGTCGACCTTGGGGTCAAAGTCAAACAAGTTGCCGAGCAAAAATCTTGCGGTGTTTCTTGTTTTTTTGAAAATTTCAACAAGCTGTTTTATGATATTTTCGCCGATTTTAATGTCGTTTCTGTAATCCACGCTTGCCGCCCAGAGCCTTAAGACATCCGCACCGTAGACTTTTGTAACCTCTTGAGGCAAAATAACATTGCCCAATGACTTTGACATTTTTCTTCCTTCGCCGTCAAGCACAAATCCGTGGGTCAAAACGGTTTTATAGGGAGCAGTGTTTCTTGTTGCAACGCAGGTCAAAAGGGAAGATTGGAACCAGCCGCGGTGCTGATCCGAGCCTTCAAGATACATTTCAACAGGGATTGTACCAAGCTCGTCGGAGCGTTTTTCAACAACGGCAGACCAGGATGAACCGGAGTCAAACCAAACGTCCATGATATCCGTTTCTTTTTCAAATTCGCCGCAGCCGCAGTCGCACTTAAAGCCTTCCGGCACAAAGTCTTTAGCCTCATATTTAACCCATGCGTCAGAGGATTCTTTTTCAAATTTATCCGCAATTATATTTATTGTTTCATCAACTACAATTGCCTTGCCGCACTTTTTGCAGTACAAAACGGGAATGGGCACGCCCCAGGCTCTCTGGCGTGAAATACACCAGTCAGAGCGGTTTTCAACCATGTTAGAAATTCTTTTTTCGCCTGCCGCGGGAATCCATTGCACGTTTTTAATTGCTTCAAGAGTTTGGTCTTTAAATTCGCCGACACGCACGAACCATTGCGGGGTTGCCCTGTACATTACGGGGTTTTTACATCTCCAGCAGTGCGGGTAGCTGTGGGTAATGGGCGCTTCTTTTATAAGCGCGCCGAGTTCTTTCAGTTTATCTATAACAATTCTGTTGCCCTTATAATACGGTGTTCCTTCAAGTTCTTTTACCTGAGATGTCCAGCGCCCTTTTGAATCAAAAGGCGAGAAAGTTTCAATGCCGTACTTTTGGCAAATTTCCCAGTCCTCAAGACCGTGTCCCGGGGCTGTATGTACGGCGCCCGTACCTGCTTCAAGGGTTACATGCTCGCCCGTTAAAATAGGAGAAAATCTCTCGTGCATAGGGTGTTTTGTTTTAAGATTTTCAAGCTGTGAGCCTAAAAGTGTCGAGCCTGCAAGTTTTATGTTTTCCCACTCAACATCATTTGTAAAGTTTTCAAGCAAACCCTTTGCTACAATATAGTTTGCGCCTTCGTATTCAAAAATTTGGTATTCAAAATCAGGGTGCAGACTTATTGCCATATTTGAAGGGATTGTCCAGGGGGTTGTTGTCCAGATTATGCTGTATAGCGCTAAATCAGACTCAATGTTTGCCATTTTATATATTTTTTTGCAATCTTCATCGACAAATTTAAACTTTACATAAATTGATTCCGACGTGTGCTCGGCATATTCAACTTCCGCCTCGGCAAGCGCTGTTTCACAGCTGGCGCACCAGTAAACAGGCTTAAGACCTTTTTGAATGTAGCCTTTTTTATACATTTCATAAAAAATTCTTATCTGCTGCGCTTCATAATCTGGAGCAATTGTCAAATAAGGATTTTCCCAGTTGCCCAAAACACCGAGGCGCTTAAAGTTTGCTTCCTGACCTTTTAAATTTTCAAGGGCAAATTCTCTGCACTTTTGTCTTAGTTCATAAGGGCTTATCGCCTCTCTGCCGCCTTTTATTTTTTTTACAACAGCGTTTTCGATAGGCAGCCCGTGTGCATCATACCCCGGTACATAAGGGGCATAACAGCCTTTTTGAGCCTTATATTTAATAACAATATCCTTTAAAATTTTATTTAGTGCAGTTCCTATATGGATTTTATCCGAGCTTAAATACGGAGGACCGTCGTGAAGAACAAATTTATTTTTTTTGTCACGCTTATTTACCATTTTTTCATAAATTTTGTTATCTTCCCAGAATTTTTGAATTTCAACTTCTCTAACCGGAGCGTTTGCACGCATTGCAAGTGTTGTCTGCGGCAGGTTAAGCGTATTTTTAAACTCTTTCTTTTCCTCTGTCATGTTCTTAAAAAATCCTCTCATTTACGAAAATATTCTACAATAAAAATGCTAATTTTCAAAATTCAGCCGTCTTTAAAAAAATTAAGAATTGTAAAAAATCCGGAAATACATGGCAACGCGAAATTTTCACAGGCATTATAGAACTATATTCGCATGACTGAGAAAGGTATAAAAGCATTATGCCTGCAATAGCATCCATTTTTAACAACAGTTTTACCGTACCCAAAACCGCATACGCGGCATCGCCCGTAAAAAGCAATGCGCCCGCATTTACAGGCGGTAATTACGAGCTTGAAGGCCCGCAAAAAGATACTTTTGAACTGTCAACCCCGGCACTCAGCGCAAGAAAGAGTATTAAACAGTTAAGCGAAGAAGAAAAAAATATTTTAGCCGATACTCTGGCTCAGGCAGGTTGCAGCGCCTTTGAAGCGGGAAAATATCAATCCTGCATAAATAATCTTGATAAATCCCTTGAACTTAATCCCGACAATGCAGGAGCATATCATGCAAAAGCAAGTGCGCAGAAGGAATTAGGACTTTTTGAACAGGCAATTGAAAACTATGCAAAAGCTGCCCTGCTAAGACCCGACAGCGCAAATACACTGAGGCTCAGCGCCCTTACAAAAGAAAAATACGCAAAAGAACTTGAACGGTCGGATAAACAGGCTGCGAACTCAATGCGCTTAAGTGCGGCTGCCGATTACAGCAAGTTTATAAGCATTATGCAGGCTGATAATTCCCTCGACTCCCAACTTAAAACCGCTGACGCGTACAGCAGAAGGGCGAAAATTTTAGCAGATACAAAATCCTATGAAACGGCAATCGGCGATTTTAACAGCGCAATTGAAATATATTCAAAACAGCTTGAACAAGAGCCGCGAAATGTAAAATTAATGAAAAAAATCGGTGAAGCCTATCATATAAAAGGCAGATGTTATCAGCATTTAAGCAAAAACCCCAGCTCAAGAGAAGCACAGGAAGCCATAGCATCATACTCAAGCGCACTGAATTACATTCCAAACTCTGCAAATACGTATTTCAGAAGGGCACAGCTTAACATAAAACAAAATACCGAAGCTGCTATTGACGACTTGAAAAGCGCAATAGACCTTGCGCCCGAACGCTGCCAATACTGGCAGACTCTGGGCGAGATTATGACAATGAGCGACGATGCGGCACAAAGAGAATTAGGTTTTGAATTTTTAGCTAAAGCTATACAGCTTAAAATGAAAAAATAATTCAAAACCAACCGTAAGAACACTCCCTTTTAAGTTTTAAAGGGAGTTTTTCCTTGCATTTAAGGTTTTTTGTGGTAGATTTTAAGCTATGGACAACGCACTAAAAATAGCCATTCCAAACAAAGGAAGGCTTTCAAGCAAAATTTACGAACTTTTAAACAACGCGGGACTGAGCTTTGGAACAAAAGACGAGAGATGTCTTAAAATTGCAACCAAAGACGGCAAATACTCTTTAATTTTTGTCAGAACTCAGGACATACCGCGATTTTTGGAGGCAAATGTCGCCGATGTGGGTTTTACCGGCTGGGATGTTGTCGTGGAATCTCAGATTGAGCTTGAAAAAGTAAAAGAATTTGACTTTGGCGCCTGCGAAATGGTTGTTGCGGTTAAAGATGACGACCCTTACAAAAGTGCAAAAGACTTGCCCGAGGAGATTAACATCGCTACATCCTTCCCGAACATTGCAAAAAAATATTTTGAAAAATTGGGCAAAAAAGCTCACATAATAGAAGTTTCGGGCGCGGTTGAGATTACCCCTTCCCTTGGTTTGTCAGATGTTGTAATTGACATAACATCAACCGGGTCAACGCTAAAATCAAACAGATTGAGAATTATAGATAAAATTTTAAAATCCAGCGCAGTTGTGGTCGCAAGAAAAAATCTTGAAGATGACAAGAGGAAAAAATTAAACTCTCTGATGAGGGCGCTGAATTCGGTTATAGATGCGGCGGATAAAAAATATTTAATGGTGCATGTGCCAAAAGATAAAGTTGATGAAGTAAGAAGCTTCATGCCGGGGCTTTCTTCGCCCACCGTAACGCAGCTTTGGGGCGACAGTGAAAATGTCGTAATTCATGTTGTCGTAGACAAAGACAAAGTCTATGACAGCATAGACCACCTGAAAGCAATAGGCGGCAAAGGTATTTTAATTTTAACGGTTGATCAAATGGTGGAATAATGCAGAGTAATATTGAAAAACTCCTTGAAACAATGCGTATTTTAAGGGGTGAAAACGGCTGTAAATGGGACAGAGAACAAACACACAAGAGCATTCGCGAAAATATGCTGGAAGAAGCTTATGAAGCAATTGATGCCATAAATGCGGATGATATGAAACATTTAAGAGAAGAGTTGGGCGATGTGCTTTTGCAAGTTGTACTGCACGCTCAAATTGCGGATGATGAGGGCTTTTTTAACTTTGATGACGTTGCGGGGACAATTAATGAAAAGCTTATTCACCGCCATCCGCACGTGTTTTCGGACACAAAAGTAAAAGATACAAAAGAAATTCTTGCTAACTGGGAAAAATTAAAACAAGAAGAAAAACCGCACAGGAAAAGCATTTTGGACGGCATTTCAAAATCCCAGAGCGCACTTATGAAAGCGCAAAAAATTTCTAAAAAAGCAGTGAGAGCGGGTTTTGAATGGCAAAATATAGAACAGCTTAAAGAGTGCGTTAAAAGTGAATTTACAGAGTTTGAAACAGCAAAAACGCAGCAGGAAAAAGAGGAGGAGTTCGGAGATATCCTCTTTGCCCTTGTAAATCTTGCAAGGTGGAATAAAATTGATGCGGAGCAGGCGCTCAACATTGCAAACGAAAAATTTATAAAAAGATTTAAAAAAATGGAGGAGTTAACCAAAAAACCGCTTGACTGCCTGACTTTTGAGGAGTGGGAAGAACTCTGGGCAAAGGCAAAAGCCGAATGTGCAAAATAAAATATGCGTTTACACAGGGAAGCTTTTAGCGTATAATCAGCCTATGAGAAAGTTGATTTTATTCTTCATTTTCATAGTGTTTTTACAGGGTGCTGCAAACGCTAAAAGTGTTGAGTTTTCAGCAGTTTCAAATTTAAGTCTTGAAGTTGACAAATCGGTTAAATACGCGGATAAAATGACCCCGTCCATTAAAAATCTCCTCGATGTTGTTGAGCAGATTAACAACAACCAAAGCGAGTTTACGATTTTTCTCGGGGACAATTTAAAAGGACCCGATAAATATAATCTTGTTATGTTTGCAAAGATTATAAGAAAGCTTAAAAAGCCCGTATATGCGCTTGTGGGTGACAAAGACGTATCTCAGACAAAAAATCTTGATAAAAAAGAATACTACAGAGTTTTAAATATTTTCTCAAAAAACAGAATTAAAGATTATCCCTATACAAAGAAAATTAACGGTTTCATCTTTGTATTTTTAGACGGCGTAAACCAGTTCATACCGACACAATACGGATATTACAAAGAAGACCAGACGGCACTTTTGGATGAAATATTAAACAAGTACAAAAATAACCCTGTTATAATTGTCGGACACTATCCGATTTTTCAATCGGATGAAATAAAAGAAAATATGCTCCCCAACAACATAGGCGCCATGCAGGAAGTAATTTTGCGCCACAACAATGTAATTGCAATAATCTCGGGACATCACAACATCGATGACGAGTACACAAAAGAAGGCATTTACAACATCAGTGTGCAGGGACTGGACAAAGCGGGCGAGTATAAGAAAATATATATTGATTACAATGAAAAAACAAAAAGTACTTTTGTAAAAACAAGAATTTACGGTGTAGATAATTAAGGGTCAAGGAGTCACGATGGAGCAAATTTATCAAAAACTTAAAACCATTTGCCAAAGACATTCAAGCGTATTGAATGTAATTATTCTGACGCTTTTTTGTTATTTATTTTTATTTCACAATCTCGGATTTTATCCGCTGATTGACATTGACGAAACAAGATATGTCAATATGTCGCGTGATATGTATTTTTTGAGGGATTATATCACGCCGTATTTGAATTTTGAAAATTTTCTCGAAAAACCGCCTCTGTATTTTTGGTTTAATGTCATTGCCTACCACATATTTAACGACACGGGTATTTTTGTGTCGCGCCTTACAACGGCTATGTGTGCGGCGTTTAGCATATTTTTCACATACTTTTTTGCCTCGAGTGTTATGCGCTCAAAATCTTACGGATTAATTTGCGCTTTTGTGCTTCTCTCCTCCGTGTGGTTTCTGCTCTTATCGCACATTGCAATACTTGATATGGGTTTTATGACCTTTTCTATGGCTGCAATATACTGTGCAATCTGGAGTGAGTTTGTAAAAGAAGAAAACAAGAAATACTGCTGGTATTTTGCATATTTCTTTATGGCGCTCTCCGTCCTTGCAAAAGGTTTAATCGGTATTATTATCCCTGCTATGGTAGTATTTTTAAGCTTTCTGGCTTTCAGAAAAACAAAAGAGCTTTTTAAACCGCTCTACATCATCCCCGGGATTTTAATCTTCCTTCTTGTAAGCGCACCATGGCATATTCTGGTATACAAAGCGCACGGCGCCGTGTGGTTTGGCGACTATGTCATCAAACACCACTTTGCAAGGTTTATAGACTCCTCTATGGGTCTTGGAAGAAAACAGCCGTTTTTGTTTTATGTTCCCATTGTTCTTGCAGGTATAATGCCCTGGACAATTTCAT
This sequence comes from uncultured bacterium, assembly GCA_949300515.1. Classification (GTDB taxonomy): domain Bacteria; phylum Cyanobacteriota; class Vampirovibrionia; order Gastranaerophilales; family Gastranaerophilaceae; genus Galligastranaerophilus. The sequence continues at coordinate 16,519 of CASGEP010000007.1, forward strand.
TTATTTCTCAAATCATAAGAGGGATAAAGTCCGCATACAAAAACTTTAAGGCTGCAAAATCCGTAAAAGTTTGGTTTACATCGGATACGACAGACAAAAAAATAATCCTTTTTTCGGTAATTTACGCCCTGTCGACTCTTATATTTTTCTCAATATCAAGTTCCAAACTCCCGACATACGCCCTTGCCATATTTCCGGCGCTTGCGCTTATTATAGGCTATTTCTGGTGGGGATATGTTTGTTTTGATAAATATATCAAAAACATAGAGATATCAAGCATTATAACTTTTGTTATCCTGATTTTATCCGGCGTTGTCGGAGCAGCTCTGCTGTATTATCCGCAGGAAATAATGTTTGCGTATATGGACAAAATAAGCGTTTTCGGACGTTTTGCCTGCTTGTGGCTTATTGTAATGCCTTTAATCGGATTTTTGTGTATTTTAAACAAAAACCGCGCTCTGCTCTTTGTTTCAAACGTCATTTTTATGCTCGGTACAATAATGATTTCAACCGTGCATGTGCTGCCGATAGTCGCAAGCTACGGACAGGACGAGCTTGAAAAATACGCGGGCATTGCCGCCGCAGAAAGAAGTAACGAGCTTGTAACGTTTGGTTTTGCAAGAAAATACTCTCTTATGAATAATTACGATAAGAAAATTATTTACATAATTAACGCCGACGAAAAAGGAGCAGACTCGTTTAAAGACGTTATTGACAGCAAAAAAGACAGGCATGTATATGTAATCGTAAGGAAAGATACATACGATTACTTCAAGCCAAAAGCTCTGTTCGACGGGCTGGGCGTGGTTGAAAAGGGTAAAAAATACATCCTGCTTGTAAAATAGCACCTGCTAATAAGGAATAACAACACAAAACTCGGTACAAAAAGTATCGGGTTTTGTTTTATCCTGTTTTTGAGATGTGAAAAACATCTCTCCTTTGTGTTTTTCTACGATTTTTTTACAAATCGCAAGCCCGAGCCCCGTTCCTTCGCCCGCTTTTTTTGTTGTGAAACCCGCCTGAAAAATCTTTTTTTTGCTCTTTTCATCAATGCCCAGTCCGTTGTCTTTTATTGAAACGAAAAGTTTGTTTGCCTGTGCCCTTGTCGTAATTTCAATAGCCGGAGCGTAACCGCCGATTTTTTGCATTTTCTTTTCAAGCGACTGTATGGAGTTCATTAAAATATTTAAGAAAACCTGATTAAGCATATTGGGGTAGCACTTTACAGGCTCAAGGGTGTCGTAGTTTTTTATGATTTTTATCCCTTTTTTTGTCTTGTGTTTCAGCAGGTCAAGTGTCAAATCAAGCTCCTGATTTATGTTTGCCTCCTGCAGAACCATCTCATCAAGCCTTACAAAGCGCTTTAGCGAGCGCACAAGGTTGGTTATGCGCTTTATCGCTTCCGTATCAATCGAGTTTAACTCCTTTAAAATCTCTCTGTCGATTTCCTCTGATTCATATATTTTCTTTGCTATTTCATTGTTTGCGCTGATTGAAGCAAGGGGAGTGTTTATTTCATGCGCAACAGAGGCTATAAGTTGACCCAAAGATGCCATTTTTTCCGCATTTATAAGCTGCAGCTGGGTTTCTTTAAGTTCTTTTATTGCAGCCTCAAGCTCCTCTTTCTTTTTTGTAACCTGATTAAAGAGAATAACCTGAAAAATAGCGCTCGAGATTTGTCCTGAAATACCGACCAGAAGCTCTTTTTCAATCTCGCTGATTTCTTTTTTGGGCGTAAATATTACAATTATCCCCAGAACCTCCGAGCTTTTTATAATGGGCATAATAATACGATTTAGCGGCGCCCTGAGGGGTTCTTTCGAGTCGTTATGCTCTTTCAGGCAAAACTGAAAAGAGTTTTTGCCTTCGTAAATATTTTTTAAAACATTTTTGTCATAAGAGAGCAGCTCTCCCGTTTGATTTAAAAAAGAGGAGGGGTAAACATACTCGACCCTGAATTTTTCTTTTGTTTCGTTTGCATAGTAAGCCTTGTGCGCGCCAAATATTATACTCAACTCTTTAAGCGCCGTTTTGATAAGGCTTTTAACGTCCAGCGTTTCCCTGATACTTGTTGATATTCTGTTTAAAAGCGCCATTTTAAGCGCCTGATTTTGCGCTTTTGAGTTGGTGTTTGAAAATTCAAGATTTTGAATTTTCAAAGCCTCGTTTTCCCTTCTCAGTTTTTCAAGCTCGAGCTCTTTTGTAACGTCATAAAAATAAACAACTTTGTACTTTTTAAAAGTGAAAGATTTTATGACATAATACAAAAACTTTCGCTCCTCAAGCTGATAGAGCGCATAAGTCGTAAAGTCGGTATTTGCCCTTATAGCTTCGACAATCGGCGAATAAGACATAAGCTCGCTTGTTTCCAGAAGGCAAATATCGCAGTAGAATTTATAATTAATTTTCTTTAGAGCATCCTGACCCAAAGACCCGTCCAAACGGGCGAAAGCCTTTGCAAAAGCCTTATTATAGTGCAAAAAATTCTCGTTAATATCATAAATTATTACAGGTTCTTTTAAATTATGATAAAAACTTCTTAAAATTTTGCTCATAAACTAATCTTTTGTACTACAGAACAAAGTCATCAGTGTTCTTTTTTATGTAAAGACCCAAACCCACGGGCTTGTAGCTTGCATTTTCATTTTTTAAACTGAAGTTTTCTTTGTTCAACTCGTTTAATCTCTGCCTCAACGCTTCGTTTTCGGTTTTGGAGCGTATTAACTCAACAATAACTTCGTCCAGTCCGTCCATTTTTTCGCTTAAGACATCGGAAATCTTTGAAACAATATTATTTTCCAGATTTTCAAGCTTTGCGCTGACGTCCAGAGCCTGATAAGATGCTAAAGATGCAACTGCGTTTTCTTTGTTATATCTTGATTTTGCGCGAGTTAAAAAATTACCTTCGCTTAAATTAACAACAGATGCGTCGAAATCCTGTCCTTTCATTTTTTCCTCACGCTTATTTAACTTCATACGCTCAACAACTCTATCCACCTTTTCTTTTTTAACGTCACGAACCGAGCGTGTGTGTTCGTAGAGTTCCTTTACCTTTTTCAGCACGTCTATATCGCTTTTTGAAAAATATACGTTTCCAAAGCCGTCTTTTTTAGGCTTTAAACAAGCTTTTTGACACCAGCTGGACACTTGAGCCGCGCTCGTGTTTAAAATCTCCTCCAGCTGATTTGCGTTAACAATTTCTTCAACGCCGTTGTCTTGTGTTGTTTGATTGGCTGTATAACTTCCCACCTTGATAAATTCCTCAAAAACTAGATACCAATATTATAAATTAAATTTTTTAAAAAAGCAGTTTTATTATTTAATTTTTACAAAAATTGTAATATAATTTTAAAAGTATTACAGTTAGTGGGTTTTAGTAATAATGAAGCTTAAAAAAGGGTATTTTATAACCTTTGAAGGAATTGACGGTTGCGGAAAAACAACCCAGATAGAGCTCTTGGACAATTGGCTTAAAAGCCTCGGCAAAGAAACGCTTTTAACGCTCGAGCCCGGGGGAAGCAATCTGGGAAAAGATTTAAGACAGATACTCCTTCACTATGAAAAGCCCGTCGCGGACACGGCGGAGATGTTTTTATACCTTGCAGACAGGGCGCAGCACGTAAATAATGTAATAATGCCCGCACTTTGCGAAGGCAAAATTGTTCTGTGCGACAGGTACACGGACTCAACCGCGGCTTATCAGGGCTATGCCAGAGGGTGCGATATTAATCAAATAAACATGTTGAATGATATTGCAACAGGTAATCTGCAAAGTGATTTGACCATTGTTTTTGATATTGACGTTCAAACGGCGCAATTGCGCCTCGGAAAAACAAAAGACAGACTTGAAAAAGAGAGTGTCGACTTTCATACAAAAGTTAAAAACGGCTATCTTGAGCTTAGCAGGCTCTACCCTCAAAGAATTAAAACGGTAAACGCCAACAGGACGATTAAGGAAATATTTTCAGATGTTAAGAAACTTGTCGGAGAGCTTTTAAATATATGAAAAAAATTATAATATCTCTTTTTGTATTTTTTGTACTTGTTTCAAAAGCATGCTGCGCCGAGATAATGGACGGTATAAAACTTTTGAATTCAAACAAACTCAACAGCGCATGTGAGTTTTTTAAAAACTATACCGACAATCACCCCAATGACCCCGACGGACACTACTGGCTCGGGCTGTGCTACAAACGCGCGGGGCAAAATGAACTCAGCGCATATCACCTGCAGAAGTCTTTTGACCTGTCGCAAACAATTGAAGAAATAGACATTGTAGAGCCTGCCGGTTTTAACAATCAAAACGACTATCTTGACATAGCACTTATGTATCTTGAAAACGGCGAGTATGACAAAGCGCACACTTATTGTGATATGACAATAAAATTAAACCCTAAAAACGCTCAGGCTTATGTTATGAGGTCTAAAATTTTTCTTGCACAAAATGATAACGATAACGCCCGAAGCGCCGCAATACGCGCAATTCAATATGATAACGAGCTTTTAGACAGCGAAATTGCCAGACGTTTTGATATTGCGGAAGTTCCGCCTTTTGACTTTGAATACTACAACTCTCAGGGGGTGGAAAACTTTTATCGCGGAGAAATCGAGGCTGCAATAACCTGTTTTAAAAAATCTCTCGATATGAATTTTAAAAATGTTGTTGCGCTGAACAATCTGGCAAAAGCCTACATAAAGCTCCAAAATTATGACGAGGCAAAATCCGCCCTTAAAAAAGCAAGAGTCCTGAGCCCGAAGTATTTTGATACGTACTTAAATCTGGCTCACATTGCAAAACTTGAGAGCAGTGCAGCCGATATCGGCAGTTTTGCCAGAAAAAAATATTTAAAAGAGCAGCAAAAATATCTGAAATCAGCAATAGATGCAAACCCCAACGACAAAAGAGCCTATCTTGAAGCGGGCAGCTATTATTTAGAACAAAAAGACTACGAAAATGCAATTAAAAACTTTGAAACAGCCCTTGTTTACGATGATGAATATTACGAGGCGTATTTAGGTCTTGCGGTTTCATACCTTGAGTCGGGCAACTCTCAAAAAGCACTTCTGGCGCTGAGAAATGCCGGCGCGCTAAATTCAAAGTCGGACGAGATTTCTTATTATCTTGCAAAAATGTGCCTTTTGGAAGAAAGATATGACGAGGCAAAAGACTATCTTGAAGATGCGCTTTCAAAGGCGCAAAATCCGCAATATTACCTTGAAATGGGAAAAATTTATTACTATAAAAACGACTATGCAAGTGCGATTGACAGCTTTAAAAGTGCAATGTCGCACGATGTCAGGCTGAAAAACACGGCGGAGTTGCACAATTATCTGGGTCTTTGCTATTATCATACAAAAGAGCTGAAAAAAGCGCTCGACAACCTTGTTAGGGCAAACGAGCTTGAACCCGATAACGTGATTTATATGTACAATTTATCTCTGGTCTATAAAACCACAAGACAGGATAATTTATACGATAAGGTTTACAAAAAAATATTAAGCTTTAACCCCAAAACCGCACAGGATTTTATAAATCTCAGCACAATTTACTACGACAGGGGTCAAAGCGACGTCGCAAGGACACTTTTGGATGAAGGTATAAGGAAAATGCCGGAGCAAAAGGCTCTCTACAGCGCAAAATTAAAGCTTTTAAAATCCCTTGGCGACACACAGGGCGAAGAAAAACTTAAAGAGCTTATGGAAAAACTTTTTTAGAGGCAAATAAAAACTCTGCGGAGGATAAATATTGAAAAACCGCCCGAGCACAAAGCACGGACGGTTTTATTATAAGCTTTAAACTAGGCGTTTGCCTCTTTAATAACGGCTTCAAGAGCTTCAAGCGCATCGTCGGGAAGTTTGTCAATTCCCGCTTTTTCGACTTCTCTTGATTTAACAAACTCGATACGATCCTGCATACGCGCAACGAACTGTTTTGCGTATTCTTTATCGCTAAATGAAGCATCAAAGCCTTCAATGTCCATAATCTCAATATCAGAGAATTTTTCCCATTTATGGAATTTTGCACTTCCTTCAACAATTGCTTCAATAATGCCCAGAGTGTGCTTAGGCTGCACTTTTTTGCCCATAAATTCACCCGTATTTAAGATGTAGCAGTCAACTCCGTCTTTAATAAGCTGTTTAAACCTTGTGTAATCCATCTCAAGAGGATAAACCCTGAAGGGGTTCGCGTAAGGTTCAACTACAAGAGCATTGGGATCAACGCCTTTTGCAAGTCTTTCCGCGCTTGAGCGTTTTGTAGCAAGTGTTGCACCCATTGCCGAGCCGAGCGATGCGCCCGATAACTTAAGGACCGGGGGAATTGTAGGATCTTTCATAAGCCAGAAAATAGCGTTAATAGGTTCGTCAATCCTATCCACGCGGTTTGGCGACCAGAGTTTTGACTTAACCGCGCGCCCGTTGCCGTTTCTGATATCTTCCGTAATAGAGTATACTTTTCCGTCCGCCCCCTGAATTGCGCCCGCGTTTTGCTGGGTCAAAATGTATTTATTATCATCGCAGCCCATCGGATAATCTGCCGTTTTGTCAAAATAAGCGGGCTCAAGAGCGATTGTGTATTTATCATGAACGTTAATTACAAAAGCGTCATCATGAAGCACCGTGATATTATATTTATTGTTGTGTTTAGCGTGGGTAATTGTTGATTTACCCGAGCCTGAAAGACCAAAAACTGCAACCTGGAAGGATTTTCCGCCGTCAAGATTGTAGCGTTTCATACCGCCGTGGCATGAAGCGTATCCGTTTCGTGCGGCACAGCCCCAGGCAAGGGTAAGAGTTCCTTTTTTGTGTTCGCCGAAATATCTCATACCCAAAATCGCCGCACAGTTGTGTTCGGGGTCAAAGAAGGTTAAACCGTAAGGAAAATCAGGGTGTGACCAGTCGGGATCAGAGAATACAAAAATATCTCCGTCGGGCAATTTTCTTGAATTTTCGTACATATTCGCATAGCATTCGTTGATGTATTGGAAATTTAACATCCAGGAATACATAATATTTTCAAAGCCTTCGGGGATTAGAAGGTGCGCTTTTACCATAAAATCTTGCTCTAAGCCCACAATAGCTTCCGTTTTATACATTAATCTGTCGCGGGTATTGTACACCGCTTCGCGGATAATCGGCAGCAGATAAGCCAAATCACAGTTTGGTTCACCGACTATTTTTCTTGCAGCCGCGCAGCGCCCTACAACCGTGCCGTCGTTAAACAAAAGCTGGTTTGCACCCTTGGGCAGTCCGATTTTTTCGGGCATATATACGGGCATGCCCGTAAGTTCAATTGTTCCGGGGCTGTTTTTAGCCAGTTTATATGCTTCTGATACTGTTTTTACATCTTCAACATTGTTACCGTAGAAAGGAGCAGTAATTGTTGCACGTGCGGCAGAATAGAGTTTTTTCAGCTCATCTGAATTTGTAAAATACTCAACTGTTGACATAAAATATTCTCCTATTACTATATGCGCGCTAAATTTGCATAAATTTCCATTTTCTATGTTACCACAAACATTTTTTTATGATACAATTTTTATCGATTACAGTATGAGGTTAATGTATGACACAGATGACGATGAACTACGAAATTAAAGACATAAATCTTGCCGAACAGGGCAAAAAGAATATAGACTGGGCATTTAAAGACATGCCGGTTTTAAGCCGCATTATGGAAAGATTTAAAAAAGAGCAGCCTTTTAAAGGCTTAAGACTCACAGCCTGCGTACATGTTACAAAAGAAACAGCGGCGCTTTGCGTTGTTATGCAGGCAGGGGGCGCAGATGCGGTACTTGCAGCGTCAAATCCTTTATCCACACAGGATGACGTTGCGGCAGCTCTTGTAAAATATTGGAATATGCCTGTTTACGCCATAGCGGGCGAAGATTCCGACACTTATCACCGCCATGTGCAAATGGCGCTTGACCACAAACCGCATTTAATTATTGATGACGGCTGCGACCTTGTTGCAACAGTTCACAAAGAAAGACAAGACCTGCTTGAAAATATCATAGGCTCGACAGAGGAAACAACGACGGGAATTATCCGCCTTCAGGCTATGGAAAAGCAAGGCAGCCTTAAGTTTCCGGCTCTCGGCGTAAATTCAAGCCTGACAAAACACCTCTACGACAACCGTTACGGCACGGGGCAATCCGTAATGGACGGCTTTTTGCGCGCTGCTAACATTTTACTTGCAGGCAAAACATTTGTCACCTGCGGGTACGGCTGGTGCGGCAGAGGGGTTGCAACCCGTGCACGCGGAATGGGCGCAAACGTTATCGTTACGGAAGTTGACCCCCTAAAAGCGCTTGAAGCTGCAATGGACGGCTTTAGAGTAATGCCTATAGCTCAGGCGGCAAAAGAGGGGGATATTTTCCTCACCGTTACGGGCGATAAAAACGTAATCGACGTAAATCATATTTTAGAGATGAAAGACGGCGCTTTCCTTGCAAATTCGGGACATTTTGACGTTGAAATAAATGTAAACGGCTTAAGAAAACACGTAAAAGAATATAAAAATGTCCGTCCCAACTTTGACGAGTGGGTTTTAGACAACGGAAAAAGCGTATACGTCCTTGCACAGGGAAGATTATCAAACCTTGTCTGTGCGGAAGGGCACCCCGCAAGCGTTATGGATATGAGCTTTGCAAATCAGGCACTTGGAATTGAGTTTATTTTGAAAAATAAAGGCAAACTCGAAAACAGGCTCTATACTCTGCCAAAATCCGTCGATGAAGAAATCGCAAGAATTAAACTGGAGTCAATGGGTATTCAAATCGACACATTAACCGATGAACAGCAAGAGTACTTAAACAGCTGGACATCGGGAACTTAAGAACAGTTTTATAAATAAGGCGCCGACTGTTTTTGCGTGCGGCGCCTTTAAATTAAAAAAGCTGTTGCCAAAGCCGCGCCTTGTAGTTATAAGTTAAACAATCGGAGGGATTATGAAAAAAATTTTAGCTGCCATGTTATTTTTCGGATGTTTAAGCTGTGCCAACGCTCAAAATTTAAGCGTGTCCGACGATGTTGCAAAAGTTGCGCCGCAGCAGCAGACAATTGAATACTACAACAATCTGTGTGAACAAAAAGTACAGGCAAACTGGCAAAAATCAGACATAAAACATGATGAAGCCACAATTAAAATAACTTTTAAAACTTTGCAGGACGGAAGTGTCGAGGATATAGAAATACAAACGCCTTCGCAATATGAGCAAAATAATCAGGCTGCGATAAAAGCAATCGAGGATGCAGCGCCTTTTGATGCCATTCCTGCCGAACTAAACGCTCAATATGCACAGCACACAATGTTTTTCCCTTGCAAAAGATTTGCACAACTGAAAACATTTTAGGGGTTTAAATTAAAAATCAGTCAAAAACAATTTGAATGTTTTGTTTTTGTTCATCTGCGCTCGGGGCGAGCTTTTTGTACATATAAAGCGGTACCGGCTTATTTGTCGTTTTTCTCTGGGAAATTTTATCATCAAAGTCATTTTTCTCAACAACATAAAGCTGCTTTACAAAAGTTTCACTGTTTTGAACTTCTGAGGGCATTTCATCGAACTGCGCGCTTATAATCAGTTTTTCTTTTGCAATAGCGCTGTAAGCGCCTGCGTAAATACTAAAGAGCACCATAAGTGCAAATGCGCAAGTTTTTTTCATAACAAAATCTTTCTTCTTTCACTACCTTCTTATATATATAAATCCCCGTAATTAAAAATAATCACAGGGATTTACAAAATTATTTACTAAAGTTAATATTTTTAGTAGCCGAGAGCTTTTAATTTTGCATCATAGATTTTATTTATGTTGTCTTTTCTTGTGTTCAGTGATTGAAGCTGTCTTTCGTACGCTCTCAATTTGATTGTTTTTTGCGTTTGCAGCATTGTTTTGTCGCTGTTTACTTCTTTGATGTTCTTTTCGACTTCGTCGATTTCACTCTCAACAGGAGCCAGAGCTTCTTTTCTTTGTTTTTCTATTTCGCTTTTCTTAGCTTTGTTTTGTTCTTGTCTTTGTTTTTGAGCAGCTTCTTTTTGAGCTTGAATATCTTGTTTTGCAGCGTTTTTAACAGCGTTTAAGTCGCTTTTTACCGCATCTTTAAATGCACTGCCAAAACTTGTTGCCGCAAAAACGGAACTAACGCTCATACATAGTGCAAGTGCTAAACCCAGATATTTTTTCATAAAACAACACTCCTTTTTAACTACCCCCTAATGATAGCACTAAAAAATATTGTTGTAAACCGAAAAAGAGCTGCAAGTTTGTACGTTGCCGCTCTTTCAGGATTGTTCTTTTATCCCCCGATATATTCAACCAGAGTCACTCTGTATCAATATTTCAGCGCTTATATATAAAACAAAAATTTCCGTGTTTGCAAATTTCAAAAGTTAAAATATTTTTTACAATTCTTAATAGAAAAGCAGAGTTGCATTTATCCCTCTAAGGTGTTAGAATTCTTGTGCTATATATCTTTTTAAGGTTTGTTTAATGGTAGTAAAAAGACCCCAAAATGCAACCGAAAGGTTAATACTTGCACTTGACGTAGACACGCTTGAGGAGGCAAAAAACCTTGTAGTTCAGCTAAAAGACTACGTCGGATACTTCAAAGTCGGTCTGCAGCTTTACACCGCGTGCGGATATGACTCGGTTAAGATGATTCATGATATGGGTGCAAAAGTGTTTTTTGATGCCAAGTTTCACGACATCCCGAACACCGTGGCACGTGCCAGCGCAAATCTTGTAAAAAATGACGTCGACTTTTTTGATTTGCACATAAAAGGCGGCTCAAAAATGCTCTCTACCACATGCAGACTCTGCAGGGAAGTTGCAAAAAAATACAACAAACCGACTCCCGTAATCTTAGGTGTTACGCTCTTATCCAGCTTCGGGCAAAAAACGCTCAATCAAGAGTTAAATGTTAATATGAACATTGACGAATATGTTTCAAGATTGGCTAAAGTGGCTCTTGAAGCCAAGCTCGACGGAGTTGTCGCCTCCGCCTCCGAAGTAGGTGCAATAAGGCGTGTCTGCGGGGATGAGTTTATAATAGTTTGTCCCGCAATCCGCCCGACATGGTCTGTTGTGGATGATCAGGTGCGCGTTGTTACACCGACGGATGCCATAGAAGCGGGCGTTGATTACATGGTCGTGGGCAGACCGGTAATTTCCGCCAAAGATAAAATTGAGGCGATAAGGCTTATTATAGATGAAATTGAAGAAGCAAAAGAAACAATAGGGGAAAGACTTTAGAATATATGAAAACAAATTTTGGCATATTAAAGGAATTAAAAGAAGGCGAAACACGGGTTGCACTTACTCCCGATTCGGTCGGAATGCTTACACGCGAAGGACTATCTGTCGCGGTAGAGTCGGGTGCCGGTAATCTGAGCGGTTTTGACGATATACAATATGAAAAAGCCGGTGCAAAAATCATACAAAATGCAGAAGAAATTTGGGAAAAATCAAGCGTAATAGTAAAGGTTAAAGAACCCCAAAAGTCAGAGTTTAAATACTTTAGAGAAGATTTAGTCATATTTTCCTACCTTCACCTTGCGGTTGAAGAAGAGCTTGCAAAAGAGCTTTTAAGGAAAAAAGTCTGCGCAATAGCAGCCGAAGCGGTGGAAACCCAGTGGGGCGAGCTGCCGCTTTTAAGACCTATGAGCGAAGTTGCGGGCAGGGTCAGTATTCAGCTCGGTGCAAGGTTTTTAGAAAAACAAAACGGCGGCAGGGGTCTGCTCTTAGGCGGAGTCCCCGGTGTCGCGCCCGCAAAAGTCGTAATTTTGGGCGGCGGGGTTGCAGGCTCAAACGCAGCTCAGGCGGCTCTCGGTATGGGGGCGGATGTTTCCGTTCTGGATGTCAATTCAAAAAGACTCTCAAATCTTGATATGTTTTTCGGCGGACAGATAAAAACTTATTACTCAAACTATTCAACCATTGCAAACCATGTTCAGGAAGCCGATTTGCTGATAACTGCGGTGCTTATACCCTCTGCACGCGCGCCTAAACTTGTGAGCGCGGATATGATTAAGAGCATGAATAAAGGCTCCGTTGTTATAGATATCGCGATAGATCAGGGCGGAAACGTCGAAACAATTGACAGAGTAACAACTCTGGACAAACCCGTTTTTGAAAAGTACGGAGTGCTGCACTGTGCCGTGCCAAATATACCTTCCTACGTTCCAAAAACGTCATCTTACGCCTATTCTTACGCTATTTTGCCGTTTTTACAAGACCTTGGCGAAAAGGGCACATTTGTGGCGCTGAAAGAAAATGAAGCGCTCTGTGCCGGCGTGTCGACATTCAGAGGAGCCGTTACAAACGAGGCTCTGGCGCAGTCGGTCGGCTGTGAACATACCGAAATCTCACTTTTGATAGGTTTTAAGGTCAAATAATGAACAGAATAAACGGCTCAAAGAGAATAGTCTTTAAATTCGGGACAAATATTTTAAGGAACGACGACGGCGAAATATCCCTTACTCGCCTGTACTCTTTTATTGAGGACATCTCTACCCTGAAAAAGAGAGGCAAAGAAGTTTTAATTGTTACCTCGGGCGCTGTAGGGCTCGGGGCAAAAAAATTAAACGTGGACACAAGCGCAAGCACTGTTTTGAAGCAGGCTGCAGCCTCTGTCGGACAGCAGATTTTAATGTCTATATGGCAGGACGGATTTGAAAAATACGGTTTGTGCGTGGCTCAAATTATACTTACCGAAGAAGATTTTTCTAACAGAAAAAAATATTTAAGCCTGAGAAACACTCTCTCAAAGCTTTTAGAGCTGGGTATTGTTCCCATAATCAACCAGAATGACGCTGTTTCACCCTCGGAGCTTGAACATGCCTGCTTTTCCGATAACGATAAACTGTCTGCAATAGTGGCTTCAAAGCTTGATGCAGACCTGCTTGTAATGGTATCGGACATCGACGGACTTTTTGACAAAAACCCCAAAGAATATCCCGATGCCAAAAAGATTGATGTAGTTGAAAAAGTCACATCTAAAATAGAAAAACTTGCCTCGGGCGCTTCTCTCGGGGGCAGGGGAGGAATGATAACAAAACTTCTGGCAGCAAAAGTCGTTACCTCGTCAGGACTTTATGCAATGATTGTTAACGGCAAAAAACCCCAGATAATAAAGAAAATCTTTGAAGAGGACAACATCGGCACAATATTTTTGCCGACAAAAAATCTCTCGCATAAAAAGCGCTGGATTGCCTATGCCACAAACATTATGGGCGAACTAACGGTAAATGCGGGCGCCAAGTCTGCGCTTATCGACAAGCAAAAAAGCCTCCTTGCGGTAGGTATCACAAAAGTTGAGGGCGAATTCAGAGCCGGAGAAATTGTAAGCATTTTTGATGAAGAAGGCGCCGAGTTTGCCCGCGCTATGGTAAATTACAACTCTGATGACTGCAAAAAGATTATAGGCGCCCACAGTGATGAAATAGAGAGCATTCTGGGCTATAAAACAGACGACGACGTAATAACAAAAGACAATCTCGTATTGTTATAAAGGGAAAAAATGGACATAAAAGACATTGCAAAATCGGCAAAAGAAGCTTCGCTTGAACTTCTTGGCACAAGCGGGGACTTAAAAAATCTGGCTTTAAAAAATATGCTAAAAAGCATAGAAGAACACCAAAACGAGATTTTTGAAGCAAATAAAAAAGATTTACTGGAAGCCCAAACCCTTGTGGATAACGGCGAAATAAGCAAATCTACATATGCGCGTTTAAAACTTGACGAAAATAAAATGCGCGATATGTTAAAGGGCATTGAAGATGTCATTTCGCTGGATGACCCCGTTAATAAAGTTTTTTGGACAAAAGAACTTGATGAAGGCTTAATTTTAAAAAAAGTTTCATGCCCCATCGGCGTGATAGGGGTGATTTTTGAGGCGCGTCCGGATGTAATTTCCCAAATTGCCTCTCTTGCAATAAAATCGGGCAACGCGGTTATTCTGAAAGGCGGAAAAGAGTCTAATAATACAAATGCCGCCATTTTTAAAGCGATAAATGAAGCGCTTGAAAATACCGAAAATTTCCCGAAAAAAGCCGTAAATCTCGTATTTTCAAGAGAAGATATAAAAGGGCTTTTAGAGCTTGATGAGTACGTGGATTTGATTATTCCGCGCGGCTCAAATAAACTTGTAAAATACATTCAGGAAAACACGAAAATTCCCGTTCTGGGTCATGCTTCGGGCATTTGCCACATATTTGTGGATGAGAGTGCAAAGCCCGGGCTTGCGGCAAAAGTCTGTGTTGATGCAAAAGTACAGTACCCGAGCGCCTGTAACGCCCTTGAAACAATACTTGTGCACAAAAACTACCCCGCAATCGACGAACTTAAAAAAGCTCTCTGCGATGCGGGAGTAAAAATCGTTGAAAACCCTGAAAACTTTTCACACGAATGGGGCGACAAAATTGTATCTTTTAAAATAGTTGAAAATACCGACGAGGCAATTAAACACATAAACAAATACGGCTCGGGACATACGGATTCAATTTTGAGCGAAAACAGTGAAAATGTGAAAAAATTTATGGACTACGTCGACTCCGCAGGGGTATATCACAACAGCTCAACCCGTTTTTCGGACGGTTTTCGATACGGTTTTGGCGCGGAAGTCGGCATTTCAACAAACAAAACCCACTCGCGCGGCCCTGTCGGTCTGGATGGTCTTACAATATACAAATACAAGCTTTTTGGCTCCTATCACACCGTTGAACCGTACGCAAAAGGTGAAAAAACTTTTAAGCATAAGTTTATTTAATTTTTTTCTGTTATAATAAAATAATCTAAATAAAAAACAAAAAGACATTTTTTAAGATGCAGGATATTATAGAAAAAATTAATAAACTCAAAAAAGAGAAAAAGGCAATAATTCTGGCGCATTGCTACCAGAATGTTGAGATTGACCTTGTCGCCGATTATGTCGGGGATTCTCTGGGTCTTTCAAAAATTGCCGCAAAGACAGATGCTGAAATTATTGTTTTTGCAGGTGTTTACTTTATGGCGGAAACGGCAAAAATTTTATCTCCGAATAAAAAAGTGCTTTTGCCAAACTTAAACTCCGGCTGCCAGATGGCAAATATGATTGATTTAGAGCGTATGAAGCAATTCAGGGCGCAACACCCCAATGTGCCCGTTGTCTGCTATGTTAACTCCACGGCAGAAGTAAAAGCGCAGGCGGATGTTTGCTGCACAAGTTCAAACGCTGTTGATATCGTGCGCTCTCTGGGCGTTAAAAAGGTGCTCTTTGCGCCCGACTGCTACCTTGGTTCTTGGGTTGCAAAAAAACTCCCCGAGGTCGAAGTAATCTCATACAACGGTTTTTGCCCCACTCATTTAAGGCTTATGCCCGATGAGATTAAAAAAATGCGCATTTTATACCCCGATGCCGCCGTTTTGCTTCATCCCGAGTGCCATCAGGAAGCGGTAAAACTTGCGGACTTTGTAGGCTCAACAACACAAATTATGCAGTATTGCGAGAGAAGCAAGAAAAAAACTTTCCTTATAGGAACGGAAAAAGGCGTAGTAGACAGACTTTCGCGTGATTTTCCCGAAAAAGAATTTATACTCATTTCAGACAGGTTAATTTGCCACAATATGAAATATAACACGCTTGAGGATATTTTATACGTGCTTGAAACCGGAAAAAACGAGGTTTTTGTGGAAGAATCCCTGAGAATACCCGCTTACAGAGCAATTGAGCGCATGGTCGAGTGCAAGGTATAAAAAAATCCCGCAGATGCGGGATAGTCTTTTAGGTTGTTATTGCTTTTCGTATTTGAATGAGGAAGTTATTCTTAGTCAAAAACAAGTTTGCCGATAGAGAACAGACCGCCGATTACCGCGCCGCCTAATGCGCCTACAGTTGAGGTAAGAGGAG
The DNA here is from genome assembly GCA_949300515.1 of uncultured bacterium. Lineage (GTDB taxonomy): Bacteria > Cyanobacteriota > Vampirovibrionia > Gastranaerophilales > Gastranaerophilaceae > Galligastranaerophilus. Next base: position 32,402 of record CASGEP010000007.1, read on the forward strand.
CCAAAGGACCTCCGCAAAGCCCCAGTGCAGCACCTGCCGCAGCGCCTGAGCCTATGCCGGATGCAAGCGTACCTATAGCTTTAAGGGCTGTAGAGCTTGCGGGTTTGTTTACGCCCGTGACTTCCGAAATCATATCTTCTTTGGAGTTGCCCTGAGCAAGCAAAGTACCTATTATCGGAATGCCGGCTTTTAATCCCTGTACAAAGGAGCCCGAGGCATTTGTATCAATGTCATCTACCAGATTTGTTCCTATTGTTTGAGAGTACAACCTTTGTGCCAGAGCTTTTATTTGGCTTTCGCTGTAGCCTTCGTACTGCTGGGCTTCAGACATCGATTTTACAAGTTTGTCATACTCGTCAATCGCATCATCCGTTCTTCCCTGTGACAAAAGGGTTGAAATGTTTGCGCATAACTGCGACCAGTCGAGAGTTTGAACACTTTGTTTATTTGAATAAGACTGTTGGAGTGTTGATAAATCATAATTATTTTGCAAATACTCTTCGGCAACGGTAGGATCCATACCGTAATAATAGCCATAAAAACCGTTGTAAGAGTTAAACAGCGGTACGGAATAATTTGTACCCAATCCGCCGTAAGAGCCTGCAATGCCGTTTAGTGCAGAATAATCAGTATACGCGGATGTACCTGTAAAACTAACTGAACTCATCTTGTAAACTTCCTTCCAATAAATTATTTAAACTAACCTACACTTTAATAAAAAATTTTTATTTGCAAAAATTGCCCGGCTTTTAAGTTTTATTTAATATTTCTTAACATATTTTTAAAAAATCTGTTAAATGGATGTGTTGCATTGCCATTTGTTGTTATATAATTGTATTATCGGCGAAAAACGTATAGAATATATTTGTATTGCTTTATGGAGGTATTTTGATTTCTGAATTTAATTTTGAGGACTTTTTATTAAAAGCGCACAAGGCAAACGTTTCAGATATACACTTTAGAGAAGGCAAACCCCCTTCATTGAGGGTTGACGGCAAAATCCTGAAAACGGCAATTGCGCCTTTAAGTGAAAATGATTTTGAGAAAATATTAACCAAAATAACAAAAAGGGACATTTTGGAAAGTATCAGAATGTCCAATAATATTGACTTTACATATGAAATACCAAACCTTTCAAGATATCGTGTAAACTATTGCAAAGATCTCGGAATGCCTAAGCTGACTCTAAGGGTTATACCCTATGATATCCCTACTATCGAGGAGCTGCATTTGCCCCTGTTTTTAAAGGAACTTACAAAGTATAACAACGGGATTGTTCTTGTAACGGGTCCTACGGGTTCGGGTAAATCAACAACTCTTGCCTCCATGGTGGATTTAATAAACAAAGAACAACAAAAACACATAATAACAATTGAAGATCCTGTTGAATTTTTATATACGGACAAAAACTCACTAATAACACAAAGGGGTTTGGGCACAGATACGGAAACTTTTGCTTCAGGTATAAAATATGCGCTCAGGCAAGACCCTGATGTTATTCTTGTAGGTGAGATAAGAGACAGAGAAACTCTTGAGGCGGCAATTGAAGCATCTGAAACAGGTCATCTTGTTTTATCTACCATGCACACAAACTCTTGTATACAAACACTAAACCGTATTTTAGGATTTTTTGAGGACAAATCATCCTCCCTTATTGTTCAAAGGGTAATAAATACCCTGCGTGCAACGATTTCTCAAAAACTTTTACCAAAAAGCGAGGGCGGGCTTGCTGCCGCAGTTGAGATTTTAAGTGTTACTCCGGCTATTTCGGATTATCTTTTAAAAGGTAACTTTGATGACGTTTATCTTTTAATGCAAAAGAGCAAATCTCACAATCTTGTGACAATGAATGCTTCAATTTATGCACTTTTAAAACAGGCTCAAATAAGCAAAGAAACAGCCCTTAAATACAGCGACAGCAGAACGGAGCTTGAACAGATGATAAGGGGAATTTATCACGGGGCAAAGAATATGAACGACAGTCTAATTTAGTTTTAAGGAGATAAGATGGCGCCATTTCCGGAATCAGAGTCCATGACAATAAAACGTCTTGAAGTTGCTTTAAGAAAAAAAGACATGCATCTTCTAAAAGACGGGGCGTATAAACTGCATGAAAAATTCCACACGGGTCACAGATTTGAGTTTACCCCGGAACTCGAGCAGATATTAAACTACGTAAAAGATAACGATATTCCGGATGAAATAAAAGAAATTCTCTGCCCTACAATAGAGGAAATTTTATCCCAAGACTCTTACGGAAATTCCCCTGACAGCCGGCTGCAAACCCCGCAAAATCCTTCGAACACCCCGGGCGAAATAACCCTTAGAGAGGAGGATATTAAACTGCAGGGACAGGCTTATGAGGATTATTTAGCCTCAAGGGGGCAAAACACCTCCCATCAAAAGGAAGCAGACAAGCAGCCCCGAAAAGAAACAATAACACTAAGGCAAGAGGCGCGGCAGGGAGATGTTCTGGTTTTTTATGACGACAATTCCCGCGACATCAGCCACAACGAGATAAAAAACTACAGAAATAAGCTGAATAACCTATTTTCCATGCAAAACCACGACGGCGATTATAACCTTTTAAGGGATATTGCCACTCTTAACAATATTGTAGACACTAAAGTTTTTGACATAGATAAAGTTATTGCCATGTTAAAAACTTCAAAAAGCAATGTTTCATTTGTCACAACTTCGCAAAGTCAGGAACTTACAAAGATTTTGTGCAATATGGGTATAGATTTCAGCATTCCCTATGTAAAAAATTCGGCGGATGAAAATACCAAGTTTAATTTCATTCCCATGCTCGGTCTGTCTAATATTTACGTGTGTTCGCACTGCAATATGAGAAGTTTAAAAACAGATTTTGCAACAAAAACTCTCTCGGTTCAATGCCCGAACTGCGACAACGCTGCTTTTCCCGACCTTTATGCAATTAATTCCTACAATCCTGATTGCAACCCGATTTTCTGGCACAGGGCAATGAAAGCGTTTATAAAATCAAAAATTTGGATAATTATTAACCCGCCTTTGGATGAAAACAAAGAAATAATATTTGATTTTATAAAAACGGCGGGCGAGTGCAGCGAACCTGCAAAAATTTATATTTTCACAAAAGAAAACGACAAAAAGGAATTTTACACAAATCTGTTTTCAAAAATACTTCCCAAAGAGCAGATATATGCAGATTTTTCAAGTGTGGAAGAACTTTGTGCAAACTATATAAAAGAACAAATCACAAATAAAATTAATGAAAAGTATTAAAGAGAGTTTTACAACAGAGGCAATAAACATAAAAACATACCCTCTTAGCGACTATGACAACATAGTCGTTATGTTCTCACGCCAATACGGACTTATAAAAGGCATCGCAAAAGGGGTAAAGCGCCCCAAATCCAAACTTGGAGCAAGAATGCAAATGCTTGTGGCAAATAAAATCATGCTAAAAAACGGGAAGAATTTTGACACAATTTGCGAGGCTCAAGCGCTTAATACATTTAATAAATTACGCTCCAACCTTGATAAACTTACCTATTCAATGTATTTAACCGAGGTCATAAGTGCTATTTGCACGGACTGTGACGAGGACAGCGAAAACAACGAAAAAATTTACGAACTTTTCTACTGTGCGCTCGACGGAATTTCAAACTCGGACAATATAGTCGAAATACTGCTCCATGTAATCAGATTTCAGCTTAAATTTATGGCGCAGACGGGTTATGGCATAGAGCTTAAAAAATGTCTGAAATGCGGCTGCAACATAGAAGACAGCGCATATTTTTCAACGGCTTCGGGCGGAGTTGTCTGCAGGGAGTGCAGATACGCCTCAAATGTCTATATCGGAATACACAAAAAGATAAGAGAGTTTCTGATTGCGCAGCAAGACTGTAAAAACAACGAAAAAACAAGCTACGACGACCTTGTCGATGAAAATTTCTGCCTGAAATGTTTTCTGTTTTTAAAAAAATACACTGACTCCCACTCACAAAGACCCTCAAGGTCTATAAAAATATTAAAAGAAATAACTTAAACTCCCAAAAAGCCCTCTGTTTTGCGTATATCAAGACATATACTTGAAAAATCTCCATTTTAGGGTATAATATTAACTGTCACTTTAGGGAGATAAAATGGATATAGACCAGAGTTTGATATTTAATTTGCTAGTGGTGGCATTTTTATTATTTTCAAACGGATTTTTTGTAGCAAGCGAGTTTGCCTTTGTAAGTATCAGGAAAACCAGAATTTCCCAGCTTACAAACGAAGGGAATACGGATGCTAAGATTGCTCTTGGCGGCATTGAGCACCTTGATAAGACAATCGCTGCGGTACAGCTCGGTATTACGATTTCAAGTATAGGTCTTGGCTGGGTCGGCGAATCTACTCTTGTAAGGCTTATTGAGCCTGTGTTTACGTTTCTTCCCGAGGCATGGCGCGGTTTTGCAACGCACTCTCTTGCGGTAACGCTGGCTTTTTCGTTAATTACGTTTATGCACGTTGTAATAGGCGAACTTATGCCAAAGTCAATCGCGCTGCAGTTTCCCGAGCGTACAACACTTTTTGTTGCACGCCCGATGTATGCGATTACAAAAATTTTCACACCGTTTATATTCCTTTTAAACGGGCTTGGCAACTGGCTTTTATCGCTCATTAAAATCCCTCCGGCACACAGTGCGCATATTGTGCACTCTGTTGAAGAACTGGATATGATAATAAACGAGTCTCACAAAGAGGGCGTTTTAAACGACACCGAAAAAGAAATTTTGCAAAACGTCTTTAAATTTTCAGACACCCTTGCAAAACAGGTCATGGTGCCGCGTCCTGATGTGGTAAGTGTCCCCATTGATATTTCAACGGATGATTTAAACAAACTTATTATAGAAAACCAGTATACGCGCTATCCCGTTTACAATGACGATTTAGACCATATTATGGGCATTTTGCATGTAAAAGACGTCTATCCGCTTATGGTCGAGGGGCGCGAAGTCAACCTCAAGGAGATAATCCGCGAGCCGATTTTGGTTCCCGAAACAATGACTATGGATAACATGGTGCTTGAATTTAAAGAGAAAAAATCACAGATGGCTATTGTAATTGATGAATTCGGCGGTGTTTCGGGTCTTATAACTCTTGAGGACGTTTTAGAAGAAATCTTTGGCGAAGTGCAGGACGAATTTGACGAAGAAGAAGCCGATATAAGACAGATTTACGATAATGAATATGTCGCAAATGCAATGATGAGGCTGGATGAGTTCAGCGAATATTTTGACATAAAATTTGATGATGAAGATGTGGACACTATCGGCGGACTTGTTGTTAAGTATCTCGGACACATTGCAAAAGAAAACGACATTACCACAATCGGCGATTTTACTTTTAAAGTTCTTGAAACAGACGGCGCAAGAATTGTGAAATTAAAAATTAAAAGACAGGAGCCTGCGCTCAATACACAGGAAAACGAATAGGATATAAAAATGGTTGAATCACTTTTTGTATTAATGTTTTATTTTATGCTTTTTTGGATTATTATGGGCGTTTTTGTTGCTCTGGCGCTGTATTTTCTGCCGCTTATAATTGCCGCGGCAAGAAAACATAATCAAATTTTGCCCATAACCTTAATTACCATATTTTTAGGCTGGACTTTTTTGGGCTGGCTTGTTGCGATAATCTGGTCGTTCAGCCCCGATGTACAAAGCCCTTCCGATAATCAGGAAAGCTAAAGCCTGCTTTTTACTTTCATGATTTTTTCATACGCCTCATCAATTCTTTTGGGGTCAATTTTACCTTCAACTACGGCATTAAAAACGGTGTCGTTAAATTTTTGTGCGCTGTCTTTGCCGTCATTTATAAGATTGTTCCCGAGAATTATAATATCGCAGCCTGCATTAATAGAAGAAATAATTGCATCTTCAAAGCTGTAATTATCGGAAATTGCCTTCATCTGCATATCATCCGTTATAACAAGCCCGCCAAAGCCCAGTTTGCCCTTTAGTAGCCCCGTTACCGTTTTGTATGAGAGCGAAGCGGGATATTCATCGTCAATATTTTTATTAAAAATGTGCGATACCATAACATTTTGCGCAGCCGCGCTTGAAATCAGCGCCAGATAAGGCTCAAGCTCTTTTTGTGTCCAGCTGTTTGTGGCATCCGAAAAACCTTTGTGAGTGTCCGCACTCAGCGAGCCATGACCCGGAAAATGCTTTAATACTGTTAAAATTCCGTATTGATTATGCGCCAGAATATAAGCATTAGCATGTTTTATAACCTTCAGGGGATCATCCGAAAAAGCCCTTTGCGCCTTAAAAATCACGCTTGAATTGGGATTAAGCGCCAAATCAACACAGGGGGCAAAATTCATGTTAAAACCCAAGTCTTTAAGAGTTGAGGCAATTTTTTTTGCCTCAAGGTATGTTGTCATCTCGTCATTTTTGTCGCCAAGCTCTTTGTGCGACAGCGTTTGTGTGTCAAAACCCCTATCCGAAGGCAAACGGCTTATGCGCCCGCCTTCTTGATCAATTGTTATAAAGAGCTTTGTTTTAGAAGCTTTATTGATGTCCGAGATAAGTTTTTTTAACTGTTTCGGACTCTCTACGTTTTTATATTTCGAGCCGTCCGCAGCACCTTGTGAGAATATTATTACGCCTGAAATTCTGTCATTTATCAAATCATCGGTAAGCGGGTTTTGCTTGTCGAGTTTTGTGCCCTCAAAACCGACTATCACCATCTGGGCTATTTTGTGGCGAAGATTTGTGTTGTTATAGTCTATATCCTCATTTGCGGCGCTTGCAGTCCCGATAATCAACAATAAAAACGATAACAGACATATTACTTTTTTCATCTTCACCCCTTAAAACACGTAGAAATTAGTTTTTAAATTAAGCGACTGCGACTGCATATTGTTATCCAAAATCGTAGCACCCGCGCCCATCCAGATAGAGCTGTTTTTAATGTATTTGGGTTTATAGTCTATACCCACCATAGGCTCATATTTGTTTAATTTTTGACCGCTTATTTTATTTTTAAAAGAAATTGAAGCCCGCTTGCCAAGCTTTATACTCGGGGTAATAAAAGCGCCTCTTGAAGCGGAGGTGATATTTGTCGTATCGTAAGTTGTTTCAAGCCCGCCCGTTAAGCTTAAGTATTTTCCCCTGACGGTTGCGCCAAGCTCCTGACGGAGGTTTTTGTTTAAAGTGTTGGAGTCGTTATACTCGTTTGACTTTGAAGTAAGCGAAAACTTCGAGTTTCCGATTTTTACATCCTCCGCCTGCGGCATTTCAAGGGTTTTTGAATATGTCGAAACTTTTTTTATCTGATTAACCCTGTAGGTCGGATTAAAATCCGTTTCCAAAAGGATTTCATCCTCCGCATATTCATCTTCAACCTCTATAAAATCGCTTAAGAACGGCTTCTCCTCGGTTATTTCAATACTGCCCTCAAGCGCCTCATCCGCTTCATCGATTGCAAACACAAAGCGCTGCGCCTCACCTTCTTGTTGTTCTTCTTGTGCCGGAGTGCTTACGGGAGCTGCGAAAAAAAATAATATAAAAAATATGAAAAATTTTAGTAAATTCATATCTTTTATATTATTACCCTTTCGGGCTATTTTTTCAAGTTTTTTGGAACAAAAGGGGGATAAGAGTGTCTAAATGCATAAATAACTATCGTCCAAATGAATTAAGATAGCTTTTGGACAAATGTTTGAAATATGAATTAGCAAATTCTTCAGAACCAAAGTATTCAATAACAGCAGGTACAACAACCAAAAATAAATATACTACCGCTGCAAAAAATACTAAACCGAATGCTTCGAACATAATTTGCCTCGCTTTCTAAACAACCTATTCTTATATTCATATAATCGACAGAAACACATCACAACTTTATGATTTTAGAAAATATTGTAATAAAAATTAATAATGGGGATTTTAAATATGTCTGAAATTAACGCTATAAAAAAACTCATAATAAATATGCACTGCTGCCGCTGCAAAAGCAATTTTGACGAAAATTCGATTAAAATAATGCGAAGCGAAAAAGGACTTCTTGTTTTCCAGATAAAATGCGAACATTGCAAAAAATGCTTTGGTATGGCAACTTTGGGAATAGGCGCACAAGAGCTTGAAAATTCTTTTGAAATCGACGAAGAAGCAAGAAACAAAAGCCTTGAGCCGATAAATTACGATGATGTGCTTGATGCGCACAATTTTTTTCAAAATTTGGATGAAAATTGGTCAAAATATATAAAATAAAAAGCGAAAAGCCTGCAATAAGCCGGATTCCGTTTTTCAGACAATCATCTGTCTAATGCGTTTTTTTATGTAACTTTCACAAAGGAAACGGGAAAAGGCACCCTTTTTACAAATTCAAACTTGCATCCGGTTGGGGTTTACCATGCCTGAAACCTCACGGTTTCAGCGGTGGGCTCTTACTCCGCCGTTGCACAATCGCTTAGTATCAAGATTGCTGCTGCGGGTATTTCGGCAGTACTCACTTGCAATGGCAAGTTCGCTGCCTCAATTATCCTGCGCCGCTCATCTGAAGTTACGCCTTTTGCACTTGCAAAAGCAAGCACGCAAGGGCTTCACCAAGCATTCTACTTTTCTGTGGCACTGTCCTCACGCTCGCGCGCACTTGAATTTCTCAAGCAACCTGCCTTTTGGGATGTCCGGACTTTCCTCACAAAATTTAAAACTTTGCGCGATTGTCCGCCTGCTTTTCGCTTAAAAATATTATACCTTAAATGCCGATTTTTTGGTATTATATAGCTATGATAATTGATACCCACGCACATCTTGATATGCTTGATGACCCGAAGCTTGCGATAGAGGAGGCTTTAAATCTCGGCGTTGAAAAAATAATCATCCCCGGGGTTGAGCCTGATACTTTTGAAAAAGTTTTAAATCTGGCGCACGAATACGAAAACGTCTATGCTCAAATAGGCGTACACCCGAGCGAGGCGCAAAAGTTCAGTGATGATGTTGCAAAGAAGATGATTAAGCTTGCGGACGATAAAAAAGTGGTCGCAATAGGCGAAATCGGGCTTGATTACTACTGGGACAAGACATTTGTCGATATACAAAAAAGAGTTTTTAAAACTCAGATTGAAATTGCAAACATGCTTAATTTGCCCATAGTTGTGCACGATAGAGAGGCTCACAAAGATACGTTTGATATTTTGGAGCAAATGGGAGCTAAAAAAGTCCTTATGCATTGTTTTTCAGGCTCTTTAGAGTTTGCTCTCGAGTGTATTAAAAAAGGTTGGTTTATTGCGCTTGGCGGCGTTGTAACTTTTAAAAACGCAAAAAAAGTCCGAGAAGTTGCGCTTAAAATACCTTTAGAAAATATAATGCTTGAAACAGATACCCCTTATCTAACCCCACACCCGCACAGAGGGGAGGAAAATGCGCCAAAATACATTATCTTCACCGCAAAGGAAATTGCAAACTTAAAAGACACAGCCCTAAGTGAAGTTGAAAACATTACAAGCAAAAATGCAACAGAATTTTTCAGTTTAGAGGAGAGCCAAAGTGAGTCAACAGTATAATTCAAATATAAAAGTTAAAACGGCAGTGCTTGTGTTTTTAAAAAACCTTGCGGCGCCGCTTGTTTTGTATTTTGACAATCCGCTTGAAGTTTATGAGCAGATAAAGGAGGTCATAAATACTCCTTCAAATAAAGTTTTTGAATTTTTGCCAAACGGACCGATTAAAAAAGTCTGCGTAAGCGCCTCTCAAATTTCATCCGTTGCAATTCAGGAAGAACAGTATTTTGCATAATGAAAAAGCGTCTTGATTTAATACTTTTTGAAAAAGGATTTTTTGAAACAAAAAACGCCGCAAGCAGTGCGATTTTGGCGGGAAATGTCAAAATTGACGACACACCGGTTACAAAAGCGGGGCAGCTTTTTGATGAAGAAAAACTTTTCAGCGAAGAAAAACCACACAAAATTGAAATCAAAACCCTTCCCTACGTTTCGCGCGGCGGTCTGAAGCTTAAAGGCGCCGTTGATTTTTTTAAAATAGATTTAAAGGATAAAATCTGTATTGATATGGGCGCATCTACGGGCGGTTTTTGCGATTGTATGCTGCAAGAGGGCGCAGCCAAAGTCTTTGCGGTCGACTGCGGAACAAACCAGCTTGCATGGAAGCTGAGGTGCGATAAAAGAGTTATCTCGAGAGAAAACGTAAATATTAAAACCTGCTCTTTTGAGGATATTTTCGGCGAAAATTATAAGGGAGAGCTGCCCGAGTTTTTGAGTATGGATTTGTCGTTTATATCAATCAAAAAAGTTCTTGAAAATTGCAAAAATTTTATAAGCAAAGACGCCGGACTTGTAATACTTATTAAGCCGCAGTTTGAGGCAAAAAGAGAGGATATTGCAAAAGGCGGGGTTGTAAAAGATATAAAAATCCGCGAAAAAATTATTGATGACATTAAGGATTTTTGCACGGGTTTAAACCTTGAAACACAGGGAATAATCGAAAGTCCCATAAAGGGTGCAAAACAGGGAAATACGGAGTACTTAATTTACCTTAAAAGAAAGGAAAATCAATGAGTTTAAGCATTGTAGATAAATTAAACGCACTGTCTGTTGAAATGGAGTCACTTTTGGATTTTATAGCCACAAATGCCAAGCTGGGAGAGGATTTTCAGGCATACGTAGAAGAAAATAAATTAAACATAGAAAAGCAATCCCAGCTGAATATAGTGCTCATTGAGTATCTTCTTGACGGCAAAATGCAGGATGACACAAGGGTTTTGGACTATTACTCGCAAAGCGGGGCGCAAAAAAACCCTGACGTAACAAAATCTCTCAGAGAAAGTATTACATCGGTTTTTGAGATAAAAAAAGTCCTCAGACACGCCTATGAAGCGTATTCTCTTACCTGCGAAAAGGATTTTTGCCTTATTCCGCTTGTTAAAATGGTAAATTTAAGGGGAATATCGCGCGGGGATTTCATTCGGGCGAGAGCTATAGAGTTTGAAGGAGAGTATTATTTACTTGAAATTTACGATGTTATATCTTCGCTTAACTTGTACAAAGCAGCCTCAGAAGCCATAAAGTGCCTCATTTCAAATTCTAAATGTGCGACATTTAAAAATGAAGAAAAAAATCAAAAAATAAAAAATTCTATAGCGGACTTTAAAGACAACTGGGAAAAAACTTTTAAGGACTCTAAAATGGGCGTTATTACAACAAATAAGCTTGCAGATGACCTTATAAGCGCCCTTAACGACGGCACGGACGCGCAAGAATACATCCAAACGCCGCAGGAGTACAGATTTTTTGACATTAAAGAATTTGAGCAGAGCGACGACTTTATTCAAAATGCTATCGGCGGTTTTTCAAATCATAAATGCACCTATGACGTCGGATTATACTTTGACGAACTCGAAGGGCTTTATGTAGTGCCGTTTTTGGGTACTTTTTATAAAATATTTGAAACTTTTGAAAATTCAAATTCCGAAATTGAAGGGGCAAAGGAGTGCATAAGAGAATTTTTAAAAAGCGATAAAGTCCCCTATGGTCTGGTTGCTGCGGCGGCAAAAAAATATGAAAATTTCCTTCAGGTCATAAATTTTGCGCTCGATACAAATTTTTGCTCAACATCAGAGGTGCTTGAAAAATTCAAAGGCAAACAGGGTGGAAAATACAGCCCCACGCAGATTTTGTACAATTCAAAAGTATTTACGGATATTTTAGGTATAAAAGAAAACGAGGGCGAAGTAAAACATGAAAAAATCGGCAGAAACGACCCGTGCCCGTGCGGCAGCGGCAAAAAGTACAAAAAATGCTGCGGTGCTAATTCCTGAAAAGATTTGCCTCTTTTGAAATTTATATAGTAAAATGAAATCATAGAAAACGGAGAGAAAATTATGAGTGAAGAAAATAACGAAAAAAAATGTCATAAAAAAATGCTGGCTGCAGGAGTTATCGTTTCTCTGGTACTCTCGGCTGCGGCTTTAATACTTTCTCTTGTTACATTCCTCGGTGTAAACGGCTACATTCCTTCTCTTTCAATGGGTTCGGATTTGCCCATTTCAAAAAAATATGACCGCGGACGCTCGCTTGAAAAAGCATTGAAGAAAGATAAACCCGTTATAATCTGGTTTTACGTTGACTGGTGCGGCTATTGCCAAAAATTCGCCCCTGTCTTTGATGAGGTAATTAAAACAAAAGAAGTAAAGAAAAAATATGCCGTTGCTTTTGTCAACTGCGACAACAAAGACAACCAGAAACTTATTCAGGATTACAATGTAATGGGCTTTCCGACTGTTTTCCTTTTTAACCCCGAAACAGGCGAGAAAAAACAGCTTGATAACTACAAATTCTTTATTCCTGCGGCAAAAGAAGAAATTATCCGCGATTTAAAAGACTTTGTAAGACCGAAAGAATAAGCTACATCCAGTCATTTGCCTGATTTTTACTGAAATGTTTTATACATTTTGAACATATATTTGTGTCCAAAAATGTTCTTTTTGAATAATTTGACATATCGGAGCCTGACCTTGCGCGAAAGTCGTTTGACAGCGCAGGGCAGGAGTAGACTCCGTTTGCGCTTAAAATGCGGGAGTTATAACAGTCGAGCTTTTCGGCATCAAAGTTATAATCTTCAATGGGTTCGCACTGCGAGTTTTTCTCAAAATAAGGCATAATTTTTAAATTGATATTCTCGATTTCAAAATTATACTTTTCAAAAAGGGCAGAAAAGCCTTCAAACAGGTCTTTTTGCGACTCCCGATAGTAGTTGCAGACACTTATTATAGGGTTGAATTCGTATTTTGCAAGGTTCAAAACCGCACCGAGAGCTTTTCTGAAGCTTCCGCGCCCTCTTATTGCGTCGTTTTTGAGCTCGTCAAAGTGGTCTATGCTTATTCGATAAATTGTTTCAAAGTTGTTTTCGTCGTCAATTTTCCTTAAAAAACGGGCTTTTTTGTCATTTATTAAAAATCCGTTTGAGATAACGGTAACGTTTGAAAACTTTAAACACATCCTTAAAATTGTATTGAAATCAGGGTGCAAAAGCGGCTCCCCGCCTGTTAAATAGATTGAAGTTAAATTTTCTCCTCTTGTATCCAATAATGCCTGTTTTATTTTATCAAGCGCTATAAAGTCTTTTTCCTGTTTATAGGGATTTTTCTCGATATAGCAGTGTTTACACTTTAAATTGCATGCTTTATAACAAAGCTCAAGAAACAAATTATTAAGCTCTTTCATTTCGACTTTCGGCGCAGCCATAAACATCTTCGCAAACATCTCGCTTTGCGCTTGTCCCTCAATATTTTGCACGGTTTTCTCCTTTTTTAACTCAATCCTTCGCAATCGTTAATTTAATATTAGTTTTTAAATCAAAAATGAAAATTACCCAACAGAGCATGATATTTAACACAAAATAAAAACCCTTCCAAAAAAGGAAGGGCAAACTTGGTTTTTAATCCTCAAGTTCTTGTGTGGTGTGATCTCTCTCATCGCTTCTCTCGTGTATGTGTGGTATAAAATGTCTCTCGTGTGGTGGTTTTTTCTCTTTATCTCTCTCGTACTTATATAAAAAATTTCATGCAAAAAATATTGCCTTTTTATATACAAAATAGACAATTTTTATTTACATTTCTTAATAATCAAGGCTAAGAACCGCTGTGCTCGGGCTTTTTCACCTGCAGGGTTTTATTTTCACTAATAGCAATCCGCGCGGCTTTAATTTTGTCTTTAGTTTCTTCATCCAGCGCGTTACCCATAACGAGCCTGTCGACAAATGCGTTATTCAACCTCACAGCCTTCGGAAGCGCGCCTATATCGTCCAAAATGTCTTTTATCTGTAAAAAGTCATAAGAAAAAGTCTTTTTGGAATTGTAAGAGAGCACCTCGCCCGAGTTTGCGACAATGTCTTTGCCGCCCTTTTCAAAATATATCTTAAAAATAGACCTCAGGTCCTGAATTTCCGACTGCATAACGCTAATTGCATTATGAAGCCTTAAATACCTTTCAAAAAGGTAATCCGTATTTTGGATTTGGGATAATTGCCAGTCGTACTTTTGAAAATACATTTCTTTTAATTTCGGGTAGCACTGTGCAAGCCCCATGGCATCCGCCATTGCTCTGTGGCGGGTTGAAAAATCAACATTAAAAGTATTCATAAGACACTCTAAACCGCAGGATTCCATTTGCGGATAAACTTCTTTAAACATCATCTGGGTATCCACATAGCGATTTTCAAGGGGCTTATCATAAAGTCTTTTTGATGTTCTGTTTAAAAAACTAAAGTCAAAAACAGCGTTATGTGCAACAATTACCCCATCCCCTATGAATTCAAAAATTCTGGGGAAAATCTCCTCCTCCTCGGGTGCGCCTTCAAGCGTTTCTTCACTAATCCCGTGAATTGCCTGGGAAGATTTTCTGATGTGCTGATGAGGGTTAACAAGGGTTTCAAAACTGTCTGTGACAACACCGTTAACAAGCTTAACACCTGCAAATTCAATTATTTTTTCTCTTGTGTAATCAAGTCCTGTCGTTTCAACATCAACTACTACTTCAACTAAATTTTCTGCCATTGATTTTTTTAAATCTCCATTTTGCAAAAATATATCACAAAAAATTATTTTTTTAAATAAGAGTCAATTTTTTTGGTATTAATGTTAATTTTATCAAGAGTTTTTTCGAGTTTTTTCTCGCTTTCGATAATGTTTTCAACTCTCCTGTTAAACTCATGGTATTTTGAACTTCCCTCGCTTACCGTTTTATCCGCATTTTTAAGGATGGGCGATGCCTCGTCTATGGCGCTGAAAACTTTTAAAATTGTGTCCTGATTAATCGCATCCACAAAGTCTTTAAGTGAGGCAAAGGCTTTTCCTATGTACATATACTCATCCAAAACATCGGTCAATCTGAGGGTATCCTTTGTTACAATGCCGATATCGCTTAAATTGTTCTTTGGCGGCATAATTTCAATTGACTTTGAGCCTGCTATACCGCTGAACTCAACCGAGGCAACAGAACCGGAGGGGATTTTTACACCTTTTTTTGTTATAATAATTTGCACCTCAATTGAATCTTTGTGATACTTTAGCTCTCTTACATGCCCGCAAACAAGCCCCATAAACCTGATGGGGGAGCCTTTTATAAGCCCGTCGGTATCTTTAAAGTATATGGTATACAAGTTTGGCTTTATAAATTTAAAATAAAAATATGTATATGTGGCGCCCGAGATTAAACCGATTACGGCAATCCATATGACAAGTTCGATAAACACCGCATTGTTCAGCTTTTTTTTAAGTTTTTGCCACTTTTCTTTTCTGCTCAATACTCCATACCTTCTCTTGCGCTTACCCCTATATCCCAATAGTGCTTGACGGGAACAATTTCCGATACCAGATGTGCAATTTCGATGATTTCTTTTTTTGCATTTCTGCCCGTAAGTACAATTTCCATATCATTCGGTTTGTTTTTTAAGACTTCAAGCACTTCATTTAAGTCAATAAGACCTAAATCTATCGCTATATTTATTTCATCCAGAATTACAAGCTGGTATTTATTGTTTTTAATGGCATCAAGCGCGATATCCCAGCCTTTTTGGATTTCTTTTCTGTCAATCTCGTCAATGTTATCGCGGTATACTATTCTATCCGCTCCGGCGTTTACTATCTTAAAACATTTTTTAATCTCATCAGACAAATTTGCAAAAGAATACAATTCGCCGTAATCCGAACCGCCTTTTGTAAACATTATAATAAGCACGCACCAGCCGCGCCCCAGTGCCCGAAGCGCAAGACCCAGCGAGGCTGTTGTTTTGCCTTTGCCATTTCCGGTATATACCTGTATATAGCCGTGTTTATTAAATCTCGGATTGTGTAGTTCGTTCTGCATTACAAAATTTATTATACACTATATAAAAAAATCATAAAATAGTGTTATTTATACACAATATCGGGGAATAATAAAAGTATAAGGTAAGGAAAAGAACTATGGCAATTTCTCCTATCAGCTCAATTACAAATTATTCATATCTTTTTAATATAACCTCGCAAGATGAAAAAGCTGAACAAAAAGACAAGCTTAATCTTCTTATGAGCCAATATAACCTTGTTTCAACAGATGATTATGACAAAGATATTGAAAGATTAAGAGCCGCCATAATTCAGGAACAAATCGAAAGAGCAAGTCAAGAACAGGAAAAAAGCCAAGAAACAGAAGGCTATGAAGAGCGCCCGTGGTATGAAATTATGTGGAAGTTGGGACTTACACAAAACGACTCTATAAGAGAAGATTATGACGACATTATGGATGAGCTTGACTATCGCATAATGAATGCCGAAAATGAAGATGAGTATAATAAGTACAACAATATGAGAATTCGCGCCGAGGAGTACTTTAACGAGTACAGCGAATTTTCGGCTTCAAGAATTGATACCGGCTCATCGGATTTAATAGGGCTTTCCATGCTTGCGACTATGAATATGGTAGATATGAATTTGAACTTAATCTAGTAAAATTCTTCATCCTCATCATACTCTTCATCTTCGCTTATGACAGGCTCCGGCTCTTTAATTTCAATACCCATCTCGGCGAGCACTTCACGCGCTTTCGGACCGTATGCCGTATCCGAAAAGTTCTCTATGACTGTTTTTAAGCAGTCAATGCACTCTGCTCTCATGCCTCTTAATTTATATAATGTGCCCAATTTATAGTAAAGCGGCGCATAAACAGGCTCGGGTGTAGTATTCATAATCTCATCAAGCTGTAATTTTAAATTTATTAAATTATCGCTGTCCTCGGGTGAATAAAGCTCGCGCGTGTAAAATTTCCTTGTTAAAAGGTCGATTTTCTGCGTCATATCCTTAAGCTGTTCTTCATCAACCTTTGGAGCTTCCTGTTTTTCTTTTGTGTTTTTTCTTGCGGCATCGGCAGGCATGGTGTAGTTAATAATACACAACATACCGAACATAACAAGACAAATAACTGTTATTATTTTTCTCAAAACTAAAACTCCTCTCTTATATAGTACAATAACGCATAAATTCTGCCTCAATCCAAAGTATGATATTTGTAAAAAAATTATTATATTTTAGATATGAGAAAAATTTTAATTGCACTTATTTTACTGTTTACGATTAACTGCGCACAGGCAGAGGTTTTACGCGCAAGTGTGAGCAAGGATGAAATCCCCAAGGGATTTTTTGGCACATGGCATGTCACATCAAAATTAAGTGAAACAAACAATCCGGAACTTTTTAATACAATAAGCGTCGATATATGGACATTAGGAGGATATGGTAACACTTTAATTTTAGAAAACGTGCACACAGGTGCAAGTTCTTCTATTCAGGTCGAATCGCAAAAAAACTTGGACGGCAAGACCTTGAAATTCCAAAGGGTAAAATCAAATACCCGCGGGAATATGAAAATAGTCCAAAAAGAAAGCCCCGAGTTTAAATTAAACGGGAATATTTTTGTCGGTTATGATACATATATTATAGAAAAGTACTTAAATAATAAGCTAATTCAAAAAGATGTAGTAAAATATAAAGTAGTAGGACAAAAAATATCAGGAGATTTGGGATAAATGGAGAAGATTTTTGATACCACGGAGTGTATTGCGCAAGAGGGAATATAGACTGCGCGATAATTGACACGTCTTTGTTGGGCGGGCAGCCGACAAATTACCTTGAGATTGAAAATTATATAGGTTTTCCCTCGATTGAAGGGTGGGAGTTGAGTGAAAAATTTGAAGAACATCTTGATAAATTTAATGTTCAAAAATTCCCCATGGAAGAAATCCAAAGCGTGGATTTAATTTCAAACCCTAAAGTTATAAAAACACTGAAAGACGAGTATAAGGCGCACAGCGTAATTATTGCAACAGGAGCAAAGTCAACAAAATTAGGCGTTAAGGGGGAAAGAGAATTTACTGGCAAAGGTGTAAGCTACTGCGCTGTGTGCGACGGCGCTTTTTATAAAGATAAAATAGTTGTCGTAGTAGGCGGGGGCAATGCCGCTGTTGAAGAAGGCAATTATTTAACAAAATTTGCAAAAAAAGTTTATATAATCCATCGCAGAGATTCCCTTCGCGCGGATAAAATCGTACAAAAGAGAGCCTTTGACAATGATAAGATTGAATTTATCTGGGACAGCGTCGTTGAAGAAATTAAGGGCGAAAATAAAGTAGAAAAAGTTGTTATCAGAAACACCAAAACAAATGAAACCCGAGAACTTGAAACAGACGGCGTTTTCCCCTACATCGGCTTCAGCCCCAACTGCGAAAGCTTTAACGGACAGCTAAAACAAGACAACAGAGGTTTTATTCTGACCGATGAAACAATGCAAACTTCAATCCCCGGAGTTTTTGCGGCGGGGGATGTGAGGGTAACGCCTCTAAGGCAGGTAATTACAGCAGTTGCAGACGGAGCCGTCGCGGGTGTGAGTGCAATAAAATATGTAGAAGAAGTTTCAAAGCAAAAAGTGGAAGCATAAAAGAGATTTGGAGGATTTTTTAGCAAATGAAGGCAGTAGTATTTGATGAAAACTTAAAACTTGTTGATAACTATGAAACACCAATGCCAAAAAAAGGCGAAGTGCTTATTAAAACTCGCATGTCAGGTATTTGTAATACCGACCTTGAAATTACAAAAGGGTACATGGGCTACAAGGGTGTTTTAGGACATGAGTTTGTAGGTGATGTGGTAAAAGTCGGCGATGAGTGTGATTTTAAATGGATGGGCAAAAGAGTTGTAGGTGAAATTAACTGCGGCTGCAACAATGACCCTTGGTGCGCACAAAACCTGCAAAGACACTGCCCCAACCGTCAAACTCTGGGCATTTGGCAAAAAGACGGCTGTTTTAGCGAATATTTTACCTTGCCTGTTGAAAATTTACTTGAAGTACCCCAAAATTTAAGCGACGAGGAGGCAACATTTGTCGAGCCTGTGGCTGCTGCTATGGAGATAACCGAACAGTTGCACATAAAACCTGCCGACAAAGTTGCACTTTTGGGCGATGGTAAGCTGGGGCTTTGTATAGCGCTTGTGCTAAATGCCCTAAATGTTGATTTGCTGCACATAGGCAAACACCAAAACAAGCTTGAAATCTCGCGCAAGGCGGGTGTAAAAACAAAAATGCTGCAAGATTTAAGACCCGAGGATAATAAAACTTTTGATATTGTAATTGAGGCAACAGGCTCAACAGGCGGATTTGAAACATCTTTGGCACTGACAAGACCAAGGGGCGTGCTTGTTTTAAAAAGTACAATCGCCGCTAAAGAAGGGCTTAATTTAGCACCCGTTGTTGTGGATGAGATAACAATCTTAGGCTCGCGCTGCGGACAATTTGCCCCCGCCGTAAGGCTTATGGGCTCAAAAAAGCTCGATATTAAACCGCTTATAAGCGAAATTTACCCTATTGATAAAGCCCTTGAAGCTTTTGAAAAGAATAAGGAAAAAGATGTATTGAAGATTCTTTTGAAGTTTTAAATGTGATAAATGCTACTGTTTAAATAAAATCATTTGCCCGATAGTTTTTATCGGGCAAATGTATGTCTTGGAGTTACTCGCCATATACCGTTGTTGTTATTTTTTTGAAAAATATAAAAACAGTCTTTTCGCGCACATCAATATAACTTATCTTTTTAATATTTCCGTTTTTTGCAGCCTTATCAACCCCCGCATCGCCAACTTCAACTACCCACAAAACATTAATAGCCTCTGATTTACCTTCCTTTAATTCCGATAAGTCATTTACCTTAACCCCCGTTGCCGTAACCGGATAATTTGCATCTGTATAGAATAAACCCATGGAATAACATTTTGCATTTTGAAATAATAAAATTCCAAAAACCAACAAAAATAAAGTAATAATTTTTTTCATATTTCACCTTTCTATTCGCCATAAACAACTGTTTCAACCTTATCAACATGAATTGGAAAAAATAACAAAGGAATAAAAACTTTGTTCTTTTTTGTTTCTACATAATGAATTTTAGTTATATTTCCGTTTTTTGCAGCAGCACCAATTCCTGCATCACCTATCTCAACAAGTTTTAAGATATTTGTTTTGTAGGACTTTCCGACCTTTAGTCTTGACAAGTCAACATTTGAAACATTTACAAAATTATCTTCACTATCTTTATATTTTGTAGCACACAAAGGAATAACCGAATTTGTATAAATGCCGCCGCCATCAACATATTTATATCCAGCGCCGTAACCTTGCGCAAAAACAGAAATATTTATTGCAAAGATTAAGGCAAATGTAAGTATTATAGCTCTTAATTTCATAGCACACCTCTAATTGCAACCACAGGCAGGACTTAATGTACCGTCACAACACAATGCCCGACCTGCCGAACAACCGCAAACACCTCCATGATAAGAACAACAACCGCTTTTTTGTGTTTTATCCCCTGATGCAAAAGCACTATAAATAGGTATTGCAAAGGATAAAGAGGAAACAATAAACGCAAGAAGAACAACTTTTTTCATAATCCGCCTTTCATTGTACTTTTTAAGTAATTAAATTAATTTTTCTTAACCTAATACATAGCATGATTATAATATAACATAATAAATAGATTTCAAGCCAATTATATAACCTTAAACAATGTTCAATAATCATGACATTACATTTAACATTGACTAAGAGGTTAAAAATGGGCATTAAAGAACAACTTGGCTTAAGGATAAGAGAGCTGAGACTAAAAAATAATTTAAAACAGTCTGAACTGGCAGAAATGGTAAACATTGCAACCAAGCACCAGAGCTGCATTGAAACAGGTAAAAATTACCCTTCTGCCGACTTAATTGAAAAGTATGCAAAAGTGTTTCAACTTGAACCTGCAGAAGTTCTAAACATATCGCACAAAAAAGATATAAAATTAATCATCCCCGAACTGAACAAAATTCTCAAAAATGCCGATGAAAACCGCCTGCGTTTGATATATAAAATAGTAAAATCAATCACACAGTAAAATCATGCGTTAAATTTTTATCCGCGGAATATTATAAACATTAAAAAACCCGCCGTGCGGCGGGTTTATAACTTACAGAGTACTTGAAACTACGCTTTTAATTTCAGGGTCAGCCTTTAGGGCATTGTATTCCTGTTTAATCCTTGAAATAAAAGCTCTTGTTTCTTTAAAAGGAGGGACGCCTTTGTATCTTGCGACGTTACCCGGACCGGCGTTATAAGCGGCGAGAGCCAAATCCATCGAGCCGTATTTTTTGTACATCATTTGATAGTACATAATTCCGCCTTTGATGTTTTCATGCTGTACGTGCGGATTTACGCCCAGTCTGCGCGCCGTATCGGGCATTAGCTGGAACAATCCGACTGCGCCCGAGGGGTTTTTCTTATTTGGATTAAAATTAGATTCAAGTTTTGCAATGCTGAGCGCAACAAACGGGTCTACGCCCATTTTAAGCGCGGTTTGGGCAATTGCTTTTTGAACTTCTTGCGGCGATTGTGCTGCCTGTGCTTTGCCGTGAGAACCTAAAAAAAGGCAAAAACTCATTAGCAAAGCTGCCATTAGCTTTTTCGTCATGGTTTCATCCTCATTATTCTCTTTTTTTTAAACAGGGTAAAAATCGAGTTTTGCTTACTTACTACACATTAACTTCGCGAAACCGACATAACCCTAGTTTCAACTCTACTATACAATAAAAATAAAATTTTGCAACCCCTTAATTTTTCTACATACGGTTGTATCCCTTATGCCGTATGCGATACAGCTATTACTACAAATATAGAACATGGCAATATTTTGACATATTTTTTACAAAATCGAATTATAAAATCTTGATTGTTTTGAGTATTTTTGATAGGATTTTATTATTGAGATTTATATTTGGAGAAATGGCCGAGTGGCTGAAGGCGGCACCCTGCTAAGGTGTTATGTGGAGAATTCTGCATCGAGGGTTCGAATCCCTCTTTCTCCGTACTTTCGAAGCTTGAGCCATACTCCGACGGAGTGGGCGAAAGCAAGAAAGTTTTAGGATGTGAGAAATTAGACGGCTTGTCGAAGGACAAGGCGGCAATTTCGACACTGGACTACACTGTTTTAGCTTGAGGGGTGAGAACCCTCGATGTGAGGGTGAGAATCCTACGACAAATCCGAAATCTTTGATTTCGTGATTTGACGGATGCAATAAGCGTAAAATTTCAAGGGCGAAGCCCGTAGAAATTGAGCGTTTGCCTCTTTCTCCGTACTTTCGAAGCTTGAGCCATACTCCGACGGAGTGGGCGAAATGCGCAAGCCGGAGTGAGCCTTAAGGGCTTGCGATGAGCAAGACCGCAAGGCGCAACTATCGATAGGCGACGTAGGAGTTTTGGAACAAAACTCTACAGGAGCAATGCGTAAGATAGAACATACCAACATACACAATTAATAAGATCCTGAAACAAGTTCAGGATGACAAAATATCGGGTTCAGGATGACAGTACATTGAATTCAGGATGACGGTACATTGGGTCGGGATGACGGAATAAAAGAATTCAAAATGACAAAATTAAACGTTCTAAATTTTAACGGGGCGCAGGTGCGCTCCCCGGGTTTCGTATCTTAATTCTTTCGGGGCGCACTCCAGGTAGATATACAAAAGTATCCGGCAACAGTGCCCCGTTTTTTAAGATAAACGAAATTTCACAATAAGCCCGTATATGGCTATTTCAACTTTGCGAGTTCTTTTTTTATGTTTTTATCTTCAAGCACGCATTGAAAAAGCCTTTCTTCCCCGTTTTTGTAATACTTTTTCAGATAATAGTTAAATTTATCTTTTTCTTCTTTTCTATATAACTGTTTTATGCCCTTAAGAATGGCTTCTTTGAGCACGTTTATATCATAAGCCAGATTTTCAAAAAAGAGTTCTTCGCTGTCTTGTGCCGGGTTTAAAATTTCATACAGAACATCGGGGTTATCGTTCACTTTAATCATTCTGTTTTTGCCCGCGCCGTAATACACTTGTATAAGGCCGTCCGCTTGCAGAGTTTGCAGAATAAGTCTTTGTTTATGGGGGGATATGCCTAAATCTTCGCTCATTTTCTCGGTATTGAGCGCAAAACAGTTTAAATCGTAAAAAAGATAGTTTTCCCGCCCCCTGTTTGCGGATATCTGCATACTAACAAGCTCACAATATACACAAGCCGTTTCAATACCGTATTTTGCGATAAGTTTTCTGTTTACTTTTATATGTCCGCCGTCATTTGTAATTAATTTCAACAGGGAATTATACTTTTGACTTTGCATAAACCGTTCCTTTGACATTCCTTTTGGGGCAAAAATATAATATCAGAAATTAAATTTTTTAACAACTATTTTCAATTTTTTTTAAAATTTCTTTAAAAATAGAGTCATAGCGCTAAAATTTTTTTCCATGGAAAAAAATTACATGTTGACCCATGCTTACAATTTGATGTAATATAAAAAAATAAAAACAGGGTCGGCAATAAAATTGCCGACACAAATAATTCTTCATTTACAGTGTACTTTTTATGTACAAAAATGTCAAGGCAGGCCGACTCTGTTTTATACATAAAGTTACGATACAGAGGAGGATATTATTATGCCAAAAGACACTTCAGGCACCAACGCCAAAAACAACAAGAAAACAAGAGGGAGAATTAAAGCCGGCACGGTTTTTGAACTGTGGTCTAAAGCCGGCGGGCGCTGCGAATTTAGAGGGTGCAACAAACCGCTGTGGCAGGAAGATTTGACCTGTGTTAAAGTAAATACTTCAAATATTGCCCACATTATTGCGGCGAGCAAAAACGGCCCGCGGGGTGATAAAGACCTTTCGCCAAAACTTGCGGGAGATATTACAAACCTTATGCTTTTGTGCAAAGAGCACCACACTGACATTATAGATAAAGCACAGGTTGATATTTATACGGTTGAGAAGCTGCGCCTTATGAAAAAAGAACACGAGGATAGAATTCTTACAGTCACAAGCATTATACCCGAAGCAAAATCAAAAATTGTAAAATACTGTTCTTCAATAGGAGAAAGGGCAATTCATATAAGCGGCAAAGAGCTTGCCTGCGCTCTTTTGCCCGACAGATACCCTGACGGGGATATAATAGAGCTGAGCCTTAAATCTCCTTGGGATGACAGCGAAAAAATATTTTGGGATGTTGAAGAAAAGAGCCTTAGAACACAGTTTAACAAAAAAGTAAAACCATATCTTCAAGATAATACAATAAAACACCTTAGCATTTTCGCCCTTGCCCCGCAGCCGCTTTTAATTCTTCTGGGCTCTTTATTCACCGATGTATACGGCGCGGAAGTTTTCCAATTAAAAAGAACAAACAACAAACAGGATTGGTGCTGGGAAAAAGAATTTGAAGAGCCCGATTTTATTTTTGAAAAACCTGAAAAACTCCGCAAAAAAACGCCCGTGCTAAATCTTTCTTTAAGCGGGTTAAATCACAACGAAAGGATTGAAAAAATTCTTGGAAATGATTGTGATATTTGGACTATAAAGGTAAAAGAGCCTAATACAAACGTTATAAAGGCAAAAAATCAGCTTTGCGCATTTAAAGAAATTGCAAGGAAAGCTCTTGAAGATATTAAATACAATTACCCTCAAGGCACACCTCTCAATGTTTTTCCTTTAATGCCCGTAAGCGCAAATGTTGAATTTGGCAGACTCATTTTGCCAAGGGCGGATATGCCGATGAAAATTTACAATATGAATGATAAAAGCAAAGATTTTGAATATGCACTGACAATTAATGACAAAGGGAGAGATAAATAATGTTGACAAAAGAGAATTGTGAAATTGAAAAGAAATTAAATCAAATAGCGCAGGATATCGCCATTCCAGAGGATAAATACAAGGATGCCGAAAAAAGATATGAAGCGCTTGGCGAATGGCTTGCGGGAGAAAATTCCGAGTTAAAAGAATACAACCCCAAAATATATCCGCAGGGCTCATTTGCGCTTGGCAGCGCAATTAAGCCGCAAGAAGGGTGTGAATATGATGTTGATTTAATCTGTTTGTTCCAAAAAGGGCTAAATACCTCAAATATCAGCCAAAAAGAGCTTAAAAGGCTTGTCGGCGACAGGATAAAAGCCCATGGCACATATTCAAAACTTCTTGACCCCAAAGAAGGTTCAAGAAGATGTTGGACGCTGAAATATAATGATGAAAGCAAATTTCATTTGGATATTTTGCCTGCGATACCTGACGAATGGACACATTTTAGTGAAGAAAAATACAGAGCAGGCGCCATAAACCAGGCTATTTTTATCACGGATAAAAAGCACAGAGAATACGAAAATATAACTAAAGACTGGCTCAAAAGCAATCCGCAGGGCTACATAAACTGGTTTTACAGCCAAATGCACGAGAAAATGATGAGAAATCAAAAATCGCTCCTTGCGGCAAGCGAATCCGTTAAAGAATTTCCCTCTTATAAAAGGGGCACAACCCTTCAAAAGGCAATTCAGCTTCTTAAATATCACAGGGATATAAACTTTGGGCACGACGAAGACAAGCCGATTTCAATAATTATAACAACGCTTGCAACAAAGGCTTACAACGGCGAAGATAATCTTTTTGACGCGCTTAAAAACATTTGTGCAAATATGCAAAATTATATTGAAATAAGCGAAAACAATGTATACAGGGTGGAAAATCCGGTAAACAGCAAGGAAAATTTTGCCGATAAATGGCAGGAAAACCCGAGAAAAAGAGAGATTTTCTTTAAATGGCTCAATTCTTTAAATCAGCTTTTTAAAGAATTGCTGAAAGAAAATGCCGACATCTCGCAAACCCTTGATAATGCTTACAGAAGAAAAATTGTACCCAAGAAAAGCGTTGTATTAAGCGATACCGTTAAGCCGTGGAGCCTGTGAGATGAGATATTATAATATAAAGGGCGAATTTAAGGCGCTGCAAAAAGAGTATCCTTGCCTTGAATTAAAGT
This sequence comes from uncultured bacterium, assembly GCA_949300515.1. GTDB lineage: Bacteria > Cyanobacteriota > Vampirovibrionia > Gastranaerophilales > Gastranaerophilaceae > Galligastranaerophilus. The sequence continues at coordinate 58,311 of CASGEP010000007.1, forward strand.
ACGGTGACGATTTTTATGTAATTGAAGGGTTTATAGGCTTTTCTACCGTTATTTCGGACAAAAAAATCGAAGATGAATACAAGATAAAACTTCATATACCGAAAAATTACCCGAAGAATATGATATCCGCCTATGAAGCAGGGGGAAGGATTTCCCCCTCCCCCGACAACCACAGAAACTCCGACGGAACTCTTTGCATTGGGCTCCCTGTTGAAGTTGCAAGAATTCTTGCACCTAATTACAGATTGATTGACTATGTTGAAAAAATTTTAATAGGGTATCTGGCGCAGTATTCATATTTTGAAAAATTCAAACATTGGCCCTTTGGGGAGGCTGCACACGGAACGGAAGGGATTGTTGAATATTATAAAGAGAGATATAATCTGCCGGATACAAAAAGCGTGCTTGATTTCCTAAAAATACTGCAAAGCTGCATACAAAACCGGCAAAAAGGATATGAAAGGTGCCGCTGCGGCTGCGGGAAACTCTATAAAAACTGTAAACGGCAAAGGAAAATTCTTAAATACGGACAGAAAAGTTATGATTATTTAAGCGATATAAAAGCAATAGAAGATTGGCTAAAATCTGCCGCTACGCCAAGTTATCCGTCGTTTTGAACTTGTTTGACAAAGTGTTGAACTTGAAATGACCAAGTGTAATTGTAATGACATACCAAGGATGTCAACTATGCAGTGTGCAGCTGTCATCCTGAATTTATTTGACAAAGCGAGGCAAAATTTTAAGCTAAAGTTTTGTGTGAGCCTGTCCGATTAAAGCGCAGAATCTTAGAAGTGGTGCAGTACAAATACAATCAAGATTCACCATAAAAAAAGCCCCTGAAGGAGGGGTTAACTTACATGTTATATAATTATTTAACAAGTATAACTATCATAAATGTATTTGCACAGAATTCTAACAAGTTGTATTACTTTTGTCAAATGGTTATTTTTTTATTTATAATATTTTATTGCAATATTAATACCATACGGTTATTCTAAAATAAATTTTAGAGTTCTGGTCACAAACATGATAACATGCAATGTTGTGCAGAAACTTAATATATTTTCCGAGGTTAAGGTGTAAATATATGATAACATTTACAACAGGGCGCAACATTACAAGCTGACTTTCCGCATTAATAAGATCCTGAAACACCGAGTAGGGGCGTAAAATCTCGTTTCGGCTTCGCCTCAACTGATTTTCCAGCCAGTTCAGGATGACAAAAATTTTGGTTCGCTTTGTCAAATAAATTCAGGATGACAGTTGTAAATCATATTTATACATCCATCGCAGGGAGTCGTCAAATCCTTAGCGGGTTTAAATTTGCGCCATTAATTTGCAAGCATCAGAGCAAAATAACGGCGGCAGAGCCTGCAATCATAATCATCGCGCCCAAAATTTTCCTTTTAAGATTTCTTTCATTAAAATAGCGCCAGCCAAATAGTACGCTCAAAAGGGATGAGAGCTGAAAGAGAGCAAGCGCGCAGGATACGTTCATTTTCTCAAAAACAATGTTTGTTGAAAACTGCATTAAAAACATACACATACAAAGTGTTAAAAAGCTTGCAGCGTGGCTTTTTGCGGACACAAAGAAATTTAAAACAATCTTCGACCTTAAAATGACGAGAATAACAAAAGAAAAAAGGGCGCTAAAGAAACACCAGAGCACAAAAGAGGTCAAAATATCAGACATTAAAATAATTTTCTTTATAAAAACAGCCTCAAGTGCTGTAAAAACAAGGGCAAGGAGCCTAAATTTTATATCGCGCCTCAGAAAAATTTTAAATGTGAATTTTTCCCCGCCCGACTCAAAAACAAAATAAGAGCCGAAAATTATTAATAAAATTCCAAAAAACTGCACAAGAGAGGGGATTTCACCGAGTAATAAAAAGGCGAAAATAACACTTACTATTGATTTATACGAATTAATGGGCCCTAAAACGGAAAGTTCGCCGCACTTTAGTGCCTCGAGCAAAAACCAGTTGCCGATGGCTCCTACAACGCCTGCAAGTACCACATTTTCCCAAAAATTAAAATCAAACTGCGCCCAGTTAATGAAAAACGAGGGAATAATGCAAAAAAGACTCAAGAGAAAATACGCAAAAAAGCTTATCCATAAAGGTTTAAAGCCCTTCTGCCCCAGACGTTTTTGTACAACGTTTGAATACGGATTTGAAAAAATCCTTGTTAACAGTGCCAAAATCTCAATCATTTTAAAATTATACGCAAAAATTTTTGTATATTATAATAAAATTATGCAATTAAATCTCAATTTTGAAGAAAATATTAAACTGCCGCGCGCGCCAAAAAGACCGAAAGGCAAGCTTATCGAGGCTTTGCCGGATAATTTCTGCGTTGTTGATATAGAAACGACAGGCTTTAGCCTTGCAAATGATGAAATAATCGAACTTAGCGCGATTAAAGTCAGAAATTTAGAGAGAATTGCGGATTTTTCAATGCTTATAAACCCTAAAAAAGAGATAAGCAGCTTTATATCGGGTTTAACGGGCATAAGCAATGCCATGGTAAAAAATCAGCCCGATATTAAAACGGTAATGAAAAAATTTAAAGATTTTGTTCAAGACGATATAATTTTAGGCCACAATGTAAGGTTTGACGCCGGTTTTTTGCATCGCGAGATGAGGATAAATTTTGATGAAAATCTCTCAAATGACCTTGTAGACACGGTTTCGCTTGCTAAAAAAGCTTACAAACTTGAAAATTATAAGCTCTCAACCGTTGCAAAACATTTGAATATCGACACAAAGGGCGCGCACAGAGGGCTAAAGGACTGTGAAATGACTTATTTGATTTATAAAAATATCAGACTTTTTAAATGAGAAACAGCCTGCAGCACAGACAAACCCTGCGGGCGAGCCGCTTTGTATAACGATTATTCAACTTTCGGGCGATGAACCTTTGTGCTTAACGCTCGTAAGACAGTGTATCATACACTTTTGCAACGATTTTCCACTCGCCGTTAATTTTATTCATTATAAGCAAATCGGTAAATTTGTACCCGTGCCAATTGTCCTCAATGACTCTTACTGCCGCAATTGTTTTCTCAAGCGTAATTACATCGACCCTTGCAACGTAATCGTCGCCGCATGCACCCATTTTATCTATTGTATCGTAAAAGCCTTGGATAGGGCCTGATTGGTATTCACTTTCGTTTAATTGCCCGAAAAAATTTGCCTTTTCGCAAAAGTAAGGTTTTACTATTCCGCTGTTGCCGTTTTTAACAGCTTCAATGAACTTTCTTGCAAACTTTTCGACCGCATTAAATTCTTTGAGGCGAAGCCGAAACGAGATTTTACGCCCCTACTTGGTGTTTCAGGATCTTAAAAGTGGTGTGTGAGCCTGTCCGATTAAAGCGCAGAATCTTAACAATTGTATAAGTTTTAACCAAAGCAAATTTATTTATTACCCGAGTAATTTTGGTGATGTGCATTTACATTTAATTTGCTAACATATAAATATCGCATACATATATGGAGGAATTAAAGCGGCCGAAAAAGATGTACATGTAAAAAGTTACACGCGTGATGGCGAAAAGATAAAAGAACATTGGCGCTCCCGTCCCGGCTCAGGCATAGACGATGTTGCATCTTTGGCACCCGAACAAGCGGTTCTAAAGGGCGGAGCAGAATATAGAGAAATTCCTTTTAATTCAATTATGGATACAGTGCAAGATATTGCAAACAAAGGAAAAGAGACCTGGAATAAAATACCAAAACCTATAAAAACAGCTTTAGTCCGGGCTTTAATACAATCTGTTTTATATAATCCGGCAAACGCCGCAAGTGCAAACGTTATCTCGGACGGACAAACGCCTCAAAATATAACCGTTAATAATGATTTTGCTTCAATAAAATTAAAAGGAGGAGTGGAATTTAATGAGTATAAGCAAAAAGAAACACGGGAAAACACGGACAATGTAATAAAAAATGAGAAAATAAGGCACACAAACATTAAGGATAACATACAAAGCAATCTCCCTCTTAAAAACGCAAATTATACCGAACAAAAATCATTATCAAATTCAAACAAGGCAAATACTCAGCAATATAGTACTGAAATATTTAAAAGCCAACTAGAAAACATGTATACTAATGCAGGTAAAAAGTACGATATAGACTTAAGAAATAAAGAAATGTGGATTGAAAAACCAAAATTTGAAACATATATACCAAGAGAATCATTAGGAATTGTTGACGAAATCATTTCATTTCCTCGTAAAAATTTTAAGAATATATTTGGAAATATGTTCAGTAAGGACCTTTCAAGGAAGGAGAAAGCATTAAGAATACTAAAACCCTACATAATGAGTAGCCCGCATATTTCAAAAGTAATTCTTGAAAATGCCGGGCAGGTTGTTGATAATATAAATTACAACAATGCAAAGCCCGCTGCTAAACTTTTAATGGCTTCTATTGATTTTGGTAAATATGCCAATAGAATTGAATTTGCAAAAGTAGTTTCAGGTTACGAAGAAACAGGTCCTATACAAGACTTTGTAAAGGAAAAAATAATAAGTCAAAATATGGACCCAAATAACACACCAGGGATTATTCACAGTTACAAAAGCGAAATGTCACAAGCGCTTGCACAGAGTGAAGAAATAAGACAATACATTTCTAAATACCGCAAAGCACTATTGCAACAGCAGTTGATACCCACAGTTAGTGAAAAATTTGACTCAACAAAAAACTTGTATTGGGGTATCAACAGAGCTGATATATTATTGTCATATATTGATAACCATAATGACTTAAATATAATCATAATTGATACATACGACTTTAATAAAAACGACTCAAGCCTGCTTGTCAATATTGCTTATTCACCACAGAGTGCAAATTTAATTACAAGGTATTTTAATGTATTTCAAGTCAAAATCCCATATGGCAAATATTAAACCGGTTACAAACAGGCACTTGACATGTCAATTGTCAGGTGTTAGACTGACTAAATGAAATTTCGCTACAGTGTATTTGATTTAGAATTTATCTCCTTTGTTTTAATAAATTTTATTTATTTGTTTTGGCTTGTATTTGCCCTGTTCTATGGAATGTTTATAATGATTCCCTTGCTTTATATTGATGCAAATGCTAAATTTGGCGGGATTGATGTCATTATTGCAAAAATTATTTTTGTTTTAATGGCACTTTTGCCTCTTTTGCATATTTGTTTAAAAAATTTCTACCTTTATTTTCTTGCAAAGAAAATTCTTAAAAAAGGCGCTTTTAAATACAGAAAACTTATTAAAAAAATTAACGATAACGCTAAAATTAAAAGAAATATTTTAACAACTGCCTTTATTGCAGATGTTATTATAATCTTAATTGCAACGGGATGGGCAATGCTCGACGGGAAACACGAAAGCCCGATATTGGTGGTATCATCTTTTGCGTTAGCGCATTTTATCTTTGGCGGCTTCTTTTTGCCTTATTTTACTTTGTTTAAGCTGCTTAATGTTCGAAGGAAATCCGTAGCCGGATAAGTATATTCAGGCTCAGGACTATAAAAATAAATTTATTTCAAATTGACATCCAAAATAATAATTGATACGTTTAAACTATGTCACAAAAATTAAAATTCGTTTTTGAAATTATACTTTTAATTTTTATACTTGTATTTATCTTTTACTCCGGCGCATTTTTAGGGCTTGGTTTTTTTATGCTGTGCAACGATGCACATGGTTTATTTCCCGATTTAATTGCAGAATTGGTTAGCATAGCGGCATTTTTATCATTATTTACAATTGTGCCGATATATTCAATCTCAAGATATTTTTTCCTTTATTTTTTCTTAAAAATTCTGGAGCATAAAGGCTCTGACAAGTCAAAAGAGATAATAAAAAGGCTTAAAAATAACTATAAAATTCAAATTATTATTTTGCTTATTGCGGTTTGTTTTGATTTGTTTTTTATCTTAATACATCAAAATCAAATAAATTTTGCAGCTTTTATTCTTTTGATGTTTGTATTTTCAACTTTTATACCTTGCCTTGTTACATTTATAATGTGGAAACTCGAGAGTATTTTTACAAACAAATCAAAACGTTGCACAGATTAGCATTAATTGATAAACTGATTTTATGAAATTTAAGCTTCCTGATTGGGAAATAGTATTATTTGCCGTTATAAATATTTTATGTGTCGGAACGCTTGGCTTTATAATGCTTCTGGCGGATTATATCCCAAGTTTTATCCCTGCTGCCGCAAGTGACATGTCAGTATCAGAACAAGGAGGTTTATATAACGGGTTATCCGACTTTATATTTTTTATAGTTATACCGGCGTATGTAATTTTAAAAAACTTCTTCCCTTATTTCTTTTTTGTTATTGTTTATAAAAAAGGCAAAGCAAGATACAAAAACATTCTTTTAAAGATTAAAGACTCACCGATTATTATAATGAAAATTTTCTCTGCTGCATTTATTTGCGACATTGCAATGATATTATTTTATTATTTGCTATGCTCGTATAAAAGCGGGTTTTCATTTGATTTTCAATTCCTTTTTGCATCATCAATATTCTACTTTATAACAAGCTCGCTGTTTGTAGCTTATCTTGCAAGCTTTGTTATGCTTAAATTTAAAGGTTGTAAATAGTTTTTTAAATCATCAGGCAGTCCAAGGCCTTATCCCGGCTAAAACGCATGGCAAACAGGGGCTTGCGCAAATGCGGTTCTTATTTATCTGCTGCGGCAAAATCCTCTTTGCTTGATTTTTTCCCCTGAATTATGCTACATTTTCACCATGAAGAAAATTTGTTTAATCATATGCTGTCTTGGTTTAATGGTCGGAGTCTTGTCCATGCCTGCATTTGCATCAGGCTCAAACACCGCTGTTAAAGCAGACAGCTACGGAGCGGTTATGAATAAAGACGGTTATAGCTATAAAAAGCTTGGAAATAAATATTTCATCCGTGTGGATAAAGATACGGAAATCATCCGCGCGCTAAAGGAGATATGCACCGAAAACAACATCACGGCGGGCGAAATTACGGGCATTGGCGCGATAAAGTCGGCAACGTTCGGATTTTTTAATCCCGAAACAAAACAATACAGCGAAAAAACTTTCGCTGAGTATATGGAAATAACAAGCCTCCTTGGCAATGTATCGCAAAAAGACGGCGAGGTTTATCTTCATCTGCATATGAACGCTTCTGGAAAAGACTATAAAACAATAGGCGGACATCTGGTAAAATCAACGGTCAGCGCAACTTGCGAAATAATTCTAAGCTCGCAGGAAGGCAGTATAGGGAGAAAATTCAGCGAGGATACAGGTCTTAATTTGTTTGATTTTTAAACCCTTATCCCCGTAACGGCAAGGCTCAGCACTGCTCTTTTTTAAATTTTTCATGCAATCTATCCAGAAACAGTTTTGCAGCGGGTGAAAATACCTGATACTTTTTCCAGACAATATCAAGCCCCGACTCAAGCTTTGGCTTTAGCGGTCTAAAGCACAGTTCGCTCTGCACGGAAGTATCTACGAGTTTATCCAGAGTAATTGCATAGCCGATACCCGCTTTTACCATAACCGCCGCATTGTATATAAGGTTAATTGTCGCAACGGTATTCATATTTTCAAACTCGCCGCAAAACCACTCGATAAATTCATTTTTTGCCGAGGTTTTTCTCATTGCCTGCCTTGAATTAATCAAAGGCAGCCCTCTTAAATCTTCAAGTTCAACACAGTCTTTTTTGGCAAGCGGGCTGTCTTTTCGCATAACCACGCCCCAGACATCTTTATCGGGAAGCGCTAAATTATCATATTTAGATAAATCCACAGGCTGAATTAACACCCCGAAATCCAAAAGCCCCTTGTCGAGCTTTTCCGTAACATCCTCGGCGTTGCCGCTTGAGATGTGAAATTTTATCTCCGGATAATCCGACTGAATTTCTTTTATAACTTCCGCAATATATCTCATACAGTCGGACTCGCCGCCGCCTATATAAACATCTCCGCTTATTGTGTCATTTATAGCCTGAAATTCCGCTTCTGTTTTCTCGACCATCTCGACAATTTCCTGCGCCCGTTTTCTCAGTATCATTCCCTCGGGTGTCAGAGTAACTTTATATTTCCCTCTGACAAAGAGTTTTTGTCCGAGTTCCCGTTCAAGCTCCTGAATTTGGCGGGTGAGTGTCGGCTGGGTAAGGTGAAGCGAATTTGCGGCACCCGTTATGCTTCCTTCGCACGCTATGGTTAAAAAATATTTTAAAACCCTGAACTCCATAATATCAGAATAATTTACTCAAATATACCTGTCAAGTATTTTTTATTATGTAATATAAGTATTTGTTATTTTTTAAAATTGGTGAATAATAGAAATAAACGGGTGTACAGCTATGAATTTTGACAATAAAGAACTCATACAAAATTTAAAAGATGCAAACTGCTGTGCGGAATTTATCGAAAAATTCCTCCAATCTGACAATAAGGTAAAATTAAAACTTTTGGCGCAGCAGAGAAAATATCTTCTCGATGAGCTGCACGCAAGCCAAAGGCGCATAGATTGCCTTGATTATTTAATGTACAAACTGAAAGAATAATTTTTTAAAATTTGCATAAGGAGAAACAAAAATGGAAATCATAAAAGTAAGGACACCGAGAGGGCTTGAACTTAAAGGGGTAATGTTTGGAAACACGGACAGCGACACCGTACTTGTAATGCTCACGGGAATTTGTTCAAATGTTTTCCAAAATGAGCTTCTCTACAGCACGGGAAAGCTTTTGAGCGAAAACAACGTTGCCTGCATTATCGCACACGCCCATGACTCTTTTTCCTGTTTTGCATACACCGATTTTTCAACAGGAAAACAAAGGCACGCGGGAACTTTTAACGACGATTTTAATATGGTGTATGAAGATGTTGAAAGTTACGTAAAATACGCAAAAGAGCTGGGATTTAAGAAAATAGTCCTCGGCGGTCACTCGCTCGGTTCAAATAAAATTATTCACTATCTGGGCAATACTCCCGATGATTTTACGGATTATTTTATCATATCCTCGCCCGTAGATATAATGCACTGGTGGAGTGTTATGCCAAATATTGACAAATGCTTTAAAATGGCAAAATCCTGGGTTGAAGAAGGCAGGGGAGATGACATTTTGCCGTTTTTGTTCGGCGGATTTTCACCGATGAGCGCAAAGACCGTTTTAGGTTTTTACAATGCCCAAAACCTCAAAAACTGTCCAGTTTTAAGCAAGCAGGGTGAAACAAAATCACTCTATAACATAAAGCCCAACGGCTCTTTTATTATAGGCTCAAAAGACTCCGTTACGGGAGAAAGCCCGAAAAAATTTATGGAAACACTGAACCTATGGACAAAAAATCCGAAAAATAACAGAGTTATAGAGGTTGAAGGAGCATCACACATTTTCTACGGAATGCACGAAGAATACGCAAGAACAATCCTCGATTGCATAGATTTGGGATTAAACAGACTAAGCGCCGCAGGCTTGAAAGTTAACGGATAAAAATTAAAGGGCAAATGCGTGGCGAAAATATATTAAATTTACCCCCACGGTGCTATAATAATGCCATGGACACGGAAAATAAAATATTTGAGCGCTATTTGCCCGATTTTGACAAACTTAAAAACTACGGCTTTATCAAATGCGGCGGCTGCTGGAAATTTGAAAAACTTTTCAAAGACAACGCATTTAGGGCAGCTATCACTATAACCAAGGACAAAAAAGTATCAGGAACGGTTTACGATACGGAAAACGACGATGAATTTCTCCCTTTGAAAGTGGAAAACGGACAGGGGGCATTTGTCGGCGAAATTCGCGAAGATTACAAGAAAATACTTGAAGATATAAGAGAAAAGTGTTTTACAAAAAAATACTACATCTACCCGCAGTCAAACAGGATAACTAATCTTGTAGCAGAAAAATACGGAAACAAACCGGAATTTTTATGTGAAAAGTTCAAGGGAACAGGGATTTTCAGAAACCCGAAGAGCAAGAAATGGTATCTTGCAATTATGGATGTAGAGGGGTCAAAAATTCAAAAAAATAAAAAAGGAACGGTTGAAATTGCACTTATAAAGCTAAAGCCGCAAAATGTAGAGAAAATGATAAAACAGGAACACTTTTACCCCGCCTGGCATATGAACAAAAAATACTGGATAAGCGTGATTTTGGATGATACCGTAAGCGATGATAAAATCATGCAGCTTATCGATGAAAGCCACCAACTCACGGCAAAATAGTAAATTTTAGGCTTACTGTTTCGCAAATTTCCTTAATGAGTACTTTTAAGGCGCATTATTTATAATTTTATGCCCGATTTTTTATCATGCTTGACAATAGTTAGATATCTAACTATAATAATTTTGTTCACAAATTTAAGAAAAGCAAGAGCTCATAATTAAGGTGTAATCACTATGAAACAAGCCCTGTCCATAATCGCTAAAATCCATGAATGTGCAAATCATATAATCACGGAAGAATTGAATAAAAACGGCATAAAAGGACTCGTGCCAAGCCATGGCGATATTTTAGCGGCGCTTTACGGTAAAGATAACATGACAATGAAAGATATAGCGGATAAAATCCGAAGGACAAGACCGACCGTGACCGTCCTTGTTGAAAAGCTTGAAAAGCTCGGCTTTGTGAAAAAAACCGTGTCAGATACCGATAAGCGCTATACTTTCATTTCACTTACCGAAAAAGCAAAGGCTTTTGAGCCTGTTTTTTGGGAAATTTCAAATAATTTGAACGAAAAATTGTACAAAAATATTCCATCTGACGATTATGACAAGTTGGAAAATTTATTGTTGGCCATACTACAAAATGCAAAGGAGTAAAACTATGGCAAATTTTAAAACCGTACAAGTCGGAAAATTGGCGGAAATTGGCAAAAACTATGAAAACGGAAAAGCATTTTTGCATGATTTGGCAGATTTAACAAGCTGTGAAATCTCAATAAGTGCAATGCCAAAGGGCGTAAAACTTCCCTTCAGCCACAAGCACATACAAAACGAGGAAGTTTATATTTTTATAAAAGGCAGCGGCACAATGACTGTGGATAATGAAGTAATCGAAGTAAAAGAAGGTACATGCGTAAGCGTTTTGCCCGAAGCTTCAAGAACCATGGAAGCAAAAGAAGACTTAGAGTACATTTGCGTTCAGGCAAAAGCAAAAAGTCTTGAACAGTTTGGCATGGGCGACGCACAGCTGTGCTAGTTTATATAAATAATTAAACAAAATAAAAGAGGGTTTTATGCTTTTGCAAAAAGCCCTCTTTGTTTGTATGGTTACATGATATGAACTAATGTCTTATAATTACTTTATTATGCGCCGTCTTCACCCATTATGGTTGTTGTGCCGTCTACGCTGCCAAAGTTGTTGTTATCGGGTAATGTTACACCGGTAAAGTCATCTTCGGGTTCTTCAACTTCCGGCATATCTTCGCATTCGCCGTCATCTACTACAGGCGGTACATCGACGTTATCATCAACCGGCGGTACATCTACGTTATCATCTACAGGCGGCACTTCGACGTTGTCGTCCGTATTTGGTACATCTACATCTTCATCAACCGACGGTATGTCCGTATTGTCATCGCCGCCGCAGTCAGGACGTGAACCGCCCCAGTGATGTCCCCAATGGTGATGTCCCCAATGGTGATGTCCCCAGTGATGTCCCCAGTGATGGTGACCGCCATGGTGTCCGCCGGGTCTGTTGGGCTTATCGCCGCAGTCGGGTTTATCATAGTCCGGTTTATTATCACAATCGGGTTTATCATAGTCGGGCTTGTCACAGTCAGGTTTACCCCAGCTTGGTTTATCGCAGTCGGGTTTACCCCAGCTTGGTTTATCGCAGTCGGGTTTACCCCAGCTTGGTTTATCGCAGTCGGGTTTACCCCAGCTTGGTTTATCGCTGTCGCTGTCGCTGCCGCCTTCTTCATACATTGCTTTTGTGCTTATTTGACCATCAACCGATGAATCACCTTCTTCAAGCATTGCAAGCGTCATTATGCCGTCATTTGAGTCATCTCCGCTTTCGCAGTATACCTTACTAACGTTTGTGCTGTCATCCGACGTGCCGCTGTTGTCATCTACCGAAGGAGTAGAGCTGCCGCCCGTGCTTGAGCCCGGTTTATCACAGGATGTGCCGCCGCCTTCAAGCATTGAAAGTGTCGTAAATCCGAAATATTTATTAAACGCGTTGGTAATGCCGCCTATACAGTTGCCGATGATACCGCTTACACCGCAACTCACTTCATATAATTTTTCACTGGTCGCGCATTTTGTTGACCCGTCGTTATAGTTTACAAAAGTATCGTAGTTATCTTCGTCACTCGTAACTTTTTCAAAGCATTGAGAGCCTGAGCTTGAGTCCGTTGTATATGTTTTGTTAGCAGTATCGCAAAACTCCTTTACTGTCGATACCGCACCTTCCACAGCTTTCTTAATCGCACTGTTGTTAAAACACCCATTCAACCAAAACATCGTTTACGCTCCTTTTATAATCTATGTCATCATGCTTACCATCGGTAGTTTTTTTTATTACTTTAGAAAAAAATAAAAAATTGTTACAATTTGCAATATTTGTAATAAACTAATAATATAAACAAAGGTGCAAAATAATGATTATTATTATCGGAAGCAGTGAAGAATACCACGCAAAATACGTTTTAGAAAAATTGCAGCGGGAAGGCAGCGCGGCAAAGTATTTTGACAGCCGCAAATACCCAATATTCAGCTGGTCGCCCGACGGAGCGCAAGACTACATTATATTGGACGATGAGAAAGTATACCTTAAAGACATTGTCGGAATATACTGGAGATGGTATTACGGCGTAACTTTCAGCACGACGGAAATTGTCCAGAGGGAGAAAGTTTCGGCGCTTGAGAGCATGTTGTGCTCCTTAGAGTCCCTCAGCTGGAATTCGCTTCAGGCGGTAGAACTGCACAGAAAAAAAGGGCTGCAGAGCAAAATTATGCACGATAACGGAATAAGAATTCCAAAAACAACGGTCACAAATGACAAAGATATGCTTGAGAAATTTTATCTTGAAAATGATAAAAACGTTATTTTTAAACCCGTAAGGGGCGGAGCGTACACAAAAAAACTGACGGATGATGATTTATTGCGCAAAGAGTCCCTGAAAAACTGTCCCTGCCAGCTGCAAGAGTGTATAGACGGGGTTGACATAAGGGTATACGCTTTTGAAACAGGGGAAATATTTGCAGGAGAAATACTCGCCAAAAGTCTTGATTTCAGAGCAGACAGGAATGCTAAAATAAACAAACACAAACTTCCCGAAAATATCGAAAAAGATTGTCTGAAAGTCTTAAAACTTTTAAATTTAAAATACTCGGGAATTGACATAAGACTAAAGAAAAACGGCGAATATGTCTTTATTGAGGCAAATCCCGCCCCGATGTTTATTCATTTTGAAAACGTAACGGGGTTTGAGATAACAAATACACTTATTAAAAATTTGAAAGGTAACCGTTAGGTGCACAAAAATGTATTTTAACTACGGCGAAGAAGAAAAAGAGTATTTAAAGGGCAAAGATAAAAAACTCTGTGAAGTTATCGAAAAAATAGGGCATATAAAAAGAGAAATCGACCCTGACCTGTTTTCGGCAATAACTCATCAAATAGTTGCACAACAGATTTCATCAAAAGCACAGGCAACAATCTGGCAGAGGCTTGAAAATGCTCTTGGAGAAATTAATGCAAAAAACATTTTAAATACGCCCGATGAAACACTTAACTCTCTGGGTGTGTCCTCAAGGAAAGTCGGATATATAAAAGAACTCGCCAAAAAAGTGGAAAGCAGAGAACTTGACATTAATGCCATATGGCAAAAAACTGATGAGGAAGTTATATCCGACCTTACAAGCATAAAAGGTATCGGCGTATGGACTGCTCAAATGCTTTTAATATTCTGTATGCAGCGAAAAAATGTTTTCAGTTTTGATGATTTGGCTATTCAAAGAGGTTTAAGAATGGTCTATCATCACAGAAAAATTACAAAAGAACTCTTTGAAAAATACAAGAAACGCTTTAGCCCGTACTGTTCCGTTGCAAGTCTGTATCTGTGGGCGGTGTCGGGCGGAGAAATAGAGGGGGTAAAAGACTATGCGCCTCAAAAAACTGGAAAAAAATTATAGAAGCCGGTATTTTTGCGCCCTCGGGACATATACGCTCGTATCGGACGGCAAAAACCTTCTCGGGGTGTGGCTTTTGGGACAAAAACACTACCCCTGGGAAATTATAGACGAAACAGTTGAAAATAATGAGCTTGAAATTTTCAAACAAACAAAAAAGTGGCTGGATGAGTACTTTAGCGGCAAAAAACCGAAAATTTCACAATTAAAACTGAAACCGCAGGGCAGCGCCTTCAGACAGGAAGTCTGGAAAGCCCTTTGTAAAATTCCGTACGGCACAACAACAACCTACGGCGAAATTGCAAAAACTATCGCATCAAAAAGAGGAGTCAAGGCAATAAGCGCTCAGGCAGTAGGGGTTGCAGTCGGGCACAATCCTATCTCCGTTATTATTCCATGTCACAGGGTAATAAACGCAAACGGCGGTCTTGGCGGCTATTCGGGAACACTGACAAATAAAATTAAACTTTTGGAACTTGAAGGAATAAACTTTTAGTGATTTTTTAAGATTAATAAAAAGAGAGGATAAAATTATGAACAAAGCACAAATTTATACAATGACATCTTGCCCTTACTGCCAGAAGGCAAAAAGGCTTCTAAAAACTTTAAACATTGATTTTTGCGAAATTGATGTTACAAATTCCTTTGATGAAATGCAAAAAGAACTTTTTGAAAAATTTTCTCTAAATGACATCTCGACCGTTCCGCAGATTATCCTGAATGACAAATACGTAGGCGGATATGACGATTTGGAATTTGCTTATAAAAAAAATAATTTAGCTGACTTTGTGCACTAAAAGGTAATTTTAAAAATCATGCTTTAGTGCATACTCAATGCATGAAAAAAATATTTTTACTGCTTTTTTTGCTTAATATGCAGGCGTTTGCGCTTGAGCCGATAAGGGTTACAGACCCTTGCGACTCTACAAAAGTTGAATTTACACTGAGCGCACCCGCAAAAGAATTTAAGGGAAATATTCAAATTGTAAAAGGAGCGCTCGGTTTTGACCTTGTTTTGTGCAGCGAGGAAGGGGCGGAACTGAAGCGCACAAAAGTGGATAATCAAGGAGAATACAACTTTGGGGCACTTGAGAAAGGGAAATATTATTTAAAATTTGAAAACATAGTAAAACCAAAAACGCAAAAACAGGACAAAGCAGCCCCGTATATTGTGGATATACCCTACCACAGGAAAAAATAATCAGTATTTACTCATATTTTGCAAATTCTTTTGACTCTTCTTCCCACTCGTCGCGCTCTAACTTAAAGGCGTGATTCCAGAATTTTTCAAGCGCGTAGGTTTCTCTTTGCTCGCTGTGCATGATATGCACGACAACATCGCCATAATCAAGCAAATTCCAGCGATTTTTTAAATCGTTTTCATCGCCCGAGGGGATTCTGCCGAAGTGTTCTTTAATTTTCTCGCGAACTGTTGATGTCAGCCCTTTTACCTGAGTTGAGCTTTGTGCGGAGGCTATTACAAAATAGTCGGAGAGCACACAGACATTTGCCACATTTAAAATGACAATGTCAAGAGCCTTGGAGTCGTCTAAAATTCGCGCCACTACACTTGCGAGTTTTTTTGAAGAAATTTCTTTTGTTTCAATCATTATATATTTCCCGTAGAACTGTTTTTATCGTTATCTAAAGATTTTAAATCCAGCGTTTCGCCCTCGTCATGGTAATCAAGGGCATTTTGAGCCGTGCTTATTTCAATATCCACTTCGCCGTCGAGCATTTCAATATCATCTTTTGAATACTCTTTAATTTTTCCGTCCTCAAGCTTAACGGATACCGTTTTCTTTAAAAAGTTAAGCGAGAAAACTTTTGCCACACCATCAGGTGTCATAACGCCTGAACCTATCGGCGGAAGGGTTTTTGCCGCTTCAAGGTAATTTTGATATTCATAATTTAAACAGCATAAAAGCCTGCCGCAGGCGCCCGTAATTTTCCCCGGAGTCATGGGAATACCCTGATCGCGCGCGAGTTTTGTATTTACGGATTCAAATTTCTTTAAAAATCTGCAGCAGCAGTAATCCTGACCGCACACGCCCTGTCCGCCCAGAATTGAAGTTTCATCCCTCACGCCTATGTGTCTTAAATCTATTCTTACCCTTTTAAATTCCTGTGTTAAATCCTTTAAAAGTTCGCGAAAATCCACTCTTTCAGGCGCTGTGTAGTAAAAAGTGATTTTTTTCCTGTCAAAAGTGTAGCGCGTCTGCACCAAATTCATAACAAGTCCGCGCTTTTCAACAAGCGCCTTGCACTTAAAAAACGCCTCGACTTCAAGCTTTTTTTGTTCTTCTAAAACGGGTTTGTCATTTTCGTTAATTGTGCGGATTAAAGGCAGGGGCTCGGGTTTAAATTTTTGCCACTGTTTTAAAACCTGAGAATTTACAATAAAAACGCTAAAAACTTCCTCGCCTTTTTCCGTCCTTACAAGGACTTTCTGCCCGTGGTGCAAATTAGCCCCGTCAGGCACATTTAAGGGGTGAAATGTGTTTTTGATAATTCTTACTGCAAATTTCATAAAAAAATTATACAACAAATTTTTTTTATATTAAAATAAATAAGATGATAGTTGCGGACAATCTTACTTTTAAGAAAAACGACGTTGAAAAGCTTCTTTTGAATTTGGATCAAAACCCTTATACCCAGAAGAACAAAGACTTTCGTTATACGCTTTCTTTAATTTATGAACTTATAGAGGAAGAATTTTCCGATACTTATGATAATAAAAATCAAATACTTCGCGCAACGGATATCATTTTAAAAACCAAAGACAACTCGGCTGAAATTTTTATCGCCCCGCCGTATAACTTTGAATACTATCTAAAGTCAAAAGGGTCGCTGTATAAGCTTAAAGCGGGATATAAAAACATAGACGGCGAAAACAAATACGGCTATGACATAAGCCTTGATATGCTTTTTGAATATTTTACGGACGTTGATGAAAATCAGGAACTGCCCGATGATGTTACTCAAAATTACCGTTTTTACTTTAATCTCTTTCAGTTCGTTAAAAAAACCGTAGAAAAGCTTAATTTTATCCCCTCCGTAAAATTCAAAAAAGAAACATTTTCGATAGTTTGGGAGCCTTATTTTAAAAATAAAGACTATCTGAAATGCTACAGGGGCATGCTTGAAAATGAGTTTTTAGACCGCGAAGTAACAACAAAGATAATCGACAGATATTTAAACTATTTGATTTTTAATTTTCTGAAAGTTAAACACTATAAGTTTAAAGACCTGAAAGCGGCGATTTATTTCACAAAAAATATATCGCATAAAAGAATTTTTAAAGGCAATGATTTAGGGCTTGATATTCAAAGCTGGCTTGATGAAATGTCTTTGGGGACTTATGATATTATTCCCGTCTTTAACATAGAAAAGCTTGACAATGAAAAGTTCCTGATGAGGATTTTAGCAAAAGACAAAGTGAAAAATGAGGTAATAGCCCTTGAAGACCTCGATGAAATGCAAAAAACCCTCATTGAAAAACAGATAAACTGGGCAACAAAATACATAGAAGATTTGGACGACGTTACCCTCGAGCTTGATTTATCGGGAGTTTACAAGTTAATCACGCAAATTACATACTATCTTGCGCAAGCGGGCATGGAGGTTAACCTGCCCGAGGGCATGGATAACGTAATAATCCCCAGAGCCTCTATCAACGCAAAAATTAAACAAAAAAGACTTGATGACATAAAAGACCTTCTGCAGGGCGCAAGCGCCTCTACCATAAGCCTTGATGAGATTATGGATTTTTCAATTGAGGTGGCGCTCGGGGAAAACGAAAAAATCAGCGCGGAGGAGTTCCAAAAGCTTGCGCAGGACACAAACGGGCTTATAAAATATAAAGATAAATATATTTTAATCGACCGCGACGAAACACAAAAACTCCTTGAGCGCCTGAAGAAAAAACCTGATTTTGTAGTAAATAAAATGCAGCTTCTGCACCATGCGCTCTCGGGCAAAATTGACGAATACGACTTTGATTACGATGAAGCATTTGCGCGCATAATATCTGACTTTACGCGGGTTGAAGAAATAAGCCTGCCCAAAATGCTGACGGGCACGCTGCGTCCTTATCAGGAAATCGGTTTCAGATGGCTGTATACCAACGTTACCAAGGGTTTTGGCTGTGCCATAGCGGATGATATGGGTCTTGGTAAAACAATACAGGTAATAAGCCTTATTTTAAAATTAAAAGAAGAAAAAAGACTTAAAAAGCCCGTCCTTGTTGTGTGTCCGACCACTCTTATGGGCAACTGGGAGCGCGAACTTGAAACTTTTGCCCCCTCCCTAAAAACTTTTATCTACCACGGTTTTGACAGAGCCTTTAGCATAGACTGCGACGTAATTTTAACCACGTATGCAATACTGAGGATTGACCTTGAGGAGTTTAAAAAGCACAGCTGGGATTTATTTGTAATCGATGAAGCACAAAACATTAAAAACCCGTCCACAAGCCAAACTCAGGCTGTAAAAGCCTTGAAGGCGCAAATGAAAATCGCAATGACGGGCACCCCTGTTGAAAACCGCTTAAGCGAACTCTGGAGCATATTTGATTTTATTAACAAAGGTTATTTAGGCTCTATCAGCGACTTTAGCAAAAATTATTCCGTACCTATCGAAAGATTTAAAGAAACAGCACGCGCCCAGAAGCTTAAAAAAGCAGTCTCGCCTTTTATGTTGAGGCGCTTAAAAACCGACAAGTCGATTATCTCGGATTTGCCTAACAAAGTTGTTCTGGACGAATTTTGCTATTTAACAAAAACTCAGGCGGCGCTGTATGAAAGAGTTTTACACCAGTCCATGACGGACATTGCAAACTCGGGCGGCGGCATAAGCAGGCGCGGCGCGATTTTTAAACTTATAACGTCCTTAAAACAAGTCTGTAATCACCCTTATCACTACCTGAAACACGGGGATATGAGTCAGGGAGCATCAGGAAAAACTCAAAAACTTGTTTCTATTTTACACAATATAATTTCAAACGACGAAAAGGCGCTTGTTTTCACCCAGTACAAAGAAATGGGTGCAATTCTCGAGAAAATTCTTGCGGACGAATTTAACTGCGACCCGCTGTTTTTCCATGGCTCACTTAATGTTAAACAAAGAGAGCATATGATTAAGGAATTTAGCGAAGATTTAAGCAAAAAAATTATGATACTGTCGCTGAAAGCGGGAGGTTTGGGGCTTAATTTAACATCGGCATCAAACGTTATTCACTATGACCTCTGGTGGAACCCCGCAGTTGAAGATCAAGCGACAGACAGGACTTACCGTATCGGACAGGACAAAAACGTTATGGTGCACAGGTTTATAACGCTTTCAACTTTTGAAGAAAAAATTGACAAAATTATAAAAGATAAGCGCGAACTTGCAGACGCCGCAGTCTTTGCCGGAGAAAAGATAATAACCGAACTGAGCGACGATGAAATTTATGAAATATTCTCACTGGCGTAAGCACACACAACGCGTTTAATGCCTGCCATATCGCAAATTACGTCGCTTACTTTAAAATTATTTTCTTCAAACAATCTGCATATCTCATCCGCCTGATTTTGTCCGCACTCAAAAATCAAATACCCGCCTTTGTTCAAATATTTCTTTGCGCCGCGGATTATTTTTTTATAAAACTCAAGTCCGCTCTCACCCGCAAGGAGCGCACTTTTCGGCTCAAAGTTTTTTACGGTTTTGTCTAAATTATCATAATCGCAAGAACATATATAAGGCGGGTTAGACACAATAATATCAAATGTTTCGCCTTCTCTCAGCGCATTAAAAATATCGGATTTCCTGAGGACGACTCTTTTAATCAAATCAAGCTTTTGCACATTCTCAAGCGCCGCTTGGAGCGCATTTAGAGATATATCAACCCCCAAAACCTCTGTATTAGGGGCATTTTTTGCTATCATACAGGCTATACAGCCGCTGCCCGTGCCGATGTCGAGCACCTGTACATTTTTTGTACCGATTTTATTCACTTTATCAAGGGCGCAATTTACCAGAAATTCCGTTTCCTCCCGCGGTATAAGGGTATCGGGCGTAACAATAAACTTTTCGCCCATAAAATACCAGTAACCCAAAAGGTGCTGCAGGGGGGCGCCTGTTCGGGCAAGTTTTCGCGCAAATGCAAGTATTTCCTCCTTATTTTTGATTTCTTTTTGCAAAAGTAAATCTTCTGCGCTCATCTGCCCTATTTCGCGAAGAATTATCCGCGCTTTTGCGCCCGGCTCGTCAATGCCCGCATTTAAAAGGATTTTTTTAACATCATCAAGCGTTTTATTCATTAAAATCTTCCTCCTGCACTTTTGGTTCGATTATGTCCATAATCCAGTTCCTTAAATCGAGCCTTGTCGCGCCCTCGAGCGGCTTTTGGGCGACATTGTGCGCTTTGCACACTTTTTCATAGTACCACAATTGTTTTTTTGTTGGCTTTAACTTTGACATCTTAAAATCGTTTGCGCGCTTCCTTGCCTCTTTTTGAAAAGCCTTTTGCCTCTCTATAAGGGGTTTTTGCGCCTCTTTTTGCTCAAGTTCCCAAAAAAGATAGGAAAAGAATTTTTTAATATCTGATAAAAATTCATCGTTTGAAAAATTTTCAAGCGCAAATTCAAAATGAGGCGAACCAACCTCACTGTAGTAGTTTTCCTCCTCAATGAATTTATCCGTAAGTTCATTTTCGCTCAACTTTTGATGTTTTTTTACAAAAGACCTTAAAAAGCTCACCAGAGCGGAGCGCTGGCGGGGCGTAAGGTACAAAAACACGCTGTTTTTAATATATTGCATACTAAATTAAATCATCAGGCTTAATTTGTTTTTTGTCAAGACGATACTTTGCAAAACACTCTTTTATAGGGTCGCTTGCAGTCTTTGCGGGGGCAAAGGAGTCCTTCTTTTCAAGCTGTTTTTCCAGTTTTTTTTCATCTATAAATGTAATTTTGTCTTTTTTCATGGTTTTTCCAATATATATTTTGTATATATTAATAAAGTATTTTAGTTAAAAAAAATTGCCTTTTAAAAATTATTTCCCTGCCTCAAGTCCGAGGGTTTTAATAAAATTATCATCTTTTTGCCAGTTTTTAACAACTTTTACAAAAAGCTCGAGAAAAATTTTCTTTTCCGTTATGCGCTCCAGCTCGAGCCTTGCCTGAGTGCCGATTTTTTTCAGCATAGAGCCGCCCTTACCTATTATTATTTTCTTTTGCGACTCGGAAGCCACAATAATCTGTGCGCTTATTTTGTCTATTTCATCTTCCTCCCGATAGTTCTCTATCACAACGGCTGTGCTGTGGGGAATTTCGTCTTTTGTAGCAAAAATTATCTTCTCTCTTATTATTTCAGAGGCAATTTCACGCATATTTTGATCGGTCACCTCATCTTCATCGTAGAGTCTTACACCTTCTGGCAGGTAGTTTTTTATTTTTTCAATTAAATCGTTTATGTTTCTTCCCGTTTTAGCGCTTATCTTTACACTGTCAAGCGCTCTGTCAAACAGCGACTTGTAGCTGTAGGCATTCAATTCGCGCTTCGGGAGGTCTTTTATTAAATCAACTTTATTTAATACAAGTAAAATCGGAGTATTTACATTTTTTAAATAATTTTCAACAATCCATTTATCCCCTCTGCCTGCCGGTTCTTTGGCATCGACCAGAAATAAAATCAAATCAACATCGCAAAGAACACTTTTTGACTGCTCCGAAAGAGCCTCGCCGAGTTTATTTAAAGGTTTGTGAACTCCCGGGGTATCAATAAAAATAATCTGCGAATTGCCGTCGGAATAAATGCCTTTTATATTTTTTCTTGTTGTTTGCGCAACAGGTGTCGTTATTGCAATTTTCTGCCCCACAAGCGAGTTTAAAAGGGTTGATTTGCCTACATTCGGGCGTGCAATAATCGCAACAAAACCCACTTTAGTTTCTTCCATTATACACCTTTCTTTGCCACAAAAGTTTATTCATTGTATAATTACAACAGTATAAAATATTATAATACAAATTAATTTAATTTTACACCTGCAGCATTGCAGTATAAGGGTTAACAGAATGAAAAAAATTCTTTTAATATTATTGGGGATAGTAACGGTAAACCTGTGCGCCTTTGCAATAGAAAGCGACTTTAAAAACAGCCTTTTAAAAGTTGACTACGTAAAAACGGGCGCAGACAGCTACAATATCAGACTATACACGCAAAAACCCTACAACGAACCGATAAAAGTAATTAAAAAAACAAATACAAGCTATTACATTCTGCTTCCCGAAACTTTTCACTCTGTAGGCTCGGTTGCACCCATAGAGGATATAAAAAACACGGAAGTCAAACTTTTCCCCTATGCGGGACAAGATTTAAACAACGGCTATACAAAAATCAGCATTTATACTTCAAAACCGCTGAATATACAAGCACAGCTTAACAGCTCAACAAAATCCGTTGCACCGAGCATAAACTCAAAAGACCTTGCAAAGCTTGACAGTGCTTTCAGTCAAGGTCAATCAACAAACGAACAGACAAAATTGAAAGCTCAACAGGAGGCACAGCGCCAAGCACAGCTTAAAGCCCAGCAAGAGGCTAAAAGACAGGCACAGTTAAAAGCACAGCAGGAGGCACAGCGCCAAGCACAGCTTAAAGCTCAACAGGAGGCACAGCGTCAGGCACAACTGAAAGCTCAGGAAGAAGCACGAAAAGCTGAAGCACAAAGACAAGCACAGCTTAAGGCA
>CASGEP010000008.1 GCA_949300515.1 uncultured bacterium
CATTTCAGGATGAATACCCCATTCAGGATCAACACTGTCAATTACTGCAAATATAAAAGCAAGATACATGCAGCACAACATGCAAGGATACCCAAGTAACGAAAGGAGGTTAGAAGTTGTAAATTTAGTTAAGTTGTTTAATTTCATAAGGCAAGTATAACACAGTTTTTTTAGAAAGGAAAAATATGGCAAACAAAAAGTCACTTAACCCTATTACAAATTTTAAACAAGAAATGTTCAATGAAGCGGGAAATTACCAAAAAATTTACGGTTATGAAACAAATCCGGATCCGAATCATGCCAGCTGGAACAACGAAGCGGATGCCTTTAAACACGCTTTTATGCAGGCAATAGGGGTACAAAGATATTATGTACCGACAGCTGCAATATTTGCAAAGTGGCATGAAATAGATGGCAAAGTTAACAAAGGACAGCCGGAAGCGGAAGAGAACATGGACAACTGGAACAACAGAGTAGGCAGAGAAATAGGGCTTGAATTAAGAGAAATGCTAAGAAATGACCCCGGAGCAAAAAATGACAGATATATTAAAAATCTGGCGGCTGAACTTGTTATGCAGAAAATACGCGAGGGAAAGCTGATTACAAGTCCTGATGACCCGAGAAAATTTGTAGAAAACAAGCTGTTTACTAAAACAGATTCGCTTATTATTAATGCTCTAGAGGGATTTAAACATTTTAACGAGAAAGTTATTGCACCGTTAAATGACGGCAAGACTTTCTTTACAAGCAAAGCAATTGACAATATGACAAATGAAGAATTTTTAAATGTGCAAGATATAATCGACACACAAATTAAAAATAAATTTGCGCCGTCAGAATATGAAATCAAACAAGGGGTTGCCTCGGGTGCTTATATTTATGTAGATAAATACACGCGGGATGACGGAACAAAAGTAAGAGGCTATTACAGAAAAAGATAGCACGAAAAAAGCCCTGATTTTTCAGGGCTTTTAAACTTATTTTCAAACTACAGGATGTTTGATGTAATTGTAAAGTGAACACGGCAGTTGGAAGCGCCTTCAGGCTTGTCGCCGATAGGAATACCTATATAAACGTTACCCGATAAGTACCTTGTAAGTCTGACGATTAAACCGCCGCCCACACTCATTACATAACTTGGACCGTAAGTATCGGTGCCGACATTACCAAACCAGCCTGCATCATAGAACGCAGCCCATTGAATACTGTCGTCGATGAATTTAAGTTTTTCGGGCAATATTCTGTTTAAGAACGGTATGTGCGACCTGAATTCCAATGAAGCGGTTACACCGTAGTCGCTAAGCAAAAAGCCTTCTTCGTAACCACGTACGGATGAAATACCGCCGAATTGCATTTTTTCTGACGGATAAAGACCATGGCTTGCCCATTGACCGCCTGCCTGGATAATTGCCATAGATCTCATAGGCAATATTTGCAGCCTTGCGATATTTGCGTTAACTTTTACGAATTTGTTTGTCGGAAGCCAATCGTAGTGGTAGCCGTCATACTCATCCGACGCATCCATTATCGGCAAACCTACGCTTGCGCCGATGTTTCCGAACCATTTACCGTAAAAGTCATCTTTAATATTTGTAAAGTTAACCCTTAATGCACGGGTTTTGTATTCGTTTAAAAGGAATTTTTGCTCGCCGATTGTAGATTTTGTATTTCTTATATCCAACGAAACATCGCCGTATAACTTATAGTTTTCTGTTTTTACCAATCTTCTTGAAAGACCTGCGAAGAAGTTGTGCGAATGACCTTTGATATCAAATTCTTTCCACTGTTCGCCCATGGTTAAGCCGCTGTAGCTGTAACCTAAGTTCAATTTTGTTTCATGACGTCCGATAGGTACCGAATAGAAAACACCTTGGCTGACAGAACGTCTTGCCAGAGCCGTTGTTGACAATAATTTATCGCCCCAGCCCGTGAGGTTGTACATACCTGCAAAGAATACCGCACGGTTCAGACCGATTGCATCACGACCCTGGTTATCAAAACGAAAGTCAAAGTCAATCGGAAATCTGTCTTTCATTTGTAATGTTAAGTCGGTATATTGTGCGGATTCTTCGTTATCAACCATCGAAACCTGACCCTTCATATACCCTGAAGCGTTCATTTCGCGCAGTGTTTCCTGAATATCACGCACGTTTAATACTTTTTCCGTTTCAATATTTTTATCTTTTAAATACGTTGCGCGGACAAATTTATCTCTTGCCCACTTGTTGCCTTCGATTTCAACCTTACCGTATTTACCTTCCATAACGACGATTTCAACGTTACCGTCCTGAACTTTTTGGGGCGGAAGGTAAGCTATTGTTGAAATATATCCGTTTTGTTGATAATACTCGGTTACCATATTTGCCATTGTGATAAGGTCGTTAATTGTAACTTCGCTTCCGACCCTTTCACAAATTAAATCCATAAGCTGCTCTTCTGTAAAGCAGGTATTACCCGTAAATTTAATGGAGTTTAATTTAAAACTCACCTCTTTGTTTGGAAGTTTGTCCACTTCGTCGCGCATTTTTTTGTCCATTTCAATGACTTCACGACCTCTTTCGTGTTCTTCCATGTTTTCTCTTGTTCTTCTTTCGTATTCTTTCAGCTGGATTAAGTTTGTCTGGTCTACAACACCGGGGTCAAAGCTTCCGCCGATGGGGTTGCCTTCAATCGGAACTGATGGGACAGCAAACGCCTGTGCAGAGAAAACTAAAAGGCACAGAGGCAAAAACAGCATATCCAACTTTTTAAATTTAAAATTGCGCATTTTAATTCCTTTTCATACTTTCGCAGGTAATAATGCTTTATTACACTTCAATAATAATATATAACTGTGATGACGGCAATAAATCATATTAATGATTTATTTTAAGGCACATTTTTCAATTTATTTCAAAAATATTCCTTTCTCAACAATGCTTTTAAAATATGTAAAAAAAATTTTTTGCCATGTATATTTGAAAAATCTTTGTTTTATAATTATCAATGCGCCCAAAAGCTTTGCAGGACGGGAATGTAAAAAATTGTAAATTTTGTTAAGATTTTGTCACATTTGCGCAATTTTTTATCTTCAGATGTTTTTATATAAGTAATCGGAATTTTATATAAAAAGTATATATCTTTAGAAGAAAGGAAACATAAATGAAACTTAAGCACAAAAAATTAGCATCGGCTTTACTTCTGGTTAGCTTCTTAAGCTACATGCCCCTCTCAAGCACAATGGCTTTCGCTATTGATGCAGGCGCTATGCCGGACTTAAACAACAAATTAAATGGTAGTGTTACTGTGGACGGTAACCGTATGGATGTTACGGTTCAAGGCGGCGCAGGCGCAGTTGGTCAATTCGACTGGAACAGCTTCAACGTTGGTTCAAACGGACATGTTAACTTTGGTTTTACAAATAACTCACAAACATCTCTAAACCGTGTACTTGCTTCAGGCGGTCTATCTCAAATCTACGGTAAATTAACAAACTCTTGTGCAGGTGCAGATTGTTCAAGCTATATGGGTACAGGTAAAGTTATCCTTATCAACCCTAACGGTATTATGTTTGGTGCAGGTTCACAAGTTGACTTGAACTCATTTACTGCAACAACTTTCGACCTTAAAGGTGCTAAAAACCTTAAAGATATGAGTGCAGAAGAACTTAAAGCATACAAAAATCAAATCAATGTAACAGCTAACGGTCTTCCTGCTGATATGGTTACAAATGCTCAATTCATCAGAGACGGTGTTTTAAAAACAGCTGACGGCGCAACGGTTACATTGGAAGGTTCAAACTTCAACATTGATAAATCACTCGGCCTTGCCGGCGACAATGTTGTAGTTTACAAAGATTCTTTGATTAAAACAAACCTTAACTACAACTACGGCGGCGGTCAAGACCCCTCTCAACATGATAAGTCATTCTCAAATGTAAGAATAGTAACAGGCGATGGTGTTAACTTTACATATGAATTAAACGGATATGTTAAAAAACACGAAGCAGTTAAAAACGACAACTCTGCAATCACAAACAATATTAAAATTGCTGATTCTTCAATCGATTCCGGAAGAATTTATGTAGAAAACGCAGGAGCTAAAGAAGGTTCCGACATCAACATCAAAAACTCTGTAATCAGAGGCTACAAACTTGTTCAAGGTGAATATGGCGATATAGAAATTAAAGGTCAAAACGACATTAACATTTCTGATTCTCACATTCAAACAAACAACACTTACAAAAAAAGCAACCCTGATAAAAACACCTACGCTAACAATGGCGGCAGAATTGCAATCAAAGCAGGCGACAATGTAAAAATCGAAAATTCAAAAATCGAAAGTGCATACTCTAACAACAGCTTCAGCAATTCTTTAACAGGTGCTAACGCAGGCGACATCACAATTCAAGCAGGCAGTGAAAATGTTGAACTCAACAATACAAACCTTCACTCTAAAGGCAACTTGATTGTAACTGCTCAAAACGGTTCTGTTTCAGCTGCAGATTCAACTCTCAGAGCAAGAAACCACTCAGACCACGATGCAAGTGCAGCAAACCACTTGAAACAAATCTTTGTTCAAGCTAAAGATGCAATCACTTTAGACAACTCTTACTCTGAATCAACAGACAACACAACTCTTAGAGCCGATGCAATCAACGTTAAAAACGATACAAATATGCACTCTAACGATGCAATCAATATGTTCGGCAAAAACACAACAATTGCTGACTCTACACTTCAATACAACAGCTTGAACTTCGTTGAAGACGAAAATGTATTAAACAACGTAACAATCAGCGGCAACACAGGATTTAACGACAGAACTTCAAACAACTTGAAACTTACAACAAACGGTAACTTGACAATTGATAACAACAGTCTGGTAAAAAGAGGCTTCTCGGCTACAGTTGACAAAAAAGGCGAAAACCCGACACTTGATATGAATGTTACTCACACAAACTCGGTTAACCACGACGCTATCGCTCTTGAATCAACAAAAGGCAAAGTTACAATTAAAAACGGTTCAGACATCAAAACAAACACAGGTGATATAAAAGTTAGCGCAGTTGACTCTGCAAACGGTGAAGTATTCGTTCAAAACTCAAAACTTGCAGCAGCAGCTAATGTAGATATCAAACAAGCATTAACTCACAATGCAGGTACTCACATCACAAAAGACTCAACAATTAGCGGTAAAAACATCAAAATCACAACTACAAACTCTGATGCTGATATCAACGCAGACCTTGCAAACTTCGCAAACCTGAGCTACAGCGAACGCTTAGCACTCAACGCAGGCAGAGATAACAACATCACAGGTACAGGCAACCTGAACGCTGTAAGAGTTGACTTCAATGCAGCAAGAAACAACAACATCAACATTACAGGCAATGTAACAACAGATAACACTACATTCAACGGTCACGTAAACAACATAACAGCTACAAAGAACATAACTCTTAAAAACACAACAGTAAAAGCAAAAGATTCAAACGCTCCTGAAAACACAAGAACAAACGTTAACGCAGGCGGAAACTTCACAACTGACGGAACAGTTCTTGCACTGAACAGAACAAAACTCTCAGCTAACGCTGACAAAGATACAAACATCGTAGTAAGCGGTGCTGATAACAAAAAAGCAGGTATTGAAATCAACGCTAAATATACAAGCGACCAACTTTCCAACAAAACGGTTACCGTAAATGCAGCTGATGACACACTTGCAATCTCTAAAATCAAAGCAGGCAACTTGAACCTTGACTCTAACGATACATTCTTGGCAGCACTGACTGACTTAACAGCTTCCGACTTAGAAGGCGTTACGGCAGATGCATCAGGCAGAGCTTACATCGAAGTAGCTAACTGGGGTAAATTCAACCTCGACCCGATGGATGAATATGAAACAACATTCACTCAACCTGAAGCATTCACTTACACAGACCACTTCGTAGAAGGCTCTCGTAACTACGGCGCAGGTGCAGCAATCGACACTTACAAAAAACACTTCATCGAATTTGACAACAACGGCACAATGGAACAATTCCTTCTCGTATACGAAAAACCTGTTGAAGGTTGCGCTCCTACCCCGGATGTTGAAGGTCCCACAGATGACTTCGGCGGCGCAGACTTATCAGACAGCTTAATAAGCCAAATACGTTTACCTCGTCAATTAGAACCCACTTCAAGAATAGCACCGATTGCTAACAACACAACAGACCCGACAACAGGTATCGTAAGCGCAGCAGCAAGAATAGAAGTAGACGCAGATGCAGCTACAATATCCAAAAGACAACAAGACGAATTCGAAATATAATTCCAAACTCTAAAGATAATTTAACCCCCTCTCAAAAAGAGGGGGTCTTTTTTATTTTAAAAATCTCATACAAATGATAGTATTTATTTTATGAATTATTTGTTATAAAATAACTGTAATGCGAAAAAGACTATTAATACCCCTCATTTGTACTACATTTTTATTCCAGCTTAGCTCAAATGCTCAAGTTGCAGTTACCTGTACCCCAAAAACCGGCTGGGGTGCGCAGAAAGCAGACTCTCTCGAGCAAAAACTAAGACAGAGTAAAGACCCTGACACAATTAACGACTATATCGACATTCAGCAAAAACGCTCAACATATTTTAAAATTTTCAAAAGAAATAACATGGAAGCATGCGACAATCTGCGTGCGGCGCTTTACTTTTTAAGGAAAGATAAAAACTCGTCAGAATACAAAAAGACTCTTGAAAAACTTAATGAGCTTGTAGCAAAATCGGGCTTTCAAAACGACGACTATAACAGGCTTGAAGTCGCAAAAAACCTTTATCTGGAGTGCAAATACTACGCAAGTGCATACGAGTTTGAAGAACTAATCGAAAAAGGCTTTGAATGCGCGCAGTGCTACGAATATTTGGGCGATATAGAACAGAAAATAAACAACGACAAGACAGCTCCTCTTGAATATTATAAAAAATCCGTGGAAGCAAAGCCCGACAACGCCTCTGCCCTGTTTAAAATCGCAACTCTTTTATACGACACAAACAGAGCCGATAAAGCTATTGAATACTATTCACGCGCAATTAACCTTACTGACGACCCTGAAATACTTAAGCAAGGTATGGTTGTATTTACCCGTGCAATCAAAAGCAAACCCAGAAACGCGAATTTGTACGAAATTTTAGGTACAACATACGAAAAAACGGGCGACTACAAAAAAACTTACGAACTCTACCAGAAAGCCATATTCTTAAATCCGAAGGATATATTCTTAAAATACAGGCTGGGCGGACTTTTATATGAAACAAAACAGTACCCGCAAGCAACAAGGATTTACGACAGTATCCTGAGAGATAACCTTTATGAGTCGCAAATCCGCGCAGGCAAAGCAAAAAGCCTCCTTGCCCTCGGACAGACAAACGCCGCACTTAAAGAATACCAGATAATTCTGGCGATTTATCCCGAATCAAAACAGGCTAAATACGGCATTTATGAAATTTTTAAAGGCAAAAAGAGCCTTGATTATATAATCGATAATTTTTATCCTCTAAATGACAATTTCAAACCCACAAGCGAATTTTATGCGGAATTTGCAGAACTGCTTACAAGCCTCGATAAAAGTAATGATGATGCCATATCCCTTTACAAAAGGGCAATTGAGCTAAACTCAAAAAACGCAAACGCTTATTTGAAACTTTATGAAATATATGAACTTGAAGGCAAAGACGACCTTGCAAACGAGCTTATAAAAAAAGCTCACAAGGAACTTCCCGACAACGAGGAGATAAAAAAAGTTTTTTTTTATCTCAACAAAAGTACGGACTCAAAAAAAGATCAATTAGCTCTCGATTATTTAAAAAACGAGCAGTGGGCGCACGCAATAAAGATGTACCAACAGATAGAGCCTAAAACAAGTCAGGTATATTTTGCAATTGCAAACTGTTATAAAGCATTAAAAAACTACCCGAAAGCTGTTGAAAACTATAAAAAATCCCTTTCGATGGAGGGAAAACACTCTGATACTTATTACTCGCTCGCTCTCACCTACCTTGAGCAAAAAAGCCCCAAACTCGCACAGAGTATGCTCTTAAAGGCTATCGAACTCGACCCTAAAAATGTTAAGGCGATTAAACTTTCCAATTATTTAAGAGGACAGATCGTAACCGAACTTTTAAACGAAGCATACAACTATTACGAGAAAAAACAGTACGAAAAGGCGATAGACATCGCAAACGAAGCTGCCAAGCGCTACCCGCAGGATGCTCAGGTATACTACTACAGGGGAATTATTCTTGAAGCCATGAATATGTACTCCCGCGCCGTTAAAGACTACAAAATGGCTGTAAAACTAAACAGGAGCTTTAGTTTAGGCTACTATTCAATGGCAAAAGCCTATGAAAAAATGGGCTCCGGCAGAGAAGCGCTTGAAGCGTACGAAAAATACTTATCCGGAAATCCGAAAGAAGAAGAACTCATCAAAGAAGCCGAGAAAAAAGTTATAGAACTCGGCGAAAAGTATTACTAAAAGGAAAACTATGGAAAAAACAGTTATTATAATCCCTGCCAGATACGCCTCCACACGCCTTTGCGGCAAGTTGCTCATGGAAGTTGACAATAAACCGATAATTCAGTGGGTGTGGGAAGCCGCCAAAAAATCAAAACTGGCGGATGAGGTTATAATTGCTGCAGACAACGAGCTGATTTTAGAAAAAGCGCAAAGCTTCGGCGCACGTGTTGAAATGACATCAAAAGACCACAAATCAGGCTCTGACAGGATTTGCGAAGTTGCAAAAAGACACGATGAATACAGCTTTATTTTAAATATGCAGGGAGATGAGCCGCAAATTACTCCCGAGGTCATTGACCTTGCAATATCAACTTTAGTTGAAAACGACTGCGATATCTCAACTCTTGTAAGGCAAATAACGCAAGAGGAGCAAATACAAGACCCCAACTGCGTAAAATGCGTATTTGACAACGATTTTAACGCGCTGTATTTCTCGCGCTGTCCCATACCATACGAAAGAAACAAGGGGGAAGCAAAATACTACGCACACATCGGCATTTACGGCTACAGGCGCGGCTCGCTAATCAAAATGACTTCCCTTGAACAATCCGACCTTGAAAAAGCGGAAAGCTTAGAGCAGCTGCGCGCACTTAAAAACGGAATGAAAATAAAAGTTGCACTTACAACGCTAAATCCCATCGGGATAGACACCCAACGGGATTTAAACAAATTTAAAGATATTGTTGAAAAAAAATAAATTACTAATTTGAGCTTTCGCACTTTCCGCTTGACTCATTCCAGCTGTAGCCTTCACCAAGACCTTCACAATAGGTCTTTGCGGCGTTTTCCGTCGCCGTTTGTACGTCCTCGCCGACACCTTCTACAGCAGTGTTAACTTTTTGCCCTAAAAACTGTAAAGCCGTAATAGCTATTACCGTAACAAGGGCAAGTATTAGAGCATATTCTACCAAGCTCTGCGCTTCACTTCTTTTCAAAGACTTCATTAAATTTTCCTTTTTACTTTATATTTGTATTTTACCATACTTTTTTACTATGTAAATAAGTTTACATATAGCGAATACCCGCTTCATCAAGGCGCCTTATTGCTTCTTCAAGACGCTTGGCAGGTTGAACAATAGATACCCTAAAATGATTATCGCTATATTCTCCAAATGCCACGCCCGGCGTAAACATAACACCTGTTTTAAATAAAACATCTCTGCAAAACTCCTTGGAATGCCTGCCTGATGGGACTTTTAGCCAAAAATACATTGTTGCGGAACTTCTTTTCATGCGCCAGCCGAGTCTGTTAAAACCCTGAGCAACAATTTCGCGGCGGGAGTTGTATTTGTCCATAATCTCCCGAACATATTTATAATCCATTTCAAGAGCCGCAATGCAGGCATCCTGAACAATTGAAGATGTACCATAGTCAATATTTGATTTCATCGCATATAAAACATCGATAAATTCTTTTTTACCGACAGCAAAACCCGCTCTCCAGCCTGCCATGTTAAACGTTTTGGAGAACGAATGAAATTCTATTGCGATATCCCTTGCCCCTTCGATATTAAAAATGCTCAAAGGACGGTAATTGTCGTAGCATACCTCTCCGTAAGCCATATCCGAAACAAGCAGAATATTGTATTTTTTACAATAGGCAACCATTTTTTCAAGAAATTCTCTCGGAGCGGTTGCACCCGTGGGATTATTCGGATAGTTTATAAAAAACATTTTTGCCTTGCGGGCAATATCCTCGGGGATTGAGTCTAAATCAGGAAGATAATCGTTTTCATCCGTTAATGGCACATGATAAACCTGTGCGCCCGCAACCCAGCTTCCGCGCGACAACACGGGATAATAAGGGTCGGGCACGATATTTATATCCCCCGGGTCTGAATACGCAAGGGCAATATTTGCAAGACCTTCCTTTTCGCCGATTAGGGTTTGAACTTCTTTAATAGGGTCAATATCTACGTCATATCTTTCTTTCATCCAGCGGGAAATTGCGCGCCTAAAGTCATCTTTACCGCGAAAACTCGGGTAGCCGTGGCTTTGCGGTTTTTGTATGGACTCAAGAGCCGCTTTTACAACAGGATCCGGGGTTGCGCCGTCGGGGTTGCCTATGCCAAGGTCAATTAAATCTATACCTTGTTCGCGTGCTTCCTGTTTCCACTCGTCAAGCTCCGCAAATATATATTTCGGGATTTCTAAAATTCTTTTTGAAGGCTTTATTGTATATGTCGTTTCCATTATTTTCTCCTTAAATTTTCATTCTAACATTAATCTTTTTAAAATCACTCAACTGTATTAAGTATCTCGCCCGCCCGCGCAACAATATTGTAGTGTTGGCTTGCGAGCTTTCTCGCTCGCGCTCTTATTTCGTTTCGTTCGTTCTCAAAAGATAAATAGTGAGAAATTTTATTGATTAAGTCATGTTCACTTTCATACTGCACAAGAACATTTTCAAGCCCTAAGGATTTTATGTCCTCTCTTTTATCGCATAGCAAAAAACCTTTGGAGGCAAGTACCTCAAAGGTTCTGTAGTTTAGGGAATTATCCCCCTGTAAATTTATATTTAAGTTAATTTTTGACGAGTTATAAATCTTTGAAAGCTCCTCCTGACACTGCACAAAGCCACAGAAACAATTTTTGTAGCTTTTTAATTCTCTGTCATTCAAAAAATCCCCCATTGTACGGACACTCTCGTCAAAATGCTTCGGGTAAGAAAAAATTTTTAAATTATCGGGAAAATTTTTCACAACCGAACTTAAAATCTTTTGGCGAAGCCCGCCTAAAGGGCGCCCGAGAAAAGTTACGTCGTATTTCATCTCAAGCCCGTAGTCCTTATATATTTCACAATCGACACAAATCGGGAAATAGGAAGAACTAAAGCCGCTAAAGTCATTTAAAAATTTTCTGTCCCAAAAAACAAGTTTAATGTTATTTTTGTGTGAATTACAAAACTCCAAAAATTTTTCCTTTAGTTCAAACTTGCCGCTATGAGCGTATTTTAAAGACGGATTATCGGCAAAGTAATGGATTAGCTTAACTTTTGGGTTCATTGAAATAATTTTTTGAACGGTCAAAAGGGCGTTTTGATTTATCATATAACCGTAATCGTAAGAGAGGACATAATCAAAACAAGAAGGCTCATCGAGTTTTCTTACATCAACAAAGCAAACACTGTGACCTGCGGCTTCAAACCCTTTTTTAAAACCGCGCATAATCAGCTCTCCTGCTATACTTATTGGTGATATGATTAAAATTTTTGCCAATTTGTCCCTCAAAATTTTATATAAAAAAATTGAGCCTCGATTTGAGGCTCAATAAAGTGTTCTTTTTGATTTTATTCGTTAGCTTCACCCGCCTCAACTTGTGCCTCGTCTGCTGCCGCAGCTTCAGCCGCAGCCGCCGCTTGCGCTTCTTTTTCGGCTTCAAGTTTGGCTTGAGCTTTTTTAGATAGTTTCACTGTTTCTTTTTTATTGTAGATTAATTTTCCTTCTTCGTCGCAGTTTTTCATAAGATAGGTAACGGTAGCCGTAGGCTGAGCACCTTTTTTAACCCAGTCTTGCGCAGAAGCGAGGTTTAATTTCATTTCTTTTGTTTTGGGATTGTAGTGACCTAATTCTTCAATAGGCGCACCTTCTCTTTTGCATCTTCCGTCGATGACAACAATACGGTATGTAGGATTCTTTTTATAACCTAGTCTTTTAAGTCTAATCTTAACCACTTCTTTTACATATCTCCTTAGTCATTAATTAGTTATATAGTAATCAAAACACAAGCATAATTTATTTGCAAGCAAATTTCAAAAAAATACTTGACATTTTAAAAAAAATTTATTTGACCCGCCCGATGTTTGACCTGCTCTTTTGTTGCCCTTGTGTTGCGCCTTCCTGAATGCAATTATCTGTTTTCCTAAATTTAATAGTGTGTCATCCTGAACTTGTTTGACAAAGTGAACCAAAATTTTATCTTAACAATTGCGCGTGTATAAACATGGCGTATAGCTGTCATCCTGAACTTGGTTCAGGATCTTATTAACGTTGCTTATTAATACACACTGTTGCACTGTGTCCACGCTGCTTGTATGTTTCCTACGCTGCTAAGATGCTGAAACGAGTTCAGCATGACAGCTATTCATAATTTTATTTATAATTCGTTTGAAGGGATAATTCAACGTATTGTTCATCCTGAGCTGGCTTGACAATACATTAAATCCGGCATGGCAGCTTCGCACTGCACAACAAACCTGTGCCGGGTTTAAGCGCCCTTTATCTGAAACGTCCGCCTTTTGGCATTTTACCGTAGAGTGCGGCTTTGGAGCCTTTTTTAAAAGTATTTTTCAGCGCGCCGAAGCCCTGCATCATTTTTCTCATCTGTTCAAATTGCGAAACAAAAGTATTCAACTCGCTCAATTCCATGCCTGCCCCGCGCGCAATCCTTTTTTTCCTTGAAGCATTTAATAAATCAGGGTTTTTGCGCTCCTGCGGCGTCATGGAAGAAATCAGAACTTCCATTTTTTTAAACTGTTTCTCGCCCTCGTGGGAAATTTTTTGCCTGTCATCTTTATTTAACCCCGGAATTGGCAGCATACCCAAAATGCCGTCAAAAGAACCGAGCATTTTAATTTGTTTTTGAATTTTTAAGAAATCTTCAAAACTGAACTGCGCCTTTAGGAGTTTTTCCTCAAGTTTTTTTGCTTCCTCAACATCAATGTTTTTTTGCGCTTTTTCAACAAGAGAAACAATGTCGCCCATCCCCAAAATGCGAGATGCCATTCTCTCAGGGTAAAAATCCTCCAAAGGCTCAATTTTTTCACCCATACCGACAAGTTTTACCGGTTTTCCCGTTGAATAAACAACGCTAAGCGCACAGCCGCCTTTTGTATCACCGTCAAGCTTTGTTAAAATAATACCTGTAATACTCAACTGCTCATCAAAGTTTTTTGCAACGTCAATCGCCTCTTGACCTGTCATAGAGTCAATTACAAGCAGTTTTTCATTTAGCGGGTACATCCTCTCAATAAGCAAAAGCTCTGCCATCATTGATGTATCTATTTGCAAGCGTCCTGCAGTATCAAGAATTAATACGGTATTTTGGTTTTCTTTTGCGTATTTTATTGCTTCATCAACAATTTTTCTTACATCTTTTTCATTTTCCAAAGAAAAGAAATCAAGATTATTTTCAGCGCAAAGTGTCTTTAGCTGCAAAATTGCCGCGGGTCTGTACACATCTAAAGCAACAAGCAAAGGCTTTTTGCCTTCTTTTTTAAGTTTTAAACCCAATTTTGCACTGCTTGTTGTTTTACCTGAACCTTGAAGCCCCAACATCATAATAAAAGACGGGTTTGTATCAAGATTTAACGGCTTTTTTTCTTTTCCCAAAAGCTCGACAAGCTCATCATTTACAATTTTTATAAGCATTTGAGAAGGGTTAACGCTTTTTATAACATCTTGTCCCAATGCCTTGTCTTTAATATTTGAAATAAAAGACTTTACAACACCAAGCGAAACATCCGCCCCTAAAAGCGCGCGACGAATTTCTCGAAGCGCATCTTGCATATTTTCTTCGCTTAATTGCGCATTGCCGGCGGTTTTTTTAATTATTTCTTGTAATCTCTCGGAAAGTGAATCAAACATAATTAAATTTTACTATAAAAATATTTTTAGTAAAATCTAACCCTGATGAGTTTGAAGGGCACTGTTTGATGTTTGTGTTTGAGCATTTGCGGTTTTATTTTTATTTTTTTTGGGCAAAATATTGTCAAATAGTTCACTGAACATCATAGCAAGTATTCCCACACCTGCCAATGTTCCCATTATATGGACGGATTGAGTCTTTTTGGCCGCTTTTTTTGCAAGCGCTACCACATCATCAGCACTCCTGTCTTTTCTTGCCTTTTTAAAATATTCCTCTACGACATTTTTTGCCTTGCCCCGAACCAATTCTACCGCGTTATTTAAAGTATTTGCAGCCGTTTCTAACTGCTCTTTTGTAAGATTTTCATTCTTGGCAAGATTTTCAAATTGTTTAATACTGTCTGCAATGTTATCTTTGTTATTTTTTACATAATGGTCAAAAACTTCATCCGCTATTTTAGCGCGTGAAACAGGAGCGGCAAGCGAAACAACTTTACCTGTTGCAAGACCTATTGCGCCCCCTACCAACATATTTTTACCTTGAGTAACAACAGAATCAGCGACCGTTCCAAAAAAACCTTTTTTATGCGTTGTAGAATTTACACCATTTACAGACATAAAAGCCCCTATTCTAACCTTTTATAACACATTAAAACCTAAACAGAAAAATTATTGCTACAGAGAGTTAATTATCTTCATTATTTCTGCGAATTTGTAACAATCTTTAATAATATAAAACTTGATATCAGGATATTGTTTTTTTATGTCTGAAATCTTTATACCGTCTAAAAACTCATCTGTTCCTTCCCTTAGCATAACAGATGGGATAATGGCGTTTTTAACGTTCTTTTCTTTTATTTCATTTATCAAATCTTGCCCTGTAACAAGCCCTGTAACGTTAATTTTATCCCCAAAAAACTTATTCTTAACCCCCGCTACTTCAAAATCAAGCCCCTGAACATTTATTTCTTTTTTAAATTTCTCAAATGTGCGCGCCGCGCTCTCGCCCGTCAAAAGGGTCAGTCTGCAGGGTTTTGTAAGGGCTTTTTTAAACTTCTTTCTGCACTTTTCAAAATCATCTTCTAAAAGCCTTATTGCGCCGACACCGTCTTCTATCTGGGCAAAGTTTCCGTAGTATTTCCTTCCGGGTACTTCGCGCCCCGAAATCAAAAAGAACTCATCCGAAGCCATTGCTATATTTTTTTTCATTTGCAAATTAAAGCTTTCGGCAGCATTAATGACAAAGTCCGCAATTTTTTTATTTACTGTCTGCAGTTTCTCTTTTCTGAATTTTGAAACTCCGACAGGCACAATTGCAAGCGAGTTTAAAATCTTTTTAAACTTTTTTAAATCCTCAAAAGTCCTTAAAAGTTCGTCCCCGTCGTTATATCCGGGACACAAAACAATCTGGGCATGTATTTTTATGTCATTGTCTTTAAGCTTTTTTAAATCCTCCATAATCTTTGATGCATTTGGATTATTTAGCATTTTTGCGCGCAGTTCGGGGTTAGTTGTGTGAACAGAAACAAACAGTGCCGAAGGATGAAAACTCAAAAGCCGCTCCCAGTCTTTTTCTTTCATGTTTGTGAGTGTAACATACGTTCCCTGCAGATACGACAGGCGCCAGTCGTCGTCTTTAACGTAGAGGCTTTCTCTTAAGCCCTTTGGCTGCTGGTCGACAAAACAAAATATGCACTTGTTGGCGCAGGGCTTAACTCTGTCAAAAACCGCACTTTCAAAGCTTATTCCCAAACCCTCGTCAAAATCTTTTTCTATTTCAAAAAGTTCTTCCTCGCCTGATTTGTGCTTTATGTGGAGCAAAATTTCCTCATCTTTTTCAAGAAAACTGTAGTCGATAATATCCCTTGGCGTGCTGTTGTTAACGGAGATTATCTCATCTCCCGCGCACAGGTTGAGCCGGTGGGCTATAGAGTCTTCTTTAACATCGGAAATTATCATTTTCATACAAGTTCCAGAATTTTTTGTGCTTCTTCGATTTTTGAATTTACAATTTTAATCTGCATTTCATCCAAACCGCAGTAAGGGTTTTTAAGCGCCTCGGAAGTGCGCGCGCTAAAGAGTATAAGATGATTTTTAATATTTTTTTTAAACTCCTCTTTTTCTTCATCGCTCAAAACATTTGCACAAAAAAGCGCTATTCTTGCGTTGTTTAAAATGTGCGCGGGATTGGTAAATTCAAGCGATAAAAGGAGATTTTTCAGATGTTTTCTTCCAAAGGGGGTAATTGAGCATGTTTTAGAAGCCATGCCGCCTTTTGACATAAAATCCGAAACTTCAATACAGCCAAGGTTTACAAGTCTTTTAACCGCAGGGTTAATTGTTCCCAAACTCGGTTTTAAAAAGGCAAAAAACATCTCGTCCATGATTTTTGAAATTTTGTAAATTGTCGCATCATAGCGGCAAAGTATATATAAAATAACAATTTCGCTCATAATTAAGTTAATTTTATCATAAATTTTGTTGTTATTAAATTTATTTAATTTATAATTTAACTAGTTTAAAAAGTTCAGGAATTTAAAATTGTTGCAAACGCTTGAAAAAAACGAAATAAGCAGGATTGTTGAGCAAACAAAGCTCAGACACATTGCCATAATTATGGACGGCAACCGCCGCTGGGCTAAAAACAACATGCTCCCTTCCGCAATGGGGCATAAAAAAGGGGTAGAAGCACTTAAAAAAACTCTTAAAGCCGCACATAAATTCGGCGTTAAATACTTAACCCTGTATGCCTTTTCAACCGAAAACTGGAACAGAAAACAGGAGGAGGTTGATTTTTTGATGAGTTTGCTTGCAAATACAATTAAATCCCAGCTTGAAGAACTTAATCAAAACAACGTTAAATTGCGCTTTATCGGCTATTTAAAGGCGCTTAACCCGTCGCTGCAGGAAATTTTAGCCCAAGCGGAAGATAAAACAAAAGATAACACGGGTGTAAACCTGCAGATTGCAATTAATTACGGTGCAAGGAACGAAATTACAAACGCCATAAAAGAAATGATGTATCAGGGAATAAAACCGCAGGAGGTAGATGAGGAGCTTGTTTCAAAATTTCTCTATACATCCGATATCCCCGACCCCGACCTGCTCATAAGGACAGGCGGCGAGATGAGAGTAAGCAACTATCTCCTCTGGCAGATAGCCTATTGCGAACTGTACATTACAAAAATTTACTGGCCTGAATTTGATGAAGAAGCGCTAAAAAATTCAATTCTTGAATTTGCAAAAAGACAGCGCAGGTGGGGTGGTTAAATATGTTAAAAATTGTCCTTGCGACCTCAAACGAACACAAAGTTAACGAAATGAACAGCGTTTCAATGCCTTTCGGGATAGAGTTTGTCCTTCCGGATAAAAATTTTAACCCTGTTGAGGACGGCTCAACATTTGAAGAAAACTCCTACGCAAAGGCGCTTGCGGCGGCACAGTGCGAAAAGGGCGGGAGAGAGTATTTTATGGCGGATGATTCGGGTCTTTGCGTAGACTTTTTAAACGGCGCCCCGGGGCTTAAAAGTGCAAGATACGCCCCGAGCACGCAGGAGAGAATTGAAAAACTCTTAAACGCGCTTAAGGATGCCAAAGAAAACCAGAGAGGGGCAAAGTTTGTGTGTTCGCTTGTTTTAATCGATAAAACAGGGAAAATTTTAAATAAAACTTTCGGCACCTGCAAAGGTAAAATCGCACATCAAAAAAGCGGCGGGGGCGGCTTTGGATACGATCCCGTTTTTGTTGTTGAAAACAAAAACGTAACGATGGCGCAGTTAAGCGAAGAAGAAAAAAACCGTGTATCTCACAGGGGCAGAGCTTTGATGGATATGCTCGTGTGGATTAAATGTTCTGATTTGAAATAATTTTTTTTATAGTATAATCTTACTGTAAGGATAGAATTAAGGGGTTAGATGACAAAAACTGCAAACATCGCAAAATGTACATGCGAAGAAATCAATGACCGGCTTTTAAAGGTATTTGATTTAATTTTGGATGATATAAAATCTCCGAAAATTGCAAAAATAGAGGAATATCACAAGCAGTCAATCTCGCTTAAAGCATTTGATCTGGTGTCGATTTCAATGTCGCTTATCGGCTATATCGGCTACAGATGGAACAGTGAAAGATATTATAAAACTCTGAACATTTTAAACGATGCACACTACCTTGCAAACTCCTCCAATTCGCTGCTTGCGCTTAAGATAAATCTCTATCTTATGGGGCAGATAGAATTTTTGGAGGAAAACTATACCCAATCGCTCGATTTAACGGATGCCGCCCTGCACGTCAGGCTTGAGAATACGGCTGAGTTTGATGAAAAAATTAAAAACACAAAAACAAAAATCGAACAAATTAACAAACAAAAAGTCATAAACTCGGCTCCTCCCGCTTTTATGCCCGAAAATAATCAGGAGGACCCGCTCATAACACTGCTTAAAGTCGGCAGGACAATTGCCGTGGAAACAAATATTGACACACTTTTAACAATTATCGCACAGGAAATTAAACAGGCGCTGAACGCGGACAGGTGCACGGTTTTTCTGCTTGATGAAGAAAAGCACCAGCTCTGGTCTAAAGTCGCACTCGGGCTTGAAATGCAGGAAATACGCTTTGATTGTAATTTAGGGCTTGCGGGGCACGTTGCCGCAACGGGCGAAACGGTGAACATAAAAGATGCCTACAGGGACAAGCGTTTTAACAAAGAAATAGACATGCAGACCGGCTACACAACAAAAACTCTGCTTTGCATGCCTATCAGAAATCTGAGCCACCAGATAGTGGGGGTTTTTCAGGTTTTAAACAAAAATGACGGCGAATTTACACAAAAAGACGAAGATTTACTTATCGCAATAGGCTCATCTGCAGGCATTGCACTTGAAAACGCCAATTTGTTTGCAAAACAGAAAAAACTGATAGAGGAGCAAAAACAACTCTTTTCAAGCTTTATAGACACCCTTTCAGCCTCAATAGATGCGCGCGACAAAATCACCTCCGGTCATTCAAAACGTGTCACGATGTACGCTTCTTTGATTTGTGACGAACTCAAAATGGATGAAAAAGAAAAAGAAGTAATAAAACATGCCTCACTTTTGCATGATATAGGCAAAATCGGTATAAAAGACTCTATTTTACAAAAAGAAGGCAAACTGACTTCTGATGAATACAGCCACATTAAACAACACGTAAACATAACACATGACATACTGGGAAAAATTTACGTATCAAAAGAATTTGAAAATGTTGCGCAAATTGCCTCATCTCACCATGAAAGATATGACGGACAGGGCTATTTTAAAGGCTTAAAAGGTAAAGACATCCCGCTTGGCGGCAGAATACTTGCCGTTTGCGATGTTTTTGACGCCATAACTTCAAAGAGGCACTACCGTTCAAAAATGGAAATACAGGATGCGATAAAAATTTTAATCGAGGGTTCAAATACTCATTTTGATGAAAAAATTGTAGACGTGTTTTTATCGCTCAAGTGTGATAAAATAGTTAGTGTATTAAATTGTGATACAAATCTTGAAATAAGTCAAAATGACAGGCTGCTGCTTGAAAAGTACAGATTTCTTGACTTATACGCGCTTATGGCAAAAGAAAACCGCGAAAAACAAGAAGAAACCTTTATACAAATTTTTGACAAATATTATAACTACAACCCGAATTAAAGAAATATTTAATGAAAAAATACACTTGCGCAATTTTATTCATTACAGTTCTGTTTAATGCAGGCGCTTTTGCGGCAGACGACAATTTACTCGAGTTTGAAAAAGCAAACGTACCCGCAAGTAATACTGTGCCAAAACTAAAAGACGACGGCATTTTCAGCCTTACAACCATAATGGACAGTTTTTTGAACACAAAAAAGACGCAGGATGTTACTCTGGATGAAACCCAGAAACAAAGGACGGCTTTTGTCGAAGCTACAAAAAAGTTTAATCAGGGCAATGTGGTTGTCGCATACGACGAATTTGAAAATCTTTTGGATAACATAAACAGCGACTATGCTCTTTTAATTTTTGCAAAGAGTATGTATGAAATCGGCTTTTTTTCAATAGGGACAAAAAGTCTTGAGAAAATCCGCCACAAAGACTTTTTGAAAAACATAACCGACGATTTAAGGAGCTGCTACCTTCCTTCTTTTGCACCTGATAAAAACGAGGAAATATACCTTGCAAAAGCCTATTCGTCAATTCACTTTGATGCCTCCGCTCAGGAAACGGCTTTTGAACTTAACAAAAATGAGTCACTTATGGAAAAGTCCGACTATGCAAACTACATCCTTTCTCAGGCTATGAACGAGTCGCGCCAGTACAGGCAGGCGCTGCTTTATATAAACAAAGCATCCGTTATGAACCCCAAAAATCTCTCTTATATTAACTTTAAAATAAAAATTCTGAATTCCCTAAAAAAGAATAAAGAAGCCCTTGAAACAATTGAAGAAGTTGAAGAAAACTACCCGTATGAGAGTATTTTCAAAAACAACTTTATGATACAAAAAGAGATAATCCTTGCCAATCTGGCAAAAAACGAACAGGACAGGAAATTTCATCTTATGATGAAAACTTTTCTTGAAGGAAACTATCACAAAACCATAAAAGACTGCGAAAATATCCTGAGTTTTGAT
This sequence comes from uncultured bacterium, assembly GCA_949300515.1. Classification (GTDB taxonomy): domain Bacteria; phylum Cyanobacteriota; class Vampirovibrionia; order Gastranaerophilales; family Gastranaerophilaceae; genus Galligastranaerophilus. The sequence goes on from CASGEP010000008.1 coordinate 20,756, forward strand.
AAGAAAAACTACAAAGTTATCTCGCTTCTGGCGCTTGCACAGTTTATTACAAACGACAGAGAAAATGCCAAAAAAAATTATCTTGCAAGCTATGAAATAAACAAAAACTATCCTATGACCTTAAGCGGGCTGGGGGATGTGAAGTTTTGCGAATACGATTTTGAAGGGGCGCTTAAATACTACGAAAAATCCCTTTCTCAAAATCAAAACGACCAGACAAGCGCGCTAAAGATGGCTCTCATCTACAAAAACAACTCAAAATATGCAAAAGACCTGAAAAAACTTGAGAAAAAGCTGGAGAAAATGAACCCCGAGCCGTTTTTATCTTATCATTCAATTGCCGCAACAATCGCCGCTGACAACAAAAATTTGAAAAAAGAATACATAAGACGTGCAAGCGCCATAAATCCGCTCTATGAAAACGGCTGGGCGGCGTTTTTGAATTTTGAACTTGCAAACAATAACCTGAAAAACGCAAAGAATTTTTTGTATATGATATCTTTTTCAAACAGTACAAATTACATGTACTTTTACTTAAATGCGCTCTACGACATCAAAAAAGGCAACACAAACTCTGCCATAGTTAACCTTCGCAACTGTTTGAGCCTAAAGCCGGATTTTGAGGATGCAAATCAAAAACTGATAAAGCTTATCCCGTCTGAAATAAAACCTGAGGACGACTCACAAAAGCCTATGCCGAGCGAGTTTATAGATCAGCCTGTGTTGTAATTTTTTTATTTAATCCGCTTGTGCAAAATGTCCGCACAGTTTCCCCGAGTGCCTCCACAAGGCTTGAATCGTCCGTAAAATCATCCCTCTTTGCAAACTCTTTGTGCGCCCTTAAAATTAAATCATAGCTGAAAGCCTGCGGAGTCTGGGCGCAAAACACATTTTTTCTGTCTATTGTTTTTAAAATTGTACCGTCCGGATTTGTTATTTTTATTGTATCTGTAGCAAAAAATCCCGCACAGACAGCGTTTTGTGTCCTCAGCATTTCAATAATTTTTTCTATGTCCGACTCACTCACAAAAGGACGCGCGCCGTCGTGAATTAAAACAAAATCTCTGTACTTGCAGGCTAAAAGCGCATTGTATACGCTCTTTTGCCTCGTTTCACCGTTTTGCACAAAAGTTATTTTATTTTTATCGTAAATGCTGCTGTTTTCTATAAATTCCCTTGTTGCGGGTGTTGAGGGTATAATAATTTCATCAGACAGATTTAAAAATTTTAAAATCGTATGCTCAATTACGCTTTTATCGCCGAGTTTTACAAGGAGTTTATTTCCTCCAAAACGTCTGGAGTAGCCTCCTGCAGTAATTATCGTACTAATCAAAGTGCAAAAACTCCTCTCGTTCAAAAGTGCTTATGTCGCGCCCGTCTACTGAAATTTTTTTCTCTTTTATTGCTCTGCCCACAGGAACAAGCGTTTTATCATTAATATTTTGATAATCATTCTCGCTTAAGGCGCAAACAAGGGAATAGTCCTCTCCGCCAAATAAAACATCCTGCATTTTTGTGCCTTCTATTTTCGGGATGAGTGATGAATTAAGCTCAAAACCGACGTTTGACTCCCTTGAAATCCACTCGAGCGCGTTTATCAAACCGTCTGAAGAATCCATCATGGCATAGGGGTCTTTCGCTTTTTTTGCAATGTTTCGCGCGCAGTCAAATTTCAAATCAGGCTCAATATGCGCCTGTGTAAATTCGTTTTGGATTTCAGGGTTTTTAAAAAGCATTTTTAAACCCACGGCAGATGCTCCGAAATTCCCCGAAAGGGCAAGGATATAGCCCTCTTTTGCATTTTTTCTTGATGAAATATTCACCCCTTTTGTGTCGGCAAAAATGCAGATTGAAATCGTTATTTTATCCCCGAAAGTCAAATCCCCGCCCACAATTTTAACATTGTATTCTTTTGCGCAGGAGTCCAGTCCCGTATAAAATTCGCTTATAAAATTTTGGTTCAGTTTGCCGCACAGGCACACGGTTGCATACTTCGGCAGCGCACCAGATGCTAAAATGTCGCTTATATTAACCTTTAGTGCTTTTCTTCCCAAAAGATAAGGCGAGATAAATTTAAAATCAAAATGCACTCCCTCGACCAGAGAATCCGCACTCACACAGAGGTTAAAATCCTTCAGATAAGCACAGTCATCCCCGAGATACGAACTGTCCCGAAGGGAATTTTTAATTATTTCAATGAATTTTAACTCTGTATTTCGCATATCTTACTTTATTGCGCAATAAAGCCCGTAAAGCGCCATTTTATAGCTGTCTGCCGAAAAACCCGCAACCTGACCTATGCATTTTGGCGCAATATAGGAATTATGCCTGAAATCTTCTCTTGAGTATATATTACTAAGATGCACCTCGACCGTTTTAATATTAACGGAGCTTATTGCATCTGCTATTGCAAGGCTTGTGTGGGTATATGCCGCAGGGTTTATAATAATCCCGTCAAACTCTCCGTGTGCGCTTTGGATTTTATCCACAATCGCACCCTGTGAATTTGACTGGAAAAATTCAAGCTCAATTGCCCTATCCAGCTCTTTTGCATATTTTTCAAGCTCATCTTCAATTTGCTCAAGGGTAAGCGTGCCGTATATTTCAGGCTCTCTTGTGCCGAGCATATTTAGGTTTGGACCGTTTATAACAAGTATTTTCAAAATTCCCCCATACTACTCACTATACAAAAACTTAGCTCTTATAAGCGCATCCTCTCCGACTTTTTCCATGCCTGTAAAATCGAGTTTAAGCGCCTCATTTATTTTAAAAATATTCAAATTTCCCACAAAATCCATGCCGGAGCCAAAAATTTTGGGCGAAACAAATTTGTAAATTTCATCCACCATTTGTTGCTTTAAAACCGCAGTAAGAATTGTTTTGCCCGTTTCAATCAAGATAGAATATACGCCATAATTATAAAGTTTGGAAAACAAATCTCTAAAATTTACAAATTCAATAGGAATAACGTTTTTCGGGAAATCCCTTTCAAAATTATTTGTTGCAAGAAAAACCCTTGTGCCGTCGTCTTTAAAAACCTGATAATCAAATGAAATTTTCCCGTGTCTGTCTATTATAATTCTCTCGGGCGACCTCTCCCCCTTAATTCTGCAGGTAAGCGCCGGATTATCGGCGAGCACCGTGCCCGAGCCGCTTAAAATTCCAAAATGCTGCGCCCTTAAGCACTGTACGTAATCGCGCGATTTTTCGCTTGTTATCCACTTGGACTCGCCGCCCTGAGTAACAATTTTTGAATCGAACGTAGTTGCGATTTTAATTGTCACATAGGACATTTTCTTTGTTATATTTTTTATAAATACTTTATTAAGCTCTCTGCATCTGTCTTCTAAAACGCCTGCTACTACTTCAATTCCCGCGTTTTTCAGTTTCATTGCACCCTGTGAACACACAAGCGGATTGGGGTCGTATGTTCCGATAACGACTTTTTTAAAGCCCTTTTGAATTATCAAATCCGCACAGGGAGGAGTTTTACCCTGATGAGCACACGGCTCGAGATTAACAACAAGAGTTTTATTCGAAAAATCGATATCTCCCGCGTTTTCTATTGCATTTACCTCGGCGTGGTTTTCTCCGAATTTTTTGTGTACACCGAGAGATATTATTTTATCTTCATTTTCATCATAAACAATTGCCGCCACCATCGGGTTTGGCGCCGTATCAAAGCGAAATTTTGAAGCCTCGTCAAGGCAAATTTGCATAAGTTTTTCGTATTTTACTATCATTTCAACCTGCCATATTCTCCATAATTTTTATAACTGCCGGATATAATATAACTATAAATAATGCCGGCAGCAAAAACAATATCATAGGAATGGTCATTTTTGTGCTGGCACTCTGCACAAGCTCCTCTACTCTTTGTTTTTTCCTTGTTCTTAATGTATCGCAATAAACCCTGAGCGACTGGGCAACGCTCGTACCCATTTTCTCGGATTGTATTAACATTGCGCAAAAAGAGTGTAAATCCTGAGTATTTACCCTCTTTGCCATATTTTTAAGCGCATCCTCTCTTGAAAGACCGGACATAACATCCCTTGACAGGCGGGTAAACTCAAAACTCACCTCTTTTGAAAGTTCGCTGAACTCCTGAGCCACTTTCTCAATTGCACCGTCTATGCCAAGACCCGCCTCAACACAGACGGAAAGCAAATCAAGCGCATCGGGGAAAAATTTTGTAAATTCCCTTTGTTTTTTCTTTGTTAAATTAACAATTCTGTATTCGGGATATTTATACGTCAAAAAACAAACGATAATCACACAATACAGTGTCAGGGTGTTAAATGAAAAAAACAAAATAACGGCAGAGAATATTACAACTATTAAAAGTGCAAGGAGCCTCTGGCTTTCAAATTCCAAAATATCATCATCGCTTGAGGCAACCCCGTAAGAGTACAAAAGCGCATGGAGTTTCTTTCTCATCACGCTGTTTGCGATGTTTTTAATCGAAATAGGCTTAAGAATGTGTGCCAGATTTGCAAAAATACGTTTTTTTCTGACACTTCCGCCTGTTTTTTTCAATCTTTCGCGCAGAAAGTTATCCTCCGAGCCGCCAAAAATAAATACGACCCAGCCAGCCCACAATCCTAAAATAATCGGTATTATTTCAAGCGGCAAAACTTTCTCCTTAAATTTCTATAGTCATTATCTTTTTAATCATATACACTCCCGTTAACAAAAGCGAAACAGAGAGCAAAAGCGCCGTGTTTCCCTGATCTGTTTCCAAAAGCGGCTTCATATAATCAGGCGACAGTACAAATAAAATCCCCGCTATTATCGGCGGCACACACACGAGCATAAACCCCGAAAACCTTGCCTGTGCAGTCTGTGCTTTTAGCTGCCCCGCCATTTTAAAACGCTCCCTTATCGTGTAAGCAAGCCCGTCGAGGATTTTTGCCAGATTACCCCCGACTTCTCTCTGTAAAATTACCGCGGTTATAAAAAACCTTAGGTCTATATTATCGGGCACGGTTTTTGATAAAGAAGCTATTGCAAGCTTTGCATCCGACCCTACGGCAATCTCATCCAGCGCCGTTTTAAAAATCCCCGCAACAGGCATGGGCATTTCTTTTGTTATAACTTCAAAAGCACTGTATATCGAGTGTCCGGCGCGAAGTGAATTTGAGAGCAAATCAAGCGCATCGGGCAACTGGGCGGCAAAAATTTCGTTTCTCTTTGTAGTTTTTGCCTTTAATACGCTGTATGGTATAAAAAGACCGATAATGCTCAGCGGCAGAAGCTTTGGTACCGTCAGAACAAGCACGGCGATGAAGGGTATTGTGCACATCAGGCTTAAAATAATAAATGTGTCTACCTCCATATTTACACCGGATAGAGCAATGAACTTTCTTATTTTTTCCGTAAGCTGTAAATTGCTCAGCTTTTGCGCAAAAACCTTATAGCGAAAATTATTGTACAGAAAAGATAACTCATCACTGTTAATCTTTGATGAATTATCTGTAACACGTCTGTTTTTTATCTTTTCGAGTCTTTTTTGGAGTTGGAGCTGTTTTGGAATTCTTATGGAAAAAATATTAACAAGAAGCAAAAAAGTCAAAAACCCCAAAAGCAAAGACGCAAGGAGTGAACTCATCTTTTCAGCCTTTTTAATAAATCTACGTTCAGCGTAGTTCCTTTTACAATTTCCTCTCTGGTTTTATTTGTCGCAGCAACGGGCGTTGAGGGCATAGCAGCCTGATTTCCGTTTTTTGTTAAATAGGTGTGTCTGTAGTTTTTATCAAAAATCTGCTGGTTGATTTCTATACCCCTTGCCAGAATTTTATCCAAAAACTTGGGTCTGATGCCCGTTGAGGAGTGCATACCCATAACGGTGTTTACCCCTGTGCCTGTCTGCTCCCACACAAAAATATCCTGCATGGTGATAACATCACCCTCCATGCCCACAATCTCGGATACTTTTGTCACTTTTCTCGAACCGTCGGGGAGTCTTGAGACCTGAATGATTATATTTATTGCGGAAGCAATCTGGCTTTTTATGTTTCTGTCGGGCAGGTCAATTCCCGAGAACATAACCATCGTTTCAAGCCTTGAAAGTGCATCGCGCGGGGAGTTTGCGTGCAGAGTCGTAAGAGAGCCGTCATGACCCGTGTTCATAGCCTGCAGCATATCAAGAGTTTCCGCCCCGCGGCATTCGCCGATTATTATCCTGTCAGGGCGCATACGCAAACTGTTTATAACCAAATCCCGCGCGCTGACCTGACCTTCGCCCTCTATGTTGGCGGGGCGCGTTTCAAGCCTTACCACATGTTCCTGCTGCAGGGAAAGTTCGGCAGAGTCCTCGATTGTTATTATACGCTCAGTGTTTGGAATTTTTGCCGACAAACTATTTAAAAGAGTTGTTTTACCTGCGCCCGTTCCGCCGCTGATTACGATATTCAGCCTTGCCGCAACTGCAACCTCCAGCACATGTGCAATTTCGGCGGATATTGAGCCCCACTTCAAAAGACTTTCCATAGTGCCGCTGTCAACGCGGAAACGGCGGATTGAAAGGGAGGGTCCGTCGATTGCAAGCGGAGGAATAATGGCATTTACCCTTGAGCCGTCAGGCAGGCGGGCATCTACCATCGGGGATTTTTCATCTATTCTTCTTCCCACTTTTGATACAATTCTCTCTATAATGTTTCTTAAGTGGTGATTGTCTTTAAATGTGATTGAAGTTTTGTAGAGTTTTCCGTTTTTTTCAACATATACATTCTTTGCGCCGTTTACGAGAATATCGCTTATGGACGGGTCAGCCAAAAGCGGGTCGAGCGGACCGTAGCCTTTTGCTTCCTGAATAATTTCGCGTATAAGCCTGTCGCGCTCAATTTTATTCAGAGGAACCGTGCGAAAGTTTGTATTTATTTGATATTCAATAAACTGTCTTATAAGCTTTTTTTGCTCGGTATCGTTATATTGGCTCCAGTCGGGAGTTGTGTTTACTTTATCAACCAGTAAGCCGTGGAGCTTTTCCTTAAGTTCGCCGAATTCCTGACTTAAGGGGGCATCGCCCATAAATGCGCCAAGGTCAGTTCCCTCTGCCGTTTCGGCTTTTTTTGTATTATTGTTTAATCTATCTTTGAGTGACAATTACTTTTTCTCCTTTTTTTTGAATAATCCCAAAAAACCTTTCTCGTCCTGTTTTGTCTGCTTTGTCGTGCTGTATGTATAGTTATCCGACAAAAGCGCGGCAAGCTCTCTGAAGGCTTTTGCAATATTTGACTGGTGGTTTAAATCGCTGGCGGGTATACCTTTGTTCATGGCGTTAATTATGGCAAAATAGTTGTTTGGTATTTTATAGTAAACACTGTGCCCCAGAACATCTTCCACATCTTCGATTTTTATTTCATCATTTTCCATGTACCTGTTTACGATGAGTTTAATTTTATCTTTCTGGTAGCCGAGCCGTTTGAACAAATCAAAACATCTCTGGCAGTTTCTGACGGAGGGAAGGTTCAAAACCGCAACCAGCAGAATTAAATCCGAATTATCAAGCGCGGTTATTGTCTTTCCGTCAAAAGAGCTTGTAGTGTCGATAATGACGTAAGAAAAAACACTCCTTAAAACGTTTATAAGCGTTGTAATATTTTCGCTTGTAATTACCTCTGCCTGCTCTAAATCCGGAGGATCGGCAAGAACATATAACGATGTATCTTTGTACTTTTCAAGTGTCGAGAGCAAAAACGTTTCGTCAATACGCTCCAGATTGTTAACAACGTATGAAGTATCAAAAGCAGGGCTTAAGTCAAGAAAAGTAGTTATATCGCCCATTTGAAAATTCAAATCCACAAGTGCGACTCTCTCTTTTGTAAGATTTGCAATCTCAACCGCCAGATTGGCAGCAATAGAGGTCTTTCCCATACCGCCCTTGTTTGAAAATGTTGTTATGACCTTACATTTTGTTGTATCGTTAATGTTGCCCAGAATAAGGTCTTTTATTTTCTCGACCGACTCTATAAAATCTGACTCTATAAGCGGCTTTATAAGATACTCCCTGGCACCTGCGCGCAGAGCTTTTATAACGGTCTGCGAGTCCATATCGTAAGAGATAACTATGACTTTTGCATTTCTGAGGTTTTTTGAAATTTTAACTATGATATCAAGCGTAAGCTGGGTACGCTGCGAAATGTCCACAATAATAAGGGTCGGGTGCAGTTCGGATATTTCGGCATAGGAGTTTACGGCGTCGTCAAATTCGCCTATTATGTTGATGTCCTGCACTTTGCCCAGATAATTCCTTATAAGCTCTCTGCTTACAGAATCTGATTCTATTATAACTGTGTCTATTTTTATGCTCATAGTGTTTCCTGAATGCTGTTCCCTATAGGCGCGTCTACAATTTTCGGCGTGATGAATATCATAAGCTCTGTATCATCTTTTGCATCTTCCACCGTTTTAAACAAAACGCCGATTACGGGTATATCTCCCAAAAACGGTACCTGATTGTTTGTTTTTGAGCTGGTATTTTTCAAAAGTCCGGCTATAATAAGCGTTTCGCCGTCCATAAGCTCTACCGTTGTTTCAACTTTCCTTGTTTTAAAGCCGGGAATTACAACAGAGTTTTGAGTGTCGACAACACCCGCCGCACGGTCGATTTCACTAACCTCGGGCGCGAGTTTAAGCTTTATTCTGCCTGATTTTTCCATAATAGTCGGGGTGAAGTTCAAAATAACGCCCGTTTTCTTGAATTCATAAGCAATTTGTCCGTATTGCCCCATATCGGACGGCACGGGAACTTCGTTGCCGACATTAAAGCTTGCTTCTTCGCCGTCCACCGCAAGCAGCTTGGGTTCCGCCAAAATCTGGGCATCGCCTTTTGTTTCTGCTGCCTGCAGTTCAAAAGCTATATCGCCCGTTTTATTTGAAAAGAAATATTTTACGCCGTTATCCATAAGGACACGCGAAAACTTGCCGAGAGGAAGCGCATCCGTTGCAAAGCCGCCGTTGCCCGAGATTGAGCCGCCTGCCTGCTGATATTTTGAGTTGTTGCCGACAGAAAAACCCGTACCCAGATTTCTTGTAAAGTTTTTTGTTACTTCGGCGACTTTAACCTCCAAAAGTACCTGTTTTGAAGCACTCTCCGTCATATCAACAAGATTTATGTTGTATGCTTTTGCAAGGTCGTTTATTTTCTTTCTCGTGGCATTTGTACTTATTCTGCCCGATAAAACTGCGCCGTTGTCATTAAAAATTATTGAAATATTTTCATTTGGCGCAATATAGTCGACGGCTTTTAAAAACTCGTCCGCATCCTGTCTTATAACAAGGTTGTAAAATACGGGAGTTTCATCGGCTCCCCAGAATATAAGGCTTGTTGAGCCTGCCTTTTTGCCGTTTACCATAAGCTGTTTTGAGCTTAGGATAATAATATCGGCTAAATTAGGGTCGGCTATTGAAATTCTTTTTACCGGAGTGTCAAAGTTCAAAATCTGGGTTTTGCCCACAACCCCGTAGAGTTTTTGGTTTCCGTCATGGATTGCGTTATTAACCGTTGTAGAGGAGGGAAGCGAGCTATCTTCGTACTCCCACGGAGCATCTACATTTGAGGAAGTGTTTTCAACCCCTCTGAAACCGTCCTGCGCTTTTGCCATATTAAAAACAAACAAAAGCGGAAGTATAAAAAATAATATTAAAAATTTTTTTACTAAACTGTTCATTAACGGGGCGCCCCCACAATTATTTTTTTATCACCGGAAATAAACTCTATTTCTTGCTCATCCTTATCATCCGCCTGAACAACGGGAACCTCGTCATCCGTTTTCGGCTTTTCGTTTTTAGAGGGCATAACCGCCTTTATCGGCTCATCGGGCGGAATGTCCGAGATTTCAACCAGATTTTGAGGGACGGAAGAAGCCGTTTCAACAGGCATTTGAGGAAGTTTTGCAAGCGTTGCGCCGAATTTATACCCTGATTTTTCATTTTTGTTTCTCTGAATTATAACGGGAGTATCAGAGCTTGCCGCGCTTACAAAAGAGGCAACGTCTTTGTCTTGTATTTCAAGCATAACAAACTTTTGCTTGCTCTCTGTTATGTCAACAACATTCAAAACTCTGACATCCTGCGCAAAAACGGTGCTTTTTGAGAAATAAATATCAACATGGGCATCTTGCACGACATAGGGCGGGAAGTTTTCAAGCCGCATAGAAACGGCACGAAAGCCCCTTCTCGGTTCGCTTTGCTCTATTTCGGAGTTAAGGGCTTTAAAATATCCTCTGACAATGGGGGAGTCGGCTTTTATGTCTTTTGAGGCGCTGAGTCCTTTTATTTCGGACACATCGGTAATTGCACCCTCTATCTCAATGGGGAACTGTTTTGTTGCGAGTTTGTCCTCGCTCATTATTTCGCCTTTTTTAATGTCGACTTTGGCGCTCACGTAGTAATTTTTCTTTATGGGTACTGTTTCGCTTGCCTGAGCCATTTTTTTGAGGTTTTCATTTTCCATTTTTAATTTTATGATAACCTGATAGGAGGCAGCAGCTATCGCTATGCCCACTATTATAGAAATTATAAGTTGGTTTTTATTCTTTTTCAGCCTCATAAACTCAAAAACTTCCGCTTATATTTTACCCCATTTTAGATGATAAGAAAAATCATTAAGTTTCTTTACATGATGGAATATTTTCTTTTAAAAATCCAATCAGATTTTTAAGAGCATTTTGTGCGATGTCCTTTTTTATCTCCACTCTGGTGTTTTCGTACTCGCCTTCTTTTATTTGGGAGAGAAATTTAACCACTTTTATCACGGGTCCCTTCGGTTTAAAAATTCCAAAACCCATATAGCAGAGTCCGACTGGCTTTTCCTTTGAACCTCCGGTAGGTCCCAAAATGCCCGTTGTGGAAAGCGATACCCGCGCATATCTTAAAAGCCCCAGAGCCATCTGGTAGGCTACTTCGTAACTTACCGCACCAAGTGTATCAAGAGTTTTTCTCTCAACCCCGAGATAATTAATCTTTGCGGCGTTTGAATAAGTTACAAAATTTTGCTCCACATAGGCGCTTGAGCCTGATATATCGGTAAGGTAAGAACTGACCAGACCGCCCGTACAGGATTCTGCACAGGCGATTTTTAAATTATTTTTTACTAAAACCTCTTTTATCTCCTCCAGAACTTCCATCTTAAACTCCTAAGAAACGGGAACATCAAGCGATTCAAGGAGCATTATGTCAAAAATTATTCCCTGATCAATCACTACATCATGCCCTTTTCTAAACAGGTCAATAACACTGTCGCCCACAAGGTATACCCCGCCGCCGATTGTTCCGCCGATTGCGGCAAAAGGCGTTACAAGAAATCTTCCGCCGTTAAAGAGCTCGTCTCCTGATTTTATACCCCACTTTGTAGTATCTGAAATTATTTTTCCGCTCTTTTTGGTGTTTCTTTTTAACTCATCCCAATAATTTCCGCCGCCCGATATTGCGCCGTCCTGCAATATTTCAAAATTCGAGCAGACAGCGGCTTTTATGGGCAGCTGTTTACCCTGAATGCTTACGACATGGTCAAAAGTTAAATATAAAAGTGCGCTTCTTGAGAGTCTGCCCGTTTCTCTGTATTTTTCAACGGTGCCCCTTACAAGAGAGCCCGAGGGTAAAACCGTTTTACCGTCAATGTATATATCATGGGTTAATCTTGCGCTGAACATATCTCCTTCCTGCATTTCAGCGGTAGAGAGCGGCTCAACCATAACAAGATTAAGCTTTGTACCTTTCGGAATTCTCTTTGTGGTCACATCCGCCTTCATTTGATAAGCACAGACAGTCGGCAAAAGCATTAAAACTCCCATAATAAGCAGGCAAAAAAGCTTTTTCATTATTCCTCCGTAATTTTCAAATCCCTAACGTTTGTTTTACCAAATTTTGCACTCAGGTCATCTATGTGATGAACTATATAATAAAATGGCTCTAAATCCCTCTCTGACAGGTCAATCATAGCACCCCAGTCGCTCCTGCCGTGGTGCGCGGCAATCATTTTTGCAATATTTTTATAACCCGCATTCATACAAAGCGTATAACCATACTGCGAGTGGGTCAGCCAGTCTTTTTTAAATTCTTCGTTGTATTCGATAAAACCTGTTTCGGTATTTATTTTGTATTCAAAAACTTTGCCTATATCATGCAAAATGCAAGCCGCGTACAGCTCCTCCTTATCTACCCTGTCATTGAGTTTCGGGTGGATAAGTTTTGCAAAGTCAAGACACTCAAGAGTGTGTACCAGAAGTCCGCCGATATAGTTGTGGTGCATAGCTTTTGCCGCAGGAGCAATCAAGAGGGCTTCTTTGTCTTTTTGTAAATTTTGTAAAACAAAATCTCTCAGTTTTTCATTTTTAAAAGTTTGAACAAAAGAAATGAGTTCTTCGTACTTTTGCGCCCTCTGTGCTTCGTCCAAACCGCACAAAGCTTCTTCTACAAGCTTTAAATTGTTAATCAGGCAGTTATTGAACTTATCATTATAGCTTGCAGTTACAATTTTTACTATGTTTCCGGTTTTAAAAAGTTTCTCATCAAGCCGGTTGAGCGCTTCTTCCCACAGAACACAATTCATCACGGACAAATCTTCAACATTTCTGAGCTGCATTTTGCCCATCTTTGTGCCAGCTTTTGTGTCCCCGACTATAAAATTAAGAACTTCATAATTTGCATCTAAATCTAACATGGCACAATTTTATTATAAATAAGGTTTTTTGTAAAGTTTTATTAATCAGTTTTAATCACCTTTTTGTGTGTCAGCTTGGCAAGTGTTTGATTGTTAATCTCTCCGCCTATCAGCATAATAATCGAGGTGTAATAAAGCCATACCATTAAAATCGCAAAAGTACCGATTGTCCCGTAAACTCTGTTATAAGTACCAAGTTCATTAACATAGAGTGAAAACAGCCACGAACCCAAAAGCCAGAATACACAGAAAAACAACGCACCCGGCACAACACTTTTTCTTTTAACCGAAAAATCCCGCGCCGGCAAAACGTAGTAATTTATCATTGCAAGTATAAAAAGCATTAAAAATGCCAGAGGCCAGCGCCCGATAAGCAAAGTGTGCGCAACATTCTGGGGCAGATGCACATGTATCGCCACAAAATTCAATATCACCTTGCCAAAGATAATAAGGTTAACCGATATAAAAAAGAAAAAAGTGTTAACAAAAACCATTAAAACAGACAAAAGTCTGGTCTGTATAAAGCTCCTGTTTTCCTGAATTTTATTCGCGCGGTTTAAACCCTTTATAATAACGGCTATCGCGTTTGAAGTTAAAATAAGTGTAACCAAAAAACCCACTATAGCCATCGTTCCGCCGTTTTGAAAAAGTATTACCTCTCTGAGCACGCTCTTTAGCAAATCGGCAACCGCGTGGGGAGTAAAAACAGAGATAAAATAAATCACCTTATCGACAAAAAATTTCTTCCCGAGCCAGCCAAACACAGCCATTAGAAAAAGCATAAAGGGAAATATCCCCAAAACAAGCATAAAAGCCATTTCAGATGCCATGCCGGGGAAATCCTCATTTATTATTGATTTTTTTAAGTTTATTACATATTCCTTTAAAAGTTTAATCATAAAAACCCCTAAAGATATTTTTTTACTTCACTTAAAATACACTCAACAGCCTCCCCGAGAGGTTTTTTAATATTGCAGCCGCAGGCGCGCATATGCCCCCCGCCGCCGAATTTCTTGGCTATGGGTGTTATGTCTTTTTCTTTTGAGCGCATTGAAACTTTTATGGTATTTGTGCCTGTTTCTTTTAAAACAATAGCAAACTCGACGAGTTTTACACTCCTTAACACCTCGCAAATACCCTCGGTGTGTTCGTCTTTTGCGCCGAATTTTTCCATATCCGATATTTTTACCGTTGTGTAGGCAATTCTGTCATTGCATTCAAATTTTACATTTGAAACACAGTGTGCCCGCAGCAGCACCATGGCTTTTTGCTTTTGTTCATAGCACTTTTGCGCAATGTCAGCGCTGTTTACCCCGATTTTCAAGAGGTTTGAAACGATTTCAAATGTATCGCCCGTTACCGTTTCATACTTAAAACAGCCTGTATCGGTCAAAATGGAGGTATAGAGGCAATTTGCCATCTCAAGCGTAATATTTTTGTTTTCTTTTTTAAAAATTTTATACAAAACCTCGCCCGTGCTGGAGAGTCCACCCTCTACGTAATTATACCCTGCAAAATTTGTATTTGTTTCGTGGTGGTCAATATTTACGGTTACTTTAGCACTGTTGAAAATCTCTCGCGCGCGCTCCACAATCCTGTCTGCCGAGGCAACGTCAACGCAAATTACCGTATCGTAAATATCTTCAACATCATCAAATGTTTTTGCCTCTTTTATATAAGGAAGAAACAGATAGGTATTGGGGAAGTTTTTTTCCCTTCTGACTTGCAAAAGTATGTCCGCTTTATCCCCGATAAAAGATTTAAGCGTACAGGCAGAGCCTAAAGTATCCCCGTCAGGGTTAACATGGGTTATTATCAAAATCTTTTTTGCATTATTTATCAGTTCAAAAATTTTTTCCGTCATGTTGAAAAGATTATCACAAAAAATATTTTTTTAAAAAGCCCTTTTTATACTTTTTATGTCAATCACCCCGCCAAAGTACGAATTCAGATAGGAATATCTGTTTTTAAGCTCGTACGCATCGCTTGAATTTAGCATTTTAAGCGCGTTTTTAAAAAGCTTAAGGGCGCTTTTTACTTTATTCAGGCTCAAAAGCAGGTCTATTTTCAATCTGTAGAGTGAATACATTTTCTCGCTCTCATCAAGACCCACCCTGAGCGCACTTTTTTCGCAAAAGTCAAGCGCGCTTTTATATTCGCCCTTTTGAAAGTAGCAGTAGGCTATTTTTGATACCACTTCAAAGTCATCAACACCGCCGTTATAGAGCCTTTCCCATATTTCAAGAGAAGAGTCTATTTTATCCTCCAAAAGAAAAATGCTCCCCTTGAGCCTCAGTGATTTTACATGTGTCGGGCACAGGTCAAGCGCATAGGATACATATTTTTTTGCTTTTTTGTTGTCCTCTATGTAAAAAAAGGTGTCATATGCAATTTTATAATACTTTTCCGCCAAAAAATTTATAACACTCATTACCAATTAATCATCTAAAATCTGTACAAATACATTGTATTAAGAGTTAAATCCGCGGGCTAGTATAATTTTTCAAAAGGCTCAAAAACATGACGGGGAGCAAATTAGCCATGAAATTACAAAACGTTACATTATGGCATGAACTTTTGGGAAAATTTGAGCTATAATTATAGAAATTGTTTTTTAATATTATTATTTGGTTGGAGGGAAAAACGTGAATTCGCTTAGCGAAAGTGCAAATGCTTCGGAATTGTCATTATCAAAAAATGCCATTAAAGTACTTGAGAGGAGATACTTAAAAAGAGATTTAAACGGGAATGTAACGGAGACTCCCGCGGATTTATTCCACAGAGTTGCGGATACAATTGCTAGCGCCGATAAAGAATTCGGTGCGAGCGAGGAAGAAATCCAAAAAACTGCCCGTGAATTTTATGAAATGATAGCAAACTGCTATTTTATGCCCAATTCCCCGACGCTTATGAATGCAGGGCGCGATTTGGGACAGTTAAGCGCCTGTTTTGTACTTCCTGTTGAGGATTCGCTTGAGGGTATTTTTGAAACAATTAAAAACACCGCACTTATTCACAAATCAGGCGGCGGCACGGGATTTTCTTTTTCAAGATTAAGACCCAAAAACGACGTTGTACACTCGACAATGGGTGTTTCATCGGGTCCCGTTTCTTTTATGGAAGTGTTTAACGCCGCAACGGAAGCCGTTAAACAGGGCGGTACAAGGCGCGGCGCAAATATGGGGATTTTAAGAATAGATCACCCCGATATTTTGGAATTTATTCACTGCAAAGACGATTTAACAAAGCTGAATAACTTCAACATCTCAATTGCCGTAACCGATGAATTTATGGAGGCGGTTGAGCAGAACAGGGAATTTGAACTTATTCACCCCAACACAAAACAGTGTGTTAAAAAAGTAAATGCAAGAGAAATTTTTGACATTATCACAAAAGGCGCATGGTCATCGGGCGAACCGGGAATTATTTTCATAGACAGAATTAACAGGGACAACCCCACTCCCGCCCTTGGCGAGATTGAATCCACAAACCCCTGCGGAGAAGTTCCGCTTTTGCCCTACGAAGCCTGCAACTTAGGCTCAATTAACCTTGCAAAAATGATTAAACAAAACCACGCAGGCGGTCTGGATGTTGATTGGAGCAAGCTTGCAAACGTTACAAGAAAAGCAATCCACTTCCTTGATAACGTAATTGTGGTAAACAACTACCCTCTGCCTCAGATTGCGCAAATGGTAGGTAATATAAGAAAAATCGGGCTTGGTGTTATGGGTCTTGCAGATATGCTGATGAAGCTCGGCATTCCCTACAACTCCGAAGAAGGCTGCTCTTTGGGCGCTAAAGTGATGGAATTTATAGATTACCACTCTAAAGCTCAAAGTATAAATTTAAGCGAACAAAGAGGCAAATTTAAAGGTTTTGACGAAAGCGTTTACGCGCGTCCCAATTACCTTTATGACAAATACAAAGGCAAAAGCGCAGGCGTTATTATTGATGAGATGTGGGCAGATTTGGACAACAGAATTGCAAAATCAGGTATCAGAAATGCAACTACAACCTGCATTGCACCCACGGGTACAATCTCTATGATAGCAGGCGCCTCGGGCGGTATTGAGCCTCTGTTCGGACTTGTTTTCAAACGCAATATCATGGACGGCACTATTTTGCTTGAGGTGAACCCGATATTTGAAAACTACGCAAAAGAACACGGATTTTACAGCGATGAGCTGATGGAAGAAATTGCAAAAACAGGCTCTATTGCCCATATAGACGGAATTGACGAACAAACAAAAAGAATTTTTGCAACCGCACACGATGTTTCGCCCGAAGCTCATATTATGATGCAGGCGGCTTTCCAGCTTCACACGGATAACGCCGTTTCAAAAACGATTAACTTTGTTGAAAGCGCGACTGTCGAGGACGTTGCAAAAGCTTATATACTGGGCTATAAAGCGGGTCTTAAAGGTTTGACCGTCTACCGTAATAACTCAAGATGGTCACAACCCATGGTTGTAGATAAAGTAAAAACAAAAGAAGAAAAACAAGCCGAAATGACCGCGCAAGCCGGTGCTCAAAGCACTACGGAAGCGGCAGCCGGTGTGGTTAATGACGGCGGCGTTGAGCCGACGGAATGGAACACTACGCAAGCGTCAGCCGGTGCTCAAAGCACTACGGAAGCGGCAGCCGGTGCTAAAGGGGCAAGCGGTGAGCTTGACCCGAGCACTACGGAAGCGGCAGCCGGTGCTCCCAATGGCGGCGGCGTTGAACAGGCACAATGGAATGCTACCGCGCAAGCCGGTGCGATAAGCACTACGGAAGCGGCAGCCGACAGCGCAAACACTTCAACATCTGCAAACGGCGAGCCTGAATTTGGCGGCGGTTATTTGGCTGCAGACACTTCACATGCCTCTTTTAACAATTCCAACGAAGGTGTGAGTATACCTTTTGAGGAACATAAAAAAGTGGAAACTATAGGGGAGAGAGTGGATGAAAACGGTACAACCCTTAAAACCGTTGTATGTCCCGAATGCGGCAACTCAATAGAAATGGCGGAAGGCTGTTTTATCTGCCTTAACTGCGGATACTCGGGTTGCAGCTAAAAAACTTTTTAAGGCGGCGGCTTGCCGCCTTATTTAGGTTTTTAAATTAAAATAAAAATATGCGCAAACTTTTTAACAGTTTAAAAATGAAATATGACTCACTTTTGTTTCGGCGCCTGAGCGGGGCAAAAATTTCGCTTCGGGATTTTAAGATAAAAATCGAAACAAAATGTCTTGTATTATCCCCCTATCCTGCCTCTGAAACAATCGGCATGGGCGGGCTTATTGCCCAGTACCCGAAAAATTTTGAGGTCTTATGCCTTACAAACGGCTCATCTTTAATTAAAAATGTCAGCAGAATTGAAGCAATAAACATTAAAAGGGAGCAGTTTTACGAGGTTATGAAGCTTGCGCGCGTAAGGGGCTGTAAAATTTTTGATATAAACACGGGCGAGCTTAAGGACGAGTATAAAAAATTCTCTAAAATAGATATAAGTGAGGCTGATTTTATTTTTATACCAAATCCCTTCAGCTGTGAGGCGGATACTTTAGCCCTTGTCGAGCATTTCAGAAAAATTTTAAAAACCAAAGAATATAAAAAAACTCTGCAAATATTCTTTTATGAAGATAAAACAACCCTCTCAAGCATTGACTGCTACGCAAATATAACAAATATCACATCCGTTAAAAAAGAAATGCTTGAAAAATATTATCCGAACAACGAAAGACTCATAAGCGCGGTTATGGGGCTTAATAAATTCCGCGCGCTCGAGCTGAATGCAGATTATGCCGAGTGTTTCTGCAGTTTTTATGCAAAGGATTTTCTGGATTTTCCTCTCGGTTAAAACCAAATGGATAATTGTCTTGCAAGCTTTTTGTTGTATAATCTTAATGTTAAACAAAGGAGAAAAACTATGGACAAATACGTATGCTCAGTTTGCGGCTGGGTTTATGACCCTCAGGCAGGCGACCCCGCTAATGACATTGCCCCGGGTACTTCTTTTGAAAATTTGCCGGATGACTTTTTGTGTCCTATCTGCGGCGTAGGTAAAGACCAATTCACAAAAGAATAACGCAGCGTAAGCCGGTGTTCCCAATGACGGCGGCGTTGAGCCGGCGGAATGGAACACTACGGAAAGCGTAAGCCGGTGCTAAAGGGGCAAGCGGTGAGCTTGACCCAAGCACTACGGAAAGCGTAAGCCGGTGCGATGAGCACTACGTAAGCGTGAACTTGCACTCTAAGCACTGCGATTATGGCAGATAAGAAGATAAAAGCAAAACCAAACAATCGGCACCGCATTTCAGGCGGCATTTTGCCGCTTTAACCGTCGCGGTTAGCGCTGGCGGAGTTTTGTGCAAATTTTTATAATTAGTTATATACAGTTAGAAATAAAATATTAATAAAAAGGGATAAAATTATGAAACTGATTAAGAATGGCGTATACTACTGCGGAGTAGAGGACTTTGGAAGAAAAATTTTTGACCAGCTCATACCTCTGCCGCATGGAACAACATATAATTCATATTTTATTGAAGGAAGTAAAAAGAGAGCTTTAATTGACACGTCTTACTCTAAAACAATAAAAGAATTTATTGAAAATTTAAACGGTAAAGGCGAGTTTATAGATTATATAATCGCAAATCACGCCGAAGGCGACCACTCGGAGGCTCTTGTTAAAGTTCTTCAGTTAAATCCGAATGCAAAAGTTGTCACAAATAAAAAGTGCATGGATTTGTTGATTGACCAATACGCAATTCCTGAAAATAAATTTCAGATTATTAACGACGGCGATGAAATTTCCCTTGGAAACAAAACTCTGAGATTTCATCTTGCCCCTTGGGTACATTGGCCCGATACAATGTTTACACACCTTGTTGAAGATAACATTTTGTTCACCTGCGACTTTTTGGGTGCACACATTACCTACAACCAAGGACAATTTTACGCACAGGAAACTCAAGAGTATTTACTCAGCGCTAAAAGGTACTATGCTGAAATTATGATGCCTTTCAGACCACACTGCAAAAAATATCTTGATAAAATAAAAGAAATTAATCCCTCAATGATTTGCCCCTCTCATGGCGGAGTGTATAAAAACCCTGATTTTATACTTGACGCGTATTATGAGTGGACGGCAGATACACCAAAAAACAAAGTTGTAATACCTTTTGTTTCAATGTATCAAAACACTGAGCGCATGGTGGACAGATTAGCCGAAAAACTCAGGGAAGAAGGGGTTGAAGTACACAAGTTTGATTTAATATCCGATGACATTGGCGACTTGGCGGTTGAATTGGTTGACGCCGCAACAGTTGTCTTTGGTGCGTCCATGGTTCTTGCAATGCCTCATCCTTACGCATTTTTTGGAGTTTATTTAACAAATGCGCTAAGACCAAACGTAAAATTTATGTCAATTCTCGGCTCATACGGCTGGGGCGGCAATTTAGTAGGCAAAATTGAAGAAAACACAAATCTTCTGCAAGCACAAAAGCTTGACTATATAACGGTTAAAGGCAGAGCAAAACAGGAAGATTTAGAGCGTATTGACGCCTTGGCGCACACTATAGCTCAAAAACACAAAGAAATAGGCGCAAAATAAGATGAAAAAACTGAAACTGCCACCTGCACAAATTATTGAAGAAGCACAAAAAGAAGTAACAAAATATTTTGAGAAAATAGATAAAATTCGCGATTTTAACCAAGAAAAAGTCTTGCGTGCTTTTCAAAAAAATAAAATCGGCGAAGAACATTTCTACACCGTTACCGGCTACGGGCATGACGATATGGGCAGAGAAGCTCTTGACAATGTTTTTGCGGATGTTTTCAAGGCTCAAAAAGCAATTGTGCGCCCGCACTTTGTGTCAGGGACTCATACCTTGGCTTGCGTGCTTTTTGGTATTTTGAGATATCAAGATACCCTTATGTCTGTTGCAGGAAAGCCATACGATACGCTGGATGAGATAATCGGACATTCAAGAGAAGGCGATTACCCGCAATGTTCGCTAAAGGGTCATGGGGTTGACTACATTGAAGTACCCTTAATTGACGACACTCTTGTTGACTTTGGCGCAATTTCAAGAAGAATAACACCTAATACAAAAATGGCGCTAATTCAGCGCTCGCGCGGCTACAGCCTCAGACACTCAATTTCAATAGATGAAATAGAGCAAATTGTATTAACAATTAAAGAAAAAAACCCTAGTACAATCTGCTTTGTAGATAACTGCTACGGTGAGTTTGTAGAGGACAGAGAACCGCTTGAAGTAGGCGCAGACATTATTGCAGGAAGTTTAATCAAAAACCCCGGCGGTGGAATTGTTGAGGCGGGCGGCTATATTGCAGGCAGGGCAGATTTGGTTGAAATGTGCGCAAATCGCTTAACTGCACCGGGGATAGGCACCCAAGGCGGCGCAATGTTCAACCAGACACGCGTTATGCTGCAAGGCTTTTTTATGGCGCCATCGGTAGTATCTGAAGCACACAAAGGCGCAAGACTTGCCGCAAAGGTCTTTGAAACAATAGGCTTTAAAACACATCCACGCTCAAGAGAAGATAGGACGGACTTAATTCAAACAATAAAATTTGAAAACCCCCAAGCTCAAGCAGCATTTTGCAGAGCATTGCAGAAATACTCTCCTGTTGAAAGCTACCTGACACCCATTCCTGACGGAGTCCCGGGGTATGAAGATAAGCTCATTATGGCAGGAGGAAGTTTTATTGAAGGCTCTACTCTTGAGCTTTCGGCAGATGGCCCTGTGCGTCCGCCTTATGCCGTTTATATGCAAGGCGGTCTGAATTACGCCCATGTTAAAATTGCGCTAAAAGGTATTCTTGAAGAATTGAGCGAAATTTAATTTTGCCCGAAGGCTTGAACAATTGCATCTGTAAGCTTTGATACCTGAATTACCTTAATATCAAGCTTACTGATTTTTTGGGAAATATTTTTGTTAACACAGGGAATTATTGCACACTCAAAACCAAGCTTTTGCGCCTCTTTTAAACGCTTTTCAAGGTTATCGACCGCGCGAATTTCACCTGATAAACCAAGTTCGCCAATAATTACGGTTTTATCCCTCAAAGGAATATCACGAGCACAACTTAAAACCGCAAGTGCCACGCCTAAATCGGCAGCAGGCTCAATAATATCAATACCCCCGATTACATTTATATAAACATCCTGTTTTGAAAGGTTAAGTCCAACTCTTTTTTCAAGAACCGCAAGGATTTGCAATAACCTGTTGTATTCAATTCCCCTTGCAACGCGTCTTGGGTTTGGGTATGGCGTAGAGCCTGTTAACGATTGAATTTCAAGCAATAAAACTCTTGTGCCTTCAAGCGTTGCAATAACGCTGCAGCCGCAGTTTACACTCTCGGAAGGATTTAAAAATAACTCTGAAGGGTTTAAAACCTCGCTCAAGCCGTCATCTTCCATATTAAAAACCCCAACCTCGGAAGTTGTACCGAAACGATTTTTAATTGAGCGCAAAATTCGATAACTTTTGTACCTGTCCCCTTCAAAATTTATAACACAATCAACCATATGCTCCAAAACCTTTGGACCTGCTATATTTCCCTCTTTTGTAACATGACCGATTATGACCGTTGTTATATTTTTTTGTTTTGCAATGTGCATTAAAATATTTGTACACTCGCGAATTTGAGAAACGGATCCTGATGAGGATGTAATTTGAGAAGAAAAAACAGCCTGAATAGAGTCAACAACCAGAAACTCAGGCTTAATTTCATCAATTTGTTTAATAACTTCCTCAAGGCAATTTTGATTTGTAACATATAAACAATCGCTGTTTACACCAAGCCTCAATGCGCGCAATTTGACCTGCTCGGGCGATTCTTCCGCACAAATGTAGAGGGCACAAACAGGATTTTTATTTATATCTTTTGAACATAAATTTTTGCAAGTCTGCAAAATAAGGGTAGATTTACCAATACCCGGATCACCCGCCAAAAGTACAAGTGAACCTGCCACAAAACCGCCGCCCAAGACCCTGTCCAGCTCTTGCATATTTGTTTTAAGGCGGATTTTCTCGTCATTTTTAATGTCATTAATTTTTTGTGCACGAAGCTCAGAGTTCAAAACAAGACTTGGCGCGCTGTTTGACTTTAATTGCGGGGTATCTTGCACACTCTCCTCACAAAATGTTGCAAAATTACCGCAATCAGGACATCTGCCAAGGTAGGAAAAACTCTCATACCCGCAAGATTGACACACCCATTTTGTTTTTACTTTTGCCATATAACTATTTTAATCATCTGAAATTAATTCTTCAACAGATTTGTTTACTATTTTGCAAATTTTAGGGCAATAATTAAAGATAAGCTGTGTTTACCAGGCTCAACATTACTAATGTAGGCTTGAGATTTATTTTGTTTAACATGTGACATAGATGCCAAAACAAGTTCTGCATGACAATGGAGTTGACAATTACCAGATATTGAGATAGTGACAAAATAAATTCAGCATGAGGGGGTTTTGTAATAGTGTAAGATGCCAAAATAAGTTCGGCATGACGGACTTTTTGTTACCCTGATAAGCCCCGCAACACTGAATGACCCTATCACCCTGAATGACCCGCCCTGTCACGCTGAATTTATTTGACTGCTTTTCTTGACGAAAGCGAAGCTGAGTCATAGAAAATGTCCCTACTCGGCAGGGTCTTATAAATTTTGCTTACGCTGCGCTCGCAAACAAAAAAAAGGATCGGTTTCCCGATCCACTGTATTGCCATCACCAGTTAGATTGTTTTATCTTATCTTAGCTTTTTGTTGTAAATCTTATATCAGAGATAAAGCAATTTGTGGTGACTGGTTAGCCTGCACCAACAGTGATGCACTTGCTTGTTGAAGGATTTGATATTTTGTATAATTTGATGATTCTTCACCTATATCGGCGTCAACTATTCTGGATTTTGCTGCAAGAAGGTTTTCATTTTGAATGTCAAGCGCTTCAACCGCCGATTCAAGCCTGTTTGTGATTGCACCGATTGTGCCTCGTCTTGTTGAAATTTCTTTAATACCCGTATCAAGGTCATCTAATATTGCCCTAAATTCCGTAAGGTCAACAACCGTGTCCACTCCGTTTGTAAATCTTATCGGGTTCCCTGCTCTGTCTGTCAACACTGATGTTGTGGCTTCCGTAAATACTCCCGTTACAGTTATTGTATTCGTCGCTTCGTCCGAATTGGGACCGATTTGCAAAACTAAGTCATCTGCGCCGCCTGTGGGGAAAAGTTCAAACTCGTTAAATTTTGCACCGTTTGAAATCCTGTCTATTTCTGCCGTTCTTGCAAGCACTTCATCTTCCATAGCTTTTACTTCATCGTAGCTGTAGCCGCCGTTCATAGCTTGAAGCGTCAAGTCACGAATTCTTAGCAGGTGGTCTTGAATAACATCCAAGTTTCCTTCTGCCGTTTGCAAGAGGTTTATACCTGTTTGTGCGTTGTCCTGAGCAACGACCGAGCCTCTTTGTTGAGCCTCCAAACCTTTTGCAATTACAAACCCTGCAGCATCATCTGCAGCCTGATTTACCTTGCTGCCTGTTGTCAAGCGCTCAACTGCTTTTGACATATTTGCACTTGCAGAATTCAAATTTCTCTGTACCCTTAGTGAATCAATGTTTGTGTTTACAACAATAGCCATAGTGATGGACTCCTTTCAAATCGACGGTCTAAAATCCTTTTAGCCGCTTAATCTAACTTAATAACTTAAAATGTGATGGGGTGATGTGATGGTTTTATAATTAAATTAGCAATTACAATCTTTTAATTTTTTAATAGTGATTGGTGATTGACTACATTGTTAATATACAAGGTTTTTGCCCTTCATAGAATTATAAAAAAGTTAGAATTTTGTCATACTCAGGTATAAAGTTATCCTAAAAAGATTAAATAATGTTAAATATGAATAATTTATTCTTTTATTGAACAAAAACTTGCAATATAATTATTGAACAAGAAAGGTTAGCAATGTCACCGACTGCACAAGAAAGACAAAAACGCGTCCCCCCGAACAACATGGAAGCCGAAAAGGCAGTTTTAGGCTCCATTTTAATAAATCCTGTCAGTATGAACAGGGTTGTAGACATTTTGGGTCCGGACTTTTTCTACGCGCCTTCAAACAGGCTCATATACGAGGCAATGTTTAATTTATACAATCAAAACAAGCCTCTTGATGCCATTAGTATCAGTGACTATTTCCTCTCTAAAAACCAAATGCAAGACATCGGCGGCAGCGAATATCTGAGCGACTTGATGTCTGACACGATTTTGAGTTCAAATATCGAATATTATGCAAATATTATTAAAGAAAACGCCCTGAAAAGAAAACTGATAGCTGCAGGCTCAAGCATTATAGAAGAAACATTCAGAAACCCCGAAGCTCAAGAGTCGCTTGAATTTGCGGAAAAGATGATTTTTGATATTTCACAGCAGAAAACCTCTCAGGATATTGAACCGCTCACAAATGTTCTTCTTGAAACTGTTGAAAAAATAGAGTATCGCTGTAACAATAAAGGCTCCTATACCGGCGTGCCGAGCGGCTACCACGATTTAGACAATATGACGGCGGGTTTTCAAAATTCCGATTTTATAGTTCTTGCGGCGCGTCCTTCTATGGGTAAAACCGCATTTGCCCTAAATATTGCGCAAAATATAGCAATCAGGCAAAATATTCCCGTTATTATATTCTCGCTTGAAATGTCAAAAATACAGCTGGCGCAAAGGGTCGTGTGCGCCGAGGCGGAAATTGACGCACAAAGGGTCAGAATGGGGGATTTGCAGATAAACGAGTGGGAGAAAATGGGTGCAAAATTAAACGATTTACACGCCGCACCCCTATATATCGATGATACTGCAGGCATGAGCGTTTCTGATATCCGCGCAAAGTGCAGAAGATTTAAAATGAAACATCCTGATCTGGGTCTTATTTTGATTGATTATTTGCAGCTTATTGAAGACAGAAGCTCAAACGACAGAAACCAGCAGATTTCAACAATTTCGCGCGGTCTTAAAGGTCTTGCAAGAGAGCTTGATGTGCCCATAATCGCACTCTCGCAGCTTTCGCGTAAAGTAGAGGACAGGACGGACAAACGCCCCATGCTCTCTGATTTGCGTGAATCCGGCGCAATAGAGCAGGATGCGGACGTTGTAATGTTTATATTCAGGGAAGAATATTACGACAAGGAAAATCCGGAGCTTAAAAACAAAGCGCAAATCATAATCGCAAAACAAAGAAACGGTCCGACAGGAAGCTTTGAACTTATATTCCAGGGCTCCACAACCAAGTTTAAAAATAAAGTTAACCCTAATTTGAGTTAATAAAAAAGTGTTGATTTTTTATTGAATTAATGCTATTTTATTCTTAGGTTGTTAAGCGATTAGATAACCTTTTGGGAGAATAACTCGAAGGATAGTCTGACTTGTGGTAAGGCTGACTTGTAGTGAGTTTTTACTGTTTAGCTTAATAACTCGGATGTTAGTTGAAGTGAAGTTTAGCTTTTAGCGTTTAGGCATTTTGTGAAGTACAAGTTCAACAATAAATACTTAAAAGATAACTCCAAACCCGGCAGCTGGCGCCGCGGATACGAGTATTTTCAAAAAGGACAAGTGGAAGAAATTGCCCTTAAAGACACCACTGTTACGGGCAAAATTAAGGGCAATTACAAATCCTACTATGAAACCTCTATAAAATTCAACAAAACAAACGCAAAACCTTCCTGCAGCTGTCCGCTTGATGAACCCTGGTGCAAACACGCGGTGGCTCTCGGCTTAACTGCTTTAAAAAACCATCTCTGGGATGAGTTTTTATATGAAAAATTCGACATTACCCCCGTTTTTGAAGATGAAGATTTGCCGATGTGCGAAAACCCCAAAGGCGGCTATATTTTCCACTTTAACCCCAAAAGACGTCAGAATTTTTTCTCCATTCTTGTAATGGACAGAAACACAAAGCGCGTAATAAGAGATTTGGAGGGGATTTTTAAAGCGGTGCTTGAAGCACAAAAAAATGACCCCTCTTTTGAACTCAACGAAGCTCAAAAACTTGAAGCGATGATGTTTAAAATGCTTTTAAAACATTCACGTCTGGATAAAAAATCGGGCTGGTATGATGTTCAAATAAATAAATTTGACGAATTTTTCAAAATGCTCTCCAAAATGGAAGATGTAATTGACGCCAAAACCCACAAGAAAATACGTTTTGACAATGACGTATGGAAACTGTGTCTTGCCGTCAATGTTTCATATGTCGGCAATGTGCTTTTATCCCTTTACTGGGAGCGTCCGGACGGCAGCGAAATATATCCTTTTGAAGAAATACGCTATTTTTCGCGCCAGCTTAAGTGGGGCAGATACAAAGATGTCATTTTTCAAACTGATGCACAGGTGTCTATTTTGCCTCAATATCTTACAAAAGCATCATTTACGGATATAAAAGATGCCGAGGGCGGAAAATTTATCTACGAAGAATTACCCAAACTCAGAACAATGATGAGCGTTTATTTAAGCGAGGAGATGGAAAAACTCGCCTTTGAAAAACGTCCGCCGAAATGCATTGTAGAGCTGAGCATTGATTATGATATGTCGCTTAAAGCTTCACTTGACTTTGAGTACGACGGCGTAAGAGTTCCTTATTCAAAAACTCCGAAAACTCCCTATATTACAATTAAACAGCCCGAAAAAGACCTTTTATACTGGGTTAAAAGGGATACCGAATTTGAAGAACGAGCTTATCAAATGCTTCTTGCATGCCGGTTTGCACCAATGCAGACAAATAATTTAGCACTTGAAAAAGAATACGCAATCGACTTTTACAACTATTACATAAACAAAGCGGGCGAGGGCTGGGAATTTATCGAAAAAGACGACATGAGCATGTACAAGCTCAACAATAAAGGCTTTGAACTTAAGGCGGCGATTGACTTTATAGAAGAATCAACCGACAAGTTTGAAATAGAACTCCATGGCGAAGTTGACGACGAGATAATCGAATTTGAAAAAATTCAGGATTTAGTGTACGACGGTGCAAAATACTACAATACAAAAGGCAAAGGGCAGGCGGCAATTCCGGCTGATGATATTTTATCCCTTCTGAAATCCTTTAACACTTATGACGTTTACAAAAACGAGGAAGATAAGTTTATAGTTAAAACATATCGCGCGGGCGTTGTTTCGGAAATGGAAAATATGGGCGTGAAGCTTAAAATGTCGCGCAAATTTTCAAAGTTCTGGAAAGAGATTTCAACTTTTTCAAATATGGAAAACACTCCACTGCCAAAGTCTACCATCGCAACCCTTCGCGAATACCAGACAAAAGGCTACAGCTGGCTCTGGTTTTTGTATAAATACGGACTGAACGGCATTTTAGCTGATGATATGGGGCTTGGAAAAACTCTGCAAACCTTGACGCTTTTGCAAAAAGCAAAAGAAAAAGACGGAAAAGAGCCAACTTTGGTAATATGCCCGACATCGGTTAAGAGCCAACTTTGGTAATATGCCCGACATCGGTTGTTTTTAACTGGGAAAATGAGATAGAAAAATTTGCGCCAAACCTTAAATACCTTGTCTTATCAGGTGTTGAGCGAAAAACACAATTTAAAAATATTCCAAAATACGATGTTATAATTACCTCCTATGCCCTTGTAAGGCGCGATATTGAGGAGCTTAAAAAACATGAGTTTCGCTATGTAATTTTAGATGAATCGCAAAACATAAAAAATGCAACCTCACAGACTTCTCGTGCCGTTAAAGAGTTAAGAGCAAGACATAAGTTGGCTCTTAGCGGTACGCCGATTGAAAACAGGCTAGAAGAACTCTGGAGTATTTTTGATTTTCTTATGCCCGGATTTTTATTTGACGCTAATGAGTTTAACTATCGCTATGTTAATCCCATTGTTGAAAAAGAGGACAAGGCTGTTGAAAGACGACTCAAGGGGCAGATTTTCCCGTTCATTTTGCGCCGTATGAAACGCGATGTTGCAAAAGATTTGCCTGACAAGATTGAATCCGTTGCATACTGTGAACTTACGGCAGAGCAAAAAGACCTGTATTTACAAGTTCTTGACTCAACTAAAGAGGAATTGTTTAAATCCATTGAAACAGTCGGACTTGAAAAATCCAGAATGTCCATATTCTCGGCACTTTTAAGACTGCGTCAAATCTGCTGCCACCCAAGGCTCTATGATAAAGAGGGCACTTTGGGCATAAATGAATCGGGCAAATTTGAACATTTACAGGAAATGCTTGAAGAAATTATATCCGAAGGGCACAGAATTCTTTTATTCAGCCAGTTTGTCGGCATGCTTGATATTATTAAGTCTTGGCTTGAAACAAAAGGTATCAAGCATGAATACTTATCAGGCGCGACTAAAAATCGTCAGGAAGTGGTTGAAAGGTTTAATAATGACCCGACTATTCCTATTTTCCTTGTATCACTTAAAGCCGGCGGCACAGGGCTTAACCTTACAGGGGCAGATTATGTTATTCACTATGACCCATGGTGGAATCCCGCCGTTGAAGATCAGGCAACAGACAGGGCTTACCGTATCGGTCAGACAAAGAAAGTTTTTGTTTACCGCTTGATTACAAAGGGAACGGTGGAAGAAAAAATTCAAAGATTAAAATCCAAAAAACGCTCGCTTGTGGACAGCGTTATATCAATAGACAGAAATATCGCAAAAACACTTACATTCCAAGATATTAAAGATATATTCAGCGTGTAGTAAGTTTTGCTCTAACCTTGAACAACCAAAATGTCGCTCTGAACTTGTATTAGGGTCTGATTAACTTATACAACACATGCTCTTAATTTCTGTACCAGTAAAGTTTAATTAAGCGCTACAACTTCAATGTCAAGTTTATCTCTAAATGCTTTTTTCAAATCATCTTCCAATTGCGGGTCATTTTTTACCCAAAGATTAGAGCTTGTAAGCATTTGCACTCTCTCGTCGTTATCGTCGGCAAAATCAATTAAAACAGGGTCCTCGCCTTTATATTTTGCAAGCACTTCTTTTAAATAAATATTTTCTTCAAAAGCTAAATCCTGATTATATCTTATTTTAAACAAATTCACCGTACCAATGGGCTTAATGTCTTGTATAATGAGGTTTATTTGCTCCTCGCGGTTTTGAATTTTTGCTTTTATTATGACCCTTTCTTCGCTATTCATATACTGTCCGCAAGCTTCAACGGTTTTTGGAAACATAACAACCTCAACTCGCCCTGTCAAATCTTCAATAATCCCTGTTTTTAAGAATTTTGAGGGGTCTTTTCTTGTAGCCTTTTGAACAACTTGGGATAAAAGCCCGCAAACAGTAACACTCTTATCGTTTTCAGGATTTTCCAAAATATCGCTTACTGTGTCTGTTGTGATGTATTTTAGAGTATCTTTAATCGATGAAAGCGGGTGCGAAGTTACATAAATTCCCATTAAATCATGCTCAAACTGTTGAATTTCAGAGTCGGAAAACTCGTCATCCGATGAGCCTAAAAGCTCAAAAGTAGGGATATTAAGCTCTTGAGCTTCTTCGCCAAGTGCGGCAAAAAGGCTTACCTGTCCGCTGCTTTGCGCTTTTTTGTCTTTGTGCACATACTCTACAACATTATCAATATTATCCAAAAGCTGTTTTCTGCTCTTTTCAAGGCTCACAAATGCCCCTGCTTTAATCAAACTTTCAAGGGTTTTTTTGTTAAGACATTTACTGTCAACACGTGAACAAAAATCAAAAAAGCTTTCAAATTCTTTGTTTTGGCGTTCTTTTTCAATTTCATCAATAACCATTTGTTGATATCAGGGGGTAAAACCTTTATCCCCAATGCTTGACACTGCAAAATATATTGTTGTGTTTTATCCTGATTATCAGCTTGAGATGTCAAAATTGAGCACATATACTCAACAGGGTAGTGCGCCTTTAAATAAGCCGTTTGATAAGCAACAAAAGCATAAGCCGCGCTGTGACTTCTGTTGAAGCAGTATTTTGCAAAACTTTCAATTTGTTCAAAAAGCGCCGAGGCAGCTTCGCCTGACATGCCGTTTTTAGCAGCGCCCTCGATGAAAATACCTTTTTGTTTAGCCATTTCATCAAGCTTTTTCTTGCCCATCATACGACGCACCATATCCGCGCCGCCCAGCGTATAGCCCGCAAGCGTCTGGAATATTTGCATAATCTGCTCTTGGTATACAATTGTGCCGTAAGTATCCTTTAAAATTTTCTCTAAAAGAGGGTGAGCGTACTCAATTTTTTGGCGACCATGTTTTCTGTCCACAAAGTCTTTTACCATGCCTGATTCAAGCGGGCCGGGGCGAAACAGTGCAACAAGCGCACCCAAATCTTCAAATACGGTAGGTTTTAAATCTTTAACAAGTTTTTTCATACCGCCTGATTCAAGCTGGAATACACCATCTGTATCCCCTCTTTTTAAAAGGTCAAAAGTCTCAGGGTCATCAAGCGGAATTTTGTTAATATCAAGGTCAATTCCATGGCGCATTTTAATTAAGTCAAGGGTATCTCTAATGATTGTAAGAGTTTCAAGCCCCAGAAAGTCCATTTTCAAAAGGCCCAGTTTTTCAATGTGCACCATAGGGTACTGCGTTGTAGTGGTTTTTTCTTTTGAAAGTGCAATAGGAATAATCTCATCCAGCGGTTTGTGCGAAATAATAACACCCGCCGCGTGCGTTCCCACTTGGTTTTTAAGTCCTTCAAGGTGTCGAGCCTCATCAACAAGGCGTCTTACCATTTCATTTTCGTCACAAAGTTTTTTCAGCTCCATGCCATCTTTTAGCGCGTCATCAAGCTTAGTGCCGGGGGCAGAGGGAATCATGCCTGCCCATTTGTTGGAATCGGAAAACGGTATGTCATAAACCCTGCAAACAGCTTTAAGAGCAGCTTTTGCCGCCAGTGTACCAAAAGTTATAATTTGGCAAACATGGTCCTCGCCGTATTTTTTTGTAACATAGTCTATAACCTCACCGCGGCGACGTTTGCAAAAGTCAATATCGACATCGGGCATTGATATACGCTCGGGGTTTAAAAATCTTTCAAACAACAAATGGTGCCTTATGGGGTCAAGCTCTGTAATTCCCAAAACATAAGCAACAATGCTTCCTGCGGCAGAACCACGCCCGGGGCCTGTAGGCACGCCATGTTCTTTTGCCCAGTTTATAAAATCCCACGTAATTAAAAAGTATGCGGGAAAACCCATTTTTTCAATTACGCCGCGCTCATACTCATATCTTTCCTCTATTTCTTTAGGGTAATTTTCGCCGTATCTTCTTTTTAAACCCTCCCTGCACAAATGGTCAAAATACGAACTTATTGTATAACCCTCGGGCACAGGGTAAGACGGCAAGTGAGATTTACCCAGTTCAATGTGCACATCGCACTTATTCGCAACTTCAACCGTATTTTCGATACATTTATTAAATGTGTCCTCGTCCATCCAGTCAAAAGAGCGTCTTAATTCTTCCACCGTTTTTACATAAAATTCATTGTTTGAAAATTTAAAACGGTTAGTGTCAGACTTTGAGGACTTTGTCTGTTCGCACAAAAGGGTGTCATGCCAAAGAGCGTCTTGAGCGCGCAAATAATGCGAGTCATTTGTTATAACCATTTTTAGATCCAAATCTTTTGCAATTTGAATAAGCTTAGGATTTGACTCTTTTTGTTCTTGCAGCCCATGGTCCTGCAGCTCGATATAAAAATCCTCGCCAAAGAGATTTTTATACCACTTTGCTTTCTCAAGAGCCTTTTGCTCGTTGCCATCGAGAATATTTCTTGCGACTTCGCCCTGAATACAAGCGCTCAAACAAACAATACCCGATGAGTATTTCTCAAGCATTTCATGGTTAATTCTTGGTTTATAGTAATACCCTTGGGTGGAGGCGATTGAATCCAGTTTGATTAAATTCTGATAGCCTTCGTTATTTTTTGCAATCAAAACAAGGTGATACAAGGTTTTTTTGGTTGTTTTGTCATTTATTACATCACCCTCGCAAATGTAAAATTCGCACCCGATAAGGGGTTTGACCTCGGGACATTCCTTAGCGTTTAACACCATATCAATTACACCGAACATAACACCGTGGTCAGTCAGCGCAACAGCAGGCATATTGTTTTCCTTGGCAAAATTAAACAGGTCTTTTACCTTTATAGCCCCGTCTAACAGCGAATATTCCGTATGTAAATGCAAAGGAACATATTTCATATTAATAATCTAGCATAAAGTAACATTAAAAAAATAAAATGTTACCATTTTTTAAATATGAAAAATGCCGCAAGGATTATAAACAAAAATCCGACAAGATAATTCCAGCGAAACTGCTCTTTTAAATACAGAACCGAAAATACACTAAATACAATAAGGGTAATTATTTCCTGAATTGTCTTTAGCTGTGCGGCGCTGTAAAAATAAGAGCCTATACGATTTGCCGGAACCTGAAAACAGTATTCAAAAAAAGCTATTCCCCAGCTGACAAGGACAACAAGCCAGAGAGCAC
The DNA here is from genome assembly GCA_949300515.1 of uncultured bacterium. GTDB lineage: Bacteria > Cyanobacteriota > Vampirovibrionia > Gastranaerophilales > Gastranaerophilaceae > Galligastranaerophilus. The sequence goes on from CASGEP010000008.1 coordinate 53,925, forward strand.
TTTGCTTGTGGCGCAAATGCCCATACCATGCAAATGTCATAAATATATTTGAAATTGTAAGTAAAATAATAGGTGTAAGTTTTGTCATATTGTTTTTTATTGTGCACTGTAGTTGTTTATAAACTGTTGAGCAACACGCGGAGAGCGAGAAGCCTTGAGCAGTGCAAATCTCTCTGCCTGTTTGTCAAAATCTTCTTTGATTTCAATATTTTTATCCTGTGCAATTTTCTTTGCAATTTCAAGGAATTTATCTTTGTTCGGAGCAAGAAAAGTAAGGGTGATACCAAATCTGTCTGATAAAGAGGCATTCTCATCTATTGTATCGGACAGGTGAACTTCATTACCCTCGCGAGAGGAAAAAGTTTCTTTTACAATGTTTCTTCTGTTTGTTGTAGCATAAATTATAATATTTTCGCTTCTTTTTGAAATTGCGCCCTCAAGGGCGGATTTTATTGCACTAAGATTTTCATCTTCCTGAGAAAACGACAAATCATCAATAAAGACAATGAATTTCGCGGGTATTTTTGCCAGTTTTTCAAGCAGTTTGTCAAGGGCGCACAAATCCTGTTTTAAAATCTGTACAATTTTCAGCCCCTGATTTTTAAACTCGTTATATACCGCTTTTACACTTGAAGATTTTCCGCAGCCTCTATCCCCGTAGAGCAGGATATTGTTTGCGTTTTTGCCCTCAACTAAGGCGCGCGTATTTTTAATAAGCGTGTCTTGTTGGGTTTTATAGTCTTTTAAGTCTTTAAATGTGGTAATATCCGTATGTTTAACGGGATTAAGAGAGTTGTCTTTGTAGAAAAACGCGCCGTACCTGGCGTAAATCCCGTAACTGTTTTGTTTGAGGTAATTACAGAGTTCTTCAAAACCAATACATTTATCCCCGAGCGCATAATCGCCCAAAAGGTCTGTTATTTGTTCACTTTCGGGGAATTGTGATTTTAAAATCTTTTTAATCTTTTTTAAATCAATCAAAAAAAGTTCACTTAAAACCGCAAGTTCGTTTTTTGCTGCATTTGCAATGTTTTCATTTAAAATTGCACCTCTTGCAACATTTTTTGTAAAAACATTTTCATCGTGTTTTATTAAATCGTTTAAATACTTTGTAAAATCACCCTCAAATTCACTTTCAAAGAGAATTTTTAAGAAATTAGAGTAATAAATGAGTGATTCACTCAGCGACTTTGAACTGTATGCAAAAACTCCCAAAAGAGCTTTTATTGCAGAATCTTTCAGGACATTTTTAAAAACACTCAAAGTCAGCAGTTTAAAATTTAAAAATAAAAGTTCATTCATAGCATAAATAATATCACAAAAAAGATTGACCGCAGCAAATTTTAGGGCTAAACTAGAGTAAAATCCACACTAAGGAGGAAATTAAGATGGCTAAAATTTATTACGCAAATGACTGCAATTTAAGTCTGCTTGACGGTAAAAAAGTTGCAATCATCGGCTATGGTTCACAAGGGCACGCGCATGCTCTTAATCTGCATGAAAGCGGAGTCGATGTAGTTGTCGGACTTTACGAAGGTTCAAAATCTTGGAAAAAAGCTGCTGATGCGGGCTTGAAGGTTACAACAGTTAAAGAAGCCGCAAAAGCTGCCGATATTATTATGATTTTATTACCCGATGAAATTCAAGCGGATGTTTATAAAGAAAGTATTGAAGAAAACCTGAGCGCAGGCAAAGTTCTTGCTTTTGCACATGGTTTCAATATTCACTTTAATCAAATTGTTCCGCCAAAAGATGTTGACGTTATTATGATAGCTCCAAAGGGCCCGGGGCACACTGTAAGAAGCGAATATGTCGAAGGCAAAGGCGTTCCTTGCTTAATCGCTGTTCATCAAAATGCATCGGGCAGAGCGCTTGATATCGGTCTTGCTTATGCTGCAGGCATTGGCGGCGCTCGTGCAGGTGTTATGGAAACAACATTCAAATCAGAAACAGAAACAGACTTATTCGGCGAGCAAGCAGTCCTCTGCGGCGGTGTTACAGCCCTTATGCAGGCAGGTTTTGAAACCCTTGTTGAAGCAGGTTATGCTCCTGAAAACGCTTATTTTGAATGTATCCATGAAATGAAATTAATCGTCGACCTTATCTATCAAGGCGGATTTAAGAAAATGAGATATTCAATTTCAAACACTGCAGAATACGGCGACTATTGCACAGGCAAAAGAATAATTACCGAAGAAACCAAAAAAGCTATGAAAAAAGTTTTGGAAGAAATTCAAGACGGTACATTTGCTTCTAACTGGATTAAAGAAAACAAAGCCGGCGGCAAAGCTAATTTCTTAGCTACACGTGCACTTAAGGCTGATCATCAACTTGAAGCAGTCGGAAGAGAGCTAAGAAAAATGAAGAAAAATGTATTCCTGGAATGAAGAGGAATAGAAGCACAGAGTTAGTGATTAATGCCGGCAAATGCCGGCATTTTTGTATGTTTACACCCGCTTGAGAACGACATGCCACAGAGCTGATTTTAACGCTGCATTTGTTTGCCTGTGGTATACGTTATATTTACTCGTTCACCATTACTAAGACCCTGCGCTTCGCAAGGACAGGCTCACACAAAATTTTAAACTAAAATTTTGGTTCGCTTTGTCAAATAAATTCAGGGTGACAATACGTTAAATTCAGCATGGTAGCGGCACGTTGTTTGGCTGACCCTTATGTTTTGCCATGCCGGACACAAAACATAAATTTCGCACGCAGCGGCACGTTAAACACAAGCGAGCCGCTGTTACGACTCCAAAACATCAGACAAATTAAACCTTACGCATTAAACTCTGCGAAAAATTCCCTCAGAAGTTTATAACCCTCAAGGTATGAGTGTATGTGCACTTTTTCCTGCGGCGAGTGCATATTTTCAATATCTGCAATACCCATCAACACAGGCTTAAAGGTCTTCCCATACTTATTTTTCTCATTTGCGTAAACATGCGTTTCGGCACCGGCGTGAAAAGAACTCACGTCCAGCTTTATTCCCGTTTTTTTCGCCGCTTCGCGCCCGATGTTTACAAGCGTGTCATCGTCCGATTTTTCAAAGGGCTTCAAATGCTCGCTTACCTCAATCGTTATTTCTACATTTTCGCCGTATTTCTTTTTAATTTCATCCGCAATATTTCTGTACGCATCAATAAGCTCTTTTTCATACCAGACATTTGAACTTCTTATGGAATAATGCGCACAGGCTGTCGTATTTATCACATTATCGGTGCAGTTTTTTGAAATGTATTCGATTGGATTTACAACATCTTTGGCACAGGCTAAAGTGCGCTCTATCCCGCCGCCTATGATACAGCCCAAATTTGCCGATGTTACTATCCCAAGTTCATCTTCATTTATCACACCGATTGGGGCTAATTTTACATAGTCGGCGATGACCTTTGCCGCGTTAATCCTGTCTTTTTTACCTATATCTAAGCCGCTGTGCCCGCCGATTTTGGTTTTAACCGTGACATCAAGTTTTGTATAACTTGCGCCTGAAATTTCAAATTTGCCAAGTTCCGAAGAATCAAGCACAAGGATGTACTCACTCTCCAGCTTTGAAAAATCGACGTTGCGAATGCCGCTCATGCCCTGTTCTTCATCCCGCGTGAAAACAAGCTCCAACCCGCCGTGCTTTAAATTTTTATCTCCCGCAACCTCTTTGGCAAGGACAACCGCAGCCGCGACCCCCGTTTTGTCATCCGCCCCGAGGGTTCTTGTTTTGTCCGTTTCGATGATATCTTCTTTTATCACGACATTTACGGGATTTTCATCGCCCACGACATCCATATGTGCACTCAGCAAAAGAGGCTTTTTTGCTTTATCCGTGGGCGGCACAAAGGCATAAACATTGCCGTAGTCGTCTTTTTTGGCATTTATTTCGCAAGATTTCAACATCTCGATTATTTTATCCGCAACTGCGCCCTCACAAAGCGAGGGGGAGGGGATTTTTGCAAGTTCCACAAATGTTTCGATGAGTTTATCCATTTAATACATCCTTACAACTTCTTTTACCTTATCCAGAACAATTTGGGCGTCTTTTTGTGCTTTTTGCGAGCCTTCAAGGAGAATTTCGCGAACAACTTTTGGATTTTCGCACAATTGACGGCGCTTTTCGCGAATAGGCGCAAGCATTTCGTTAACTCTTTGTGCAAGCTCTCTTTTGCACTGTGCACAGCCGATTTGCCCCATGCGGCAAAGCCCTTCGATTTCTTCGACTTTTACTTCATCGGAAAAAATCTTCCAATAATCAAAAACGACTTCGCAATCCTCGGGATGTCCGGGGTCATCACGTCTTAGGCGGCTTCTGTCCGTTATTGCACTCATAATTTTTTTGGTTGTTGTTTCTTCATCGTCCGAAATTTTTATATCGTTATTAAAAGATTTGCCCATTTTATTGCCGTCAATTCCTTTCATAAGAGGAATTTGAGTCAACAGGGGCTCAGGCTCGATAAAAAAGTCTGTTTTATAAGTATTGTTGAAACGTCTTATGATATCGCGTGTAAGTTCTACGTGGGGAATTTGATCCACTCCCACGGGCACGTAATGCGCATTAAACATCATAATATCCGCGCTCATAAGCACGGGATAACCCAAAAGCCCGTATGAAACCTGCGCTTCGCTGTGTCCGCCTTCCCTCAGCGCCCGCGCCATATCTTTTAAGGTCGGATCGCGCTCTACCCAGTTTTGAGGAGTTATCATGCTGAGATAAATGTGAAGCTGGGCAATTTGCGGTACCATTGACTGCACGTAAATCGTTGAGTGTTCAGAGTCAATTCCGCATGCAAGCCAGTCAAGCGCAACATTTAAAACGTTATCGCAAAGGGTGTCCGTCGCGTCAAATTTTGTGGTCAGAGCATGCCAGTCGGCAATAAAAAAATAACTGTCATATTCGCTCTGCAACTTTTTCCAGTTTGCAAGCACACCGAAATAATGTCCAAGGTGTAACTTGCCCGTCGGGCGCATGCCCGATACTATTCTTTTTTTATTTTCTGCCATTTTGTTCTTCTGCCTCTTTTATAATCCTCAATGCTTCATCATAATCGCTAAATAGCATTAATGCCTCATCAGCCGCTTTTTTTGCCTTTTCAAATTCCCCTAATTTCAAATAACACTGACCCAAATTGCAAAGCAGGATGTGATTTTTAGGAAAATCTTTCGCCAGTTTCTCAAAAATTCCGCAGGCTTTTTCGTAATCTTCGAGTTTTAAATAACAAATACCGAGCATATTGAGTACTTCGGGGTTATTTGTTGTTATATTGAGCAAATCTTCAAGCACCTGGCGGGCAGTGTCGTATTTTTCTTGGGAAGAATACACCCTTGCAAGGTTATAGAGGGCAATATAGTTCTTTGGATTTATTTTTATTGCCTCCTGGAGTTTTTTTAAGCCTTCGTCGATTTTTGCCTCAGAAACAAGATTTTCACCCCAGTGTGCGATGTAGTCGGCATTTTGGGGGCACAACGAAACGGCTTTTCGATAGTATTCATCCGCCTGAGCAAAATTATTTGTTTTGTTCAGTGCAACGGCATAGGCAAAAACTATCTCCGGCTCGTCAGGTTCAAGTTCAACAGCCTGTTTCAGCTCATCCAGCGCCCAATCGGACATATTCATTTTCAGATACAAAAGCCCTAAATCTTTTCTTACATAAGGATTGTGAGGCTCAAGAGCAATACACTTTCTGAATGCATCTTTTGCCGCTTCAAAGTCCTCGATATTTATGTAGCACAGTGCAAAATTATAATATATCTCAACATCAACTTTGCCGCGCTTTATTAACGACTGCAAAACCTCTATCGCACTTTCATTTGCACCCGTAAGCCTTAAAAGCGCAGCTTCTTTTTTCTGCAAATCCACCCCGTTAGGGTTAAATTTCAAAAGCTCTTTTACGACTTTGAGCGCCTCCTGATACTCTCTTACCTCGATAAGCAGAGATAAAAGGTTGTTTCTGTGGTTGAGTTTATCTGGATTAATGGAAATAAGGCTTCTGTACAGACTTATTGCAAGCTCGTAAATTCCCGCCCTCCACGCACAATACGCAAGTGTCGACATAAGAGAAACGGAAGGCTCTTTTTTATATGCTTTGTTAAAATAATCAAAAGCCTTTTTATATTCGCCTTTTACCTGATAAAGCAGCCCCAGATTATAGTTTGTCAGCGGCAGCTCTTTATCCTGCGCTATTGCAGATTCCAGAACAAGTTTTGCATTGTCGAGCTGATTTAGAGCAATGTAGCTGCTTGCAAGGTTATTCTGCATTTGCAGATGGTCGGGACGAAGCTCAATTGCTTTTTTAAGCGGCTCTATTGCCTCGCTGTGCATATTTTGCGAAACAAAAGCCGTTGCATATATGTAATAGAGCAGATAATCGTCTTTTTTGATTTCCAAAACGGGTTTTAAAATTTTAATAATTTCTTCATGATGCCCCTGACGCATTAAAATCACACATAAATTTTTATATGCATCAAAAAACTTGTTCCTGAGTTCTATTACTCTTTTGTACCCCTTAATCGCTTCATCTTCAAAACCCAGCTTATCTTCGCAGTTTGCAAGATAATAAAGCGCCGTAGCATCGTTGTTGTCCGCTTCATACGCCTTTTTAAAGGCTGCTTTTGCCTTGTTGAAGTCTTTTAAGTTAATATAGCAAAGTCCCAGATTTTTTATAACGCCCGTATCACGCTCGCCTTCAAGGTTTACTTTCTCCAGAAGTACTGCCGCGCGGTCAAATTCACTCTTTGCAATCAAATCCGCAACTTGATTTATAATACTGTTTTTGTTTTCCATAATTATAATTATAGCAAAGAAAAGGTTTTTATGATAGAATAGTACTGTCTTTTATCAAAAATCGCGTGAAACAGCGAAAAAAGGCATATTAGGAGTTTTAGTTACTGCTTCATAAAACACAAAAAAGGAGAAAAAATTAATGACAACACAAAAACGTGTATGGCTTTTCAGAGAAGGCAACGCCGATATGCGCAACTTACTCGGCGGAAAAGGAGCCAATCTTGCCGAGATGACAAATGCAGGTCTGCCCGTTCCTCCGGGGCTGACAATTACCACCGAAACATGTATGGAATACATTAATTCGGGTAATAAAATGCCTGAGGGGGTTATGGATGAAGTAAAAGCAGCCCTTAAAGATGTTGAACAACAAACAGGCAAAAAATTCGGCGACAGCGAAAATCCGCTTTTGGTTTCGGTTCGCTCGGGCGCAAGACTTTCCATGCCGGGTATGATGGAAACAATTTTGAACCTCGGCATGAACGATGAAACAGTTCAAGGTATGATTAAACTTACCAACAATCCTCGTTTTTGTTATGACTCATACCGCAGATTTTTAACAATGTTCGGCTCTGTTGCATGGGATATTGAAAGAACTAAATTTGAAGAATATATTGACAAAATTAAAGAACAAAAAGGCTTAAAACAAGATACGGAATTAAGCGCAGATGATTGGAAATCGCTCATCGAGCCTTATAAAGAGTTAATCAAAAAAGAAACAGGAAAAGATTTCCCGCAAGACCCCATGATACAGCTTCAGGAAGCAATTGAGGCGGTATTTAGAAGCTGGAATATCCCCCGTGCGGTTGCATACCGTAACCACTACAAAATCGACCACAGCTACGGTACAGCCGTAAACGTTCAAACAATGGTATTCGGCAACATGGGTGACGACTGTGCAACAGGTGTTTCATTCACAAGAAACCCCTCAACAGGTGAAAATGAATTCTACGGCGAATATTTAACAAATGCGCAGGGCGAAGACGTTGTTGCAGGCATCAGAACACCTAAACCCATCAGCGAACTTCAAAACGAAATGCCCGAACTTTACAAACAGTACGTTGAAATCGCCAAAAACCTTGAAAAACACTACAAAGATGTTCAGGATATGGAATTTACGATTGAACGCGGCAAATTATACGTTCTGCAAACAAGAAACGGTAAAAGAACTGCTGCTGCTGCTGTAAGATGCGCCGTTGAAATGGAAAAAGAAGGCATAATCACAAAAGAACGCGCAATTTCTCTTGTTGATCCTTACCAATTGTATCAACTCTTGTTGCCCTCTTTTGACCCCAAAGCCAAAAAAGAAGCTCACAAAATCGCTCAGGGTCTTGCAGCTTCTCCGGGTGCCGCTGTAGGTAAAATCGTTTTTGATACTGACGAAGCTGCTAAACGCGGTGCTGACGGCGAAAAAGTTATCTTAGTCAGAATTGAAACATGCCCCGATGATATCCACGGCATGATTGCTTCTCAAGGTGTATTAACACTCAGAGGCGGTATGACTTCTCACGCTGCAGTTGTTGCAAAAGGCATGGGCAAACCCTGTGTTGCAGGCTGCGAAGATTTAAAAATCGACCTTGCAAACAAAACTTTAACCGCAGGTGACGGCGCAGTTTACAAAGAAAACGACATCATCTCGCTTGACGGCGGTACGGGTGAAGTTATGGCAGGGGAAGTTAAAACTCACCATGCAGATATGGATGAAAACTTTGAAACACTGTTCAGATGGGTTGATGAAACCAAAAAACTTACGGTAAGAGCTAATGCCGACACCCCGACAGATGTTATAAACGCTGTTAAATTGGGCGCTCAAGGTGTTGGTCTTTGCCGTACGGAACATATGTTTATGGATCCTCAAAGACTTCCCTGGGTTCAAAAAATGATTATCGCAGGAACTCCCGAAGCAAGAAAAGAAGCTCTTGATAAACTTTTACCAATGCAATATCAAGACTTTGTCGACATGTTCAGAGCACTGAACGGACTTCCGATGACAATTCGTCTGCTGGATCCTCCGCTTCATGAATTCTTACCCGACAAAGAAAGCTTAATCGAACAAGTTGCGACCCTTAAGGCTCAAGGCAAAGACTACAAAAAAGAGGAAGACCTGCTTCATGTTGTTGAAAACTTGAGCGAATCTAACCCGATGATGGGCTTAAGAGGCTGCCGTTTGGGTCTTATGTTCCCTGAAATTAACGAAATGCAAGTAAGAGCAATATTTATGGCAGCATGCGACCTTAAAAAAGAAGGTTTAGAAGTTAAGCCTGAGGTTATGATTCCTCTTGTATCTCACGTTAACGAGCTTAGAATTGACCGCGAACTTTTAGAGCGCGTAGCTCATGAAGTAATGGAAGAAAAAGGCGTTGATGTAGATTATATGTTCGGTACAATGATTGAAATTCCGCGTGCGGCGCTTACTGCGGATGAAATCGCCCAATACGCTCAATTCTTCTCATTCGGTACAAACGACCTGACACAAATGACTTTCGGCTTCTCGCGCGACGATGCGGAAGGTAAATTCTTAAATAAATACGTTGAAGAAAAAATCCTGCCGCGCAACCCGTTTGAATCGCTTGATCAGGTTGGCGTAGGTCAGTTAATGCAAATCGCTTTAGATAAAGCGCTTAAAGTAAGACCTGACTTAAAACGCGGCATTTGCGGCGAACACGGCGGCGATCCGGATTCGGTTAAATTCTGCCACAGAATAGGCTTGAATTACGTTTCCTGCTCTCCGTTTAGAGTTCCGCAGGCGAGACTGGCTGCAGCTCAGGCGGTAATTGAAGAAAAAAGCAACCTTGTTTTAGTGTAAAAAATAACACTAAATAAGATAATACAAGCTTAATGCCCGCAAATGCGGGCATTAAGTGTTTTTGCACAAAAGTAAACTTACAATTTTAACACAAAATGCCCGGGTAGAAAATATATGCTATAATTTTGTTTAATGGATGAAAGTTTAGAGTTAAAAATTCAAAACCTGAAAACAAAAGCTTTTAACACCCTTGAAAATACGCAGAAAATACGCAGTTGTACGGGTTTAAGGGTGCAGTGTCAAAACTTTTAGGTTTGACTGTGGAAGTTAAGCTTCCGGGGCTTAAAATCGGTGATTTGTGCTATATTCAAACATACACCGGCGAAAAAAAAGCCGCCGAAGTCGTCGCCTTTAAGGGCGACAGCGCACAGCTTCTTTTACTTTACGACGGGGAAGGTATCGGACAGGGCAGTCTGGTTGAAACAACAGGCGGACCGATTATGCTTCCGGTGGGAGAATTTTTACTGGGCAGGCTTATAAACCCTCTCGGGGAGCCGTTGGACGGGCGTCCGCTTGATATTACAAATGCCAAGTATATGAACATAAACGGAACAATTCCCGATGCCTTTCACCGCCCGATAATCAAAGACCCTATTTCAACGGGGATAAGGGTTATAGACTCTCTTTTAACCATGGGTCAGGGACAGCGTATGGGGCTGTTTGCAGGCTCAGGGGTGGGTAAATCTACCATGCTCGGTATGATTGCAAGAAACTCCGAGGCTGAAATTAACGTTATGGCGCTCATTGGCGAACGCGGACGTGAAGTAAAAGAGTTTATTGAAAATTCCCTCGGTCCCGAGGGTATGAAACGCTCGGTAATTGTCTGCTCGACGGGCGACCAGCCGCCCTTAATCAGGCAAAAAGCTCTCCTTGCAGCCACTACGGTCTGCGAATATTTCAGAGATCAGGGCAAAAAAGTATTTCTTATGACAGATACAGTCACCCGCTGTGCTATGGCAGGGCGCGAAGTCGGTCTTTCCATCGGCGAACCGCCTACCATGAAAGGCTATCCGCCTTCAATATTTTCATGGCTGCAAAGGGCGCTTGAGCGCACGGGAAACTCTGAAAAAGGCTCCATAACAGCACTTTATACCGTTCTTATGGAAGGGGACGACATAACAGACCCCGTTGTTGATACGGTAAGGGGTATTGTTGACGGGCACATTTTCCTCTCGCGTAAAGTTGCCGAGATGAACCACTACCCCGCAATTGACCCTCTCGGCTCTATTTCAAGGCTATTTACCGAAATTACCGACAAAGAACATCAGGAAGCCGCACAAAAAATGCGCAGACTGCTGGCAATGTATCGCGAAAATAAGGACCTTATTGAAGTAGGCATGTATCAGGCGGGCTCAAACCCTAAACTGGACATTGCAATTGAACTTATGCCGCAAATTAACGCCTTTTTGCAGCAAAAAGTTTCAGACACCGTTACCATGGAAACAACGATAAAAACCCTGAAAGATATGATGAGAGGGGTAGAAGTCTAGACTTTTTACATTTTTTGGATATGTTGCCGTCTTAAAATTTACTATGCAAAATATTTTTTATCCGCAAAAATTTTAATTTATGTGTTTTATCCCTAACACAACACAAAATACAGAGGGAAAAATGCAAATATTACCTATCGGATTATTTAACGGCGCAAATCAAAGCTTCAAAGGCAATTCCATACCCATACACAGCCACAGAAACTACAAAGGTAAATCAAAAGAAGATACTTTTAGCAGAACCCGCACGGCACGGCAAACATCCCCTATAAGTTTAGAGGACAAAGAAAGCGTGCAAAAAGAGATAAACAGCGCCGCACAAAGTATTAAAACTAAATTTGAACAGGTGTCTAAAGAAGCCCGCGAAATGTACAGACAGATGGAAAGAACGCGCAAACAGGCAGGCGGCGCAGTTCCCTGCGGCATGATTTTAAGAAAAATATCCTCCGATGAAACACAGGAAGTTCTCGAGGAGCTTTCGGATAGCGGAAACATCACAAGAAGAACTACCATTATAAACAACGACGGCAACGTTTTGTACACTATTGAAGAAGGTATAAGAACACTTCCCGACGGCACAAAGGAAATAGCAAAAAAAGCCGCTTTCAGAAACTCGCAGCCCCTTTTCTATGCTCAAAACCACAGAATACTTCCGGACGGCTCGGAAACATTCGACAAAAAAGCAGATTTCAGATTTGGAGAGCCTTCATACTATCTTGAGGGCTACGAAAAACTCAAAGACGGTACACTGAGGCGCGATTTAGAGATAGAGTGCACGGGAAAACACCCGTCATACTATCTGGAAGGCTTTGAAAGGCTCGGCGACGGCACCATAAAACTCAGAAAAGAAATCTATTTTAAAGACAAAAAAGTATTTGTGGGCGAATAAATTTTTTCCGCAAAAAAACAGTGTATTTAAAAACAAAAAGTAATAAAATAATAAATGTAATTTTTAGCATGACAACACAAAAAAGGGAGAGATAAAATGCGCATATTGCCGATTAAACTACCTAACAGCCAAAATATTTCTTTTGGCACTTTAAACAAAGAAACAAAGCCGACACAAGAAACACCCTCACAAACAGACACAAACGACTCCGCAAGGGCGCTTGAGCTTTTAGCAATAAGCAACCGGGCGCAAATAAATAAAACACCCGCAGAAGTAAAAAAAGCTCTTGATAATTTTAGAGAAACAAACAAAAACGCAAAAGCCGTTTCCCAAAGTGCCGCAGAGGAAGCACAAACAGTTTTGCAGGCAGCAGCAGAGCAGATTGAAAAAATCCTTGCGGACTCAAAAAAAATATATGGCGAAATAAACAAATACCCCTATTACACAAACGGCGAAACGATGGAAGATATCAGTTTAAGCAACAATACCTCAAGAAAAACAACCTTTTTTCCCTACAGCAATATGATAGTTGCACAGGAAGGAACATTTAGAAATTCAGGTAATCAGGGAGAATACGACAGAAAATTTTACTTCCTCAACGGCATGCTTCAAGAGTATCTGGAAGGCTTTAGAACATATCCCGACGGCACAAAAGAATACTCAAAGAGAATAGAATTTGTAAACGGCGAACCCCATCGCTACTTTGAAGGCTGTACAATACACCCCGACGGCACAAAAGAATACTCAAAGAGAATAGAGTATACAAACTGCGAACCCTACTCATACACTGAAAACGAAACAACAGGCAGGGACGGCATAAGCAGGTTTGCAAAAGGCTTTTACTTTGAGGACGGACTTATGCGCAAATACATAGAGAATTACCAAAGTTTTGCCGCCGCCGATACACAAAGCAATACACAAAGCGGAAGCCAAAATTCAACAGCAAAAAAGATATCAAGAATTATTGATTTTAAAGACGGACAACTCAACTCTTATATGGAAGATGTTAAATTGTCTGAGAATTATTCAAAAAGAGCCGCAAGGATGATTGAATATGAAAACGGACAGCCGAGCATTTACAAAGAAGGAAATAAAATCAGCCCCAAAAGAAAAGAGCGGAGCGCCGCAATAGTTAAATTTGACAAAAATGCAGAGCCGATTTGGTACTCACGGGGCAATTTTGAAGATTTATACCGCAACAGCTTTTTTGCCAAAAAATACATATGCTCAAACGGCAGCTGGATAAAAGTCGTAAGATAAAACCCCAATAAAAAAAGCCGTCTTAAAAGGCGGCTACTAGACTTGGGGAGGAGGTTTTGAGTTAGGACTTAAATGTCCTTATGTTATTCTTAACGGCTCATATTTTAAAACCTTTAGACATATCATCCAAACGTACTAATTTTTCAAAAAAGTTCAATATTTACGCGTGTTTTGCTAGAATAATATTATGAAGAAATTTTTTGCACTTTTGTTGATACTGGTTTTTTCTTTCACAATTTTGGGCGCAAGCTCGGCAGAGAAAAAGAAAAAAACCAGAAAGCCAAAAACCAAAACAAAAATAGAATTTGAAGTAAAAGACGGGTTTTTACTCGTGGGAGATTTGTATTTTTCCCCGCAGAGAAAGCCACCCTGCCCGCTTGTAATTTTGCTGCACTCTTTCGGCTCAAAATCAAGCGACTGGGGTGACCTTGGCGAAACGCTCAGACAAAACAACTACAACGTTCTGGCTCTTGATTTAAGGGGGCATGGCAAAAGTGTTTATACTAAAAATCTGCGCTTTAAATCCCGAATGAACTTTGAAAAAGAGGACTGGGTAAAATACCCCATTGATGTCATAAGTTCAATAGATTACATTAAAAAGAACTACCCGCAGATAAATGCGGATGAAGTATACCTTGTAGGAGCGGATTTAGGAGCAAACAGCGCCGTTCTTGCCGCTTCAATCATGAAAATAAAACCTAAAAAAATGGTCTTAATCTCGCCTTACGTTTCATTTAAAAACCTTGATATAGCGCTTGTTGTACCAAAACTCGCGGATATTCCCATGATGGTTATGGCTTCTCGCGCCGACAGGTACTCCTACTCCCAGTCGGATATAATCTATCGCCTCATACATTCACAAAAAGTTTTAAAACTCTACGACGAGGGCGGCTCTGGAAATTTACTTTTAAAGCGCAATCCCGACTCTTATGATGAGATTGTAAAGTACATTTCGGGCAAATAGATGATTTAAAAAGCTCCGCAAGCTTATATAGTATTCAATATGGCACGGGGAGCAGAGTATGGCAGGAAATCTAAAAAAGAAACTTGAAGTAAAAGAAGGCGGTTTAAGAGTTGTTAAAGCGCCAAAAACAAAGCCGTACAACGATATTGACCTTAATAACTGGAAAATGTATTCGCATATTAAAACAGGCTCTCTCTGGGAGTTTGCTTCGCGCGATAAATCAAACGGACACAGCTACGACTACCATGGCAACTATATCCCCCAGATTGCAACCCAGCTTTTTGAACGTTTCACAAAAAAAGACGACATCATTTTAGATTTGTTTTTCGGCTCGGGCACGTCGGGCATTGAAGCGCTTAATATGGAAAGAAGATGTATCGGGGTAGAGCTTAAAGAAGATATGGTTGATTACGTATCTGAAAAATTTACAAAGCGCGAACTTGTTTCAAAAGTGAATATAATCTGTGCCGACAGCGCATCCGAAGCCGCAAAAGAAAAAATTGAAGCCCGCCTTGAGATTATGGGTAAAAAAGCGGCACAGTTCCTTGTTTTGCACCCTCCGTATGACGATATTATAAAATTCAGCGACAAAAAAGAAGATTTATCAAACTGCGAAACAACGGAAGAATTTTACGAACTTTTCAAAAAAGTTGCAAAAAACGGCTATGACCTGCTTGAAAATAAACGCTTCGCCGCCCTTATAATAGGCGATAAATACGCAAACTCACGCCTTGTGAATTTAAGTTTTGAATGCCAAAGGCGCATGGAGGAGTTAGGCTTTATCACAAAAGCTGTTATTGTGAAAAATATCACGGGCAACGAAAAAGCAAAAGGCAAACAAGCAAACCTCTGGCGCTACAGAGCATTAGCGGGCGGGTTTTATACTTTTGATCATGAATACATTATGGTCTTTCAAAAGTTATAGACTGTTTAACTGCTTTAGTGCAGCTTCTTCCGCTCTCCGGGCTTTTTGCAGTGCTTTACTTATCTCGGGGTCAAGCGCATCTTCTCCGTCCGAACTCTTTATTGTGCACTCGGAGGAGGGAATGTAGGTGCGCACAGGCTCAAGCGGGTCGCTTTGCTCTGTATCCGTTTGCTCCTGTTGTGTCTGCTGTTCTTCGTCTTTTCTGCCCAATCCGAACAAATCCATTTTAGAATTTGAATTATCAAGAGCATTCAGACCCCCCTGTTGCACAATGGGGTTTTGAGCGGTATGTTGAGGCACATTTTGTTTTATGTATTTTGAGTTGTATATGGAATTATCGCTGACACCTGCAACTTCATCAGGATTAATCTCTTTATTCAAAAGTTTTTTAAATAGCTCCGGATTTTCAAGAACTTTTTGCAAAAATTCCGGGCTGCTCTCCATTTTTTGCATAAGTTCGGGGTTAGCGGCGAGTTTTTGCATCATTTCATCCTGAGTCATATTAAGGGGGTTGTTGTTTGAATTTTGAGTCTGCTCCTTCGTTTTATCTTCATCCAGCACGGATTTGGACGGTCTGCCAAAGATAAGGTGCGATACTTTTGTCACTGCTTTTGCCACAAGCGGACCTACGAACATTATACCTGCAACGAACCTTAAAACGGTGCCGGCACCCTTGCCTTTTAATTTATTAACATATTTCATTATTCCGTTGTACATTTGCGCGCCCATGGACTTATCTGCCTTATTTACGTAAGGAAGAACAGTTTCCGCATCCAGACCGACGGAGAATATTTTACCCAGAAGTTTAAGCGGTTGTTGATACCACTTAGAGCTGCCTTTCAGGTAATTTTTAATATTTTTTGATTCTTTTATGTAGTCAAGCTGGGATATTGTTCCCTCAACAACTTTTTTGTTAAGGTTTGCAACCATATCATGGAATACTTTAACGCTTTCTTTTTGACCGATTTTATCCCAGTCTTTAATGCCGATGTATTTTAAGCCGCCTATGGCATGCGAAGCTTTAACCTGCAGGGGCAGCGACAGGAAAAATCCGAAGTCATTTGCCACGTTTTCGGTAAATGTAGACAATTTTTCGCCTTTTGGTGCATCAATTGCCTTTTTAACGGCATTTGCAAACACTGCAGCCTGAATAACGATTAAAATTTTACCACCTGCGCCGCCGTTTGTAAGACCTTCAAGAGTTTTAAGCGCCTGACGCGGTGCAGTTTTGCCCAATTTGGTTACTTCTTTGCCCAGTCCCGGAGAATTTTCAAAAACCGCATTCAGTTTATTTGCCATTTCTTTAAAAGAGCCCTGCCTTTTTAAGAAAGGAACATTTGGGATTTTTAAATTAAAACCGATATTTGTACGCGGTATTCTAATATTTGCGTCTACAAGATTTTCAACCGTTACCTTAACGTCTTTGCTGCTGAGTCTTTTAATTAATTCTTGTATTTGTGTCTTATTGTCTTCGCAATTTTCAAACAAATCGGATATAAATTTCAACGATTCATCCGCATTGCCGCTAAAACCGTTTATACCCTTTACAAGTTCCGCTATGTCATCACCCTTGCCGTTTTTTAAATGATATTCAAGCATAGACCTTATATCAGACATTACATAGCCCGTAATGCCTCTTGCCTGACTTTTTGCAAAAGAGTTTTGCGGTCGGGTCGGGGTTTTTAAACTCTGCAAAATTGCAGATTTATCAAATATTCCCTTTGCGAAGTTTTTCACTTTGGAGTTGCCGCCGGGGAGCTTTTTCCCTAATTTTTCGGCAGCATTTGCTATTTTTCCAAGCCAGCTGTCCTGCCAGTTATTATCCAGACTATTATTTAACTTCTGGCATATTTGAGCCAGAGCAAGCCAGATTGCCCCTGTCAGACCGATTGTAAGGGGGTCCGTGTCCGCATTTTTAACCGATTCTACGGCAGTATTGCTTTCGACGGTGTCTTTTACGTCAAAATTTTGTACATTCTGCGGTAATTTGTCGCTAATCTCTTGCGGCACAACGTCCTTTACGGCGCCGTAGTTTATGAAATTTTGATAATTATTGGTTATCATTTTAAATCCCTGTTCCTATATATAAAATAAAAACATTCCGCTTTCAAAATTTGCCCCTGCAAGAGAAATATAACTTAATATTTTTGGTTAATAATAAATAAACAGCGAATATGTTATAATTTATTTCGACATTAAACGGAGAAAAAATTTT
Source organism: uncultured bacterium (assembly GCA_949300515.1). Lineage (GTDB taxonomy): Bacteria > Cyanobacteriota > Vampirovibrionia > Gastranaerophilales > Gastranaerophilaceae > Galligastranaerophilus. Next base: position 71,243 of record CASGEP010000008.1, read on the forward strand.
GCAGATTGTTGTTTGTATAAAACAGGTTCCGGACACAAATAATGTAAAGTGGAGCAAGGAAAACAACCTTTTAAGAGAAGGCATGATTTCAATCTTAAATCCTTGCGACGATTACGCGATTAAAAGGGCGCTTGAAATAAAGAAAAAGTTCAAAAATGCAAAAGTATGCGCAATTTCCATGGGTCCAAAACAGGCAAAAAGCGTGCTTGAATACGCTCTTGCGCGCGGCTGCGACAGAGCAATACTGTTGTGCGACAAAGCTTTTGCAGGCTCTGACACACTATCGACAGGCAAAATATTATCCTGTGCCATAAAAAAACTCGTTCCCGACTATAACCTTATAATATGCGGTCAATACGCTCAGGACGGCGACACCGCACAAACGGGTCCTACAATAGCGGGCTTTTTGGATATTGCAGTCGTGTCAAATGTAGATGAGATAATAAATTCAGACATTCAACTCTCTATTTTAAAACAAAAAATTAAAGAGGGCATAAATATTTTAGAGGTAAAAAACCCTTGTGTAGTGTGCACTCTAAAGGGCAAAGAGGCGCAAGAAGGGCTTTATGTAAAGGATTACATGAGAGCACAGGATATAAAAACAGAGATTATAAGCGCAAAAGATTTAGGTCTGCAGCAGAGTGAAATCGGAATATCAGGCTCACCCACATTTGTTTCAAGAGCGTTCAGGCTCGAACATACAAGACAGACAAAAACAGTCGATAAAAACCCCGCAGACTTTTTATCCGGCATTTTAGAGAAAGAAGGCAGCTTTGCAAAATAGAGAAATTTTTGTCATTTGCGAATATAAAAAAAATCAAAATGTCTTTAGAGATGTTTCATTTGAACTTTTGGGCGCTGCATGTGCCTTGAGTGAACAGGCAAAACGCGAGCATGATATTAATTATAAAGTTTGCGCGGTTGTACTCGATTGCGGAATTGATGCGGATTTTTGCCAATTATCAAAATACGGCGCACAAAAAATTTACTACATAAAAAGCAAAAAATTTAAAGACTATGAGTGCATAAGCTTCTCTTGCGCACTTGTGGAGCTTTTTTTACAAAAAAATCCCGAGATTGTGCTTTTCGGCGCAACGCAAATGTATAGAGAACTCGCCCCGCATATAACTTCCAAACTTGAAACAGGTCTGACCGCAGACTGCACGGGGCTTGAACTTACAAAATATAAAGACAAAATTAAACTCGCGGCGACCCGCCCTACTTTTGGCGGGGTTATGATGGCGACAATTTTATGCAAAAACAATCCCCAGTGTGCAACCGTAAGGGAGGGGGTTTTCAAAAAAACAGAGTTTAATTTTGAAACAGATACCAAAGAAATAAACCTGAATGAAAATATCTATAAAGCCCCGCGTGTCAAGCTTCTTGAATATTTACCCGAAGATATAAGAGAAAGCACGCTTGAAAGTGCAAAAGTCATTCTCTGCGGCGGGAGAGGACTTAAAACAAAAGAAAATTTTGAAAAATTACAAAAACTTGCACAGATGAGCGGCTGCGCAATAGCAGCCTCTAGAGGGGCTGTTGACAAAGGTCTTGCGCCGCAGGAAATCCAGGTCGGACAAACGGGCAAAACCGTAGCGCCCGAGGTTTATATTGCTTTTGGCGTATCGGGCGCAGTTCACCACATTTCAGGCATGAGCGCCTCAAGAACAGTCATCGCGGTTAACAGTGACCCCAATGCGCCGATTTTTGATAACTGCGACTATAAAATAGTGTGCGATGCAAACGAACTTATAGACAAGCTGCTTGTGCGCTTTTGCCAATCAGTTTCCTAAACTTTGAAGCTTTTTGTAGAGTTCAAGCGCCTCCGGACTTATTTCCTTCGGCAGTGTTATTTTAATCCTCAGGTTTAAATTACCCAGAGAACCGTCTTTTTTTGGCAGCCCGAGACCCTTCAGCCTCAATACTTTTCCGCTGTCCGTATTTTTTGGAATTGTAATGTTAATTTTGCCGTCCACGGTTGCAATTTCTTTTTTTGCCCCCAAAACCGCTTCCGAGGGCAAAATATCAATTTCTTTTTCCAAATCTTCGCCTGTGACTTTGTAATTGGGGTCTTTTATGCGCACCGTCAGATACAAATCTCCTTTTTGTCCGTATTCGTCGGCTTTTCCTTCGTTTTTAAGGCGGATTTTCTGTCCTTCTTTTACATACTTCGGAATTTTAACCGAGAGATTTTTTGTAATTTTTTCTAATCCCGTTCCCATACAGTGCGAGCAAAAAGAACCCTTTGCCTGACCCCTGCAGTATCTGCAAGGCTCATAATCAACAAGTGTTACTGTTTTTGTGGGTGTTTTTATTAAATCGTTAACATTTAAAACAATATCTTTTGTTATATCGAGATTTTTGGTACTTGCCTTTGCACGGGAGGTATTTGCCCCCTGTGCATTTGAATAAAAGCGCGAAAAATCACCGCCCGCAGGACCTGCGCCGCCGCCAAAGTTAAACTCGCGGTAGCCGCCGCGCGAAGTGTCTGCACCCGCGCCGCCCATCAAATCGCCGAATATCGCACTGAAAAAGTCCGAAAATCCGCCCGATGAGCCGCCAAAATGAATATTGCCGTTTGAGAAATTTGAAAAATCAAAGCCCTCAAACCCCGGAGGCGGAGTAAAGTCTGCACCTTGCTGCCAGCTTGAGCCTAATTGGTCATATCTCGCGCGTTTTTGAGGGTCTCCTAAAACCTCGTACGCTTCGTTTATGTCTTTAAATTTTTCGGCAGCGCCCGACTCTTTGTTAACATCAGGGTGATATTTTCTCGCAAGTTTTCTGTAGGCAGATTTAATATTTGCCTGAGTTTCATCGCGTTTTACGCCCAAAATTTCATAATAGTCTTTGTATTTCATACTATTATAATAATATTGAATTTAATAAAACATTTTAAAATTAATTTTTATTTAATATTTCTTAACTCTTTTGCCCTCTACTTCATGCACATTCTCGATTGCAATAAAAGCTTCGGGGTCTATTGAGTTAACAATATCTTTCAATTTTGTAAGTTCAAGCCTCGGCACGACACAGTAGAGCATTTTCTTTTCCTGATGGGAATAGCCGCCCTGAGCATCGATGTATGTAACGCTTTTATCCAGCTGCGACATAATGTTTGCGCCTATTTCATAATTTTTATCCGAAACAACAAAGATTGATTTTGCTTCGTTTAGACCCTGCAAAACGGCATCTATCACGCGGGAGGCGCCTATGTATGTAAGTGCGGAATACATTGCCTTATCCCAGCCGTAAATAAAGCCCGCACAGGTGTAGATAAAAGCGTTTAAAAACATTATAATTCCGCCGACCGATACGGGGAATTTTTTTGTTAAAGTAATTGCTAAAATCTCCGTACCGTCAAGACAGCCGTTGTTTTTAAGTACAAGACCCACGCCCGCGCCTAAAATCATCCCGCCGAACACTGCCACAAGCAAGCCGTCATGCGTTACTATTCCGATTTTACCGCCTACAATACCGACAAATATTGAAAAAACGGTAACGGCGTAAAATGTCTGGAAAATAAACATTTTACCGTATATCTTAAGTGCCAAAAGCACAAAGGGAATATTCAAAACAAAAAGTAAAATACCCAGATTAATATCCGTCAGATAACTGACCATCATTGATATGCCGACAATCCCGCCGTCTATCATCTGATTTGGAACCAAAAACCCCTCAATTGCAAAAGCCGCAAGAAAAGCTCCGACGGTTATAAGCAACATTTTAATAATAAATTTCTTCATAAATTTTATGATACAATATTTTTATGAAAAATCCAATTTTAATTTTAATTTTGTTTTTATTTTCTTCAATCGCCCTTTTTGGCTGCAGTTTCGGCGGCAAAAAGGAAAATGCTCTGACACATGCAATTTTGACACAAAAGCTTACCGTCGGAGTAAAGTGCGACTCAAAGCCTTTCGGGTTTGAAAATGAAAACGGAGAGATATCGGGGTTTGATGTTGATGTTGCCCATGAGCTTGCACACAGACTTTTAGGCAATGAAAACGCTCTTGAACTTGTTTGCGTAACTCCGAGCAGCAGAATTTCGGATTTAAACACAAAAAAAGTCGATATGCTGATTGCGGCGATGAGCATAACGCAGAGCAGGGCGGGCGTTGTAAGGTTTTCAACCCCTTATTATCAGGCAGGACAAGCCATCATGGTCAAAAATGACTCTAAAATTTACTCCGTAAGCGACCTGAACGGTGCCAACGTCGGCTTTGTTCTCGGCACAACCGGAGAAAAAGCCTTAAGAAAACTCGCCCCGCAGGCAAACCTGAGGGCTGCAAAGACTTATCTTGAAATTTTTAAACTTCTTGAAAACGACGAAATAGATGCAATTTTTGCGGATGATAGCATGCTCTACGGCATTCTTTCGGACAACAAGGGCTATAAAATTCTCCCAAAAAGATATACCGAAGAGTATTACTCAATTGCACTCAGACAGTCGCAGGAAAGCGACGAACTGGAGCGCGCGGTAAATGACTCACTTTCCGTTATGCAGGAGGGGGGAATTTTAAACAAAATAAAATCAAAGTGGATACCAAATTTACATTCATGATATGTATATGATATAATTTATTCACTCGGGTAGAAATGGATAGGAAAAGTTAAAATGCCAAATGCTTCTTTTAAGGGTACTTTTTGGAGGGCGCTTTTTTGGATTGTTTTTGTGCTTGCGCTTTATGTCTGCTATGTAAAGCTTTTTTCGACGGATACAAAAACCGTATCAATACTCTGGATTGGTACAATAGCAGGTACGCTTTCTCTGCTGTTTGCGGCGCTTAAAATTTATATAGTTGCCTGTGAAAACGCGGGCGATGACGATATCAGAAAAATTGCACGCCATATTTTCACGGGCGCAATGGCTTTTTTAAAAAGAGAGTATAAAATTTTATTCTGGTTTGTAATACTTGCTTTCGCTCTGTTGTTTAAATTCGTAAATTTAGAGTCGGCAATATGTTTTGTATGCGGCGCAATATGCTCATCCCTAGCCGGTTTTGTCGGTATGTATGTTTCAACAAAATCCAACTCGCGAACAACTCAGGCTGCAAAAAGTTCCTTAAACAAAGCCTTTAAAATTGCTTTCTCGGGCGGCGCGGTAATGGGTCTTATGGTTGCGGGGCTCGGTCTTTTTGGTCTGAGTGTTTTATATTTAATCTACAAGGACCCTTCAATAATAAACGGTTTTGCTCTCGGCGCAAGCTCCATCGCCCTTTTTGCACGCGTTGGCGGCGGAATTTATACAAAAGCAGCCGATATCGGCGCAGACCTTGTCGGCAAAATTGAAGCGGGTATACCCGAAGATGACTACAGAAATCCTGCCGTAATAGCCGACAACGTTGGCGACAACGTGGGCGACGTTGCGGGTATGGGCGCGGATTTATTTGAATCATATGTCGGCTCGATAATCGCGGCTATTACACTCGGAGCAATCAGCCTCAATGTTAAGGGTGCGTTTTTGCCAGTGTTAATTGCATCTGCAGGCATTTTTGCTTCGATTATAGCAATTAATTTCGTAAGAACAACGGACGAGGGAAGCCCCATGGCAGCGCTGCAGAGAGGTGTAGTTGCGGCAATGACAATATTAATTGCAGCCTCATACTTTACTGTTAAATTTTTCCTGCCAAACTTCACGGGAGTATTTTGGTCAATAATTACAGGTATAATCACAGGCTCAATGATAGGATTTTTAACACAATACTACACTTCATCAGAGCATAGTCCCGTAAAAACCATTGCAAACGCGGCAAAAACAGGTCCCGCGGCAACAATCATCGCAGGTCTTGAAGTCGGTATGAAATCCGCATTTCTTCCGCTTGTTCTGATTTGTGCCGCCATAGTTGCCGCTTTTATACTTGCAGGCGGTTTTGATTCGTATACACTCGGTATCTACGGTATTTCAATGGCTGCCGTAGGTATGCTCTCCGTTGTCGGCATAATAGTTGCAATTGATGCCTACGGACCTATTTCGGATAACGCGGGCGGCATTGCACAAATGGCAAATTTAGAAAACACTGTGCGCGAAAGAACGGACAAACTGGACTCTGCAGGAAACACAACAGCCGCCATAGGCAAGGGTTTTGCGACAGGTTCGGCGGCTTTAAGTGCAATTGCCCTGCTGAGCGCTTTTGCGGCAGTTGTGGAGCTTGACAATATCGATATTTTAAATCCTTTTGTATGTTCGGGACTGCTGTTTGGCACGTCGCTGCCATTTTTATTCTGCTCGCTCACCATAGGCGCTGCAGGACGTGCGGCGGAAAAAATAGTTAACGAAGTAAGGCGCCAGTTCAGAGAACTTAAAGGAATTTTAGAGGGCAAATGCGAGCCGCAATATGAAAAATGCATAGATATTTCCGCCCGCAGCGCGATTTATAAAATGCTTTTACCGGGCTTTATCGCCATAGCCGCCCCACTCATTACGGGTCTTGGCGTTGCGGCATTCAGCGACAAATCCACGGGCGCCCGCGCTCTTGCGGGGATGCTTATGGGCGCAATAGCTTCAGGTGTCTGCCTTTCCATAATGATGGCAAACTCGGGCGGTGCGTGGGATAATGCTAAAAAGTACATTGAAAGCGCCCGATTTGAACAAAAAGATACGGCGGTGCACACGGCGGCTGTCATAGGCGATACCGTCGGCGATCCGCTTAAAGACACGGCGGGACCGTCTTTGAACATTTTAATTAAACTGATGTCTATAGTAGCCCTTGTGTGTGCGGCATTGTTTATTTAAAAAAAATCTGTTTAATGTTAAAATCAAACACGCTTCTTTATTTGGAGCGTGTTTGAAATGAAAACAAAGGGAAAAATATGCCTGTAAGAAATGAAAAATTTTTACTCTCGACAAGGGGTTTTAACGATATCATAGATATAACCTCAAAAGTGCGTGACATTGTAAGATTTGGCAATGAAAAAAACGCAATTGTCCACATCTACACCCCCGGCTCGACTGTTTCAATCACAACCCTTGAATATGAACCCGGGCTTGTAAAAGATTTACCCGAGGCGCTTGAGAAAATTGCACCGATAAATAAAGACTATGAGCACGACAAAAAATGGCATGACGGCAACGGATACGCGCATATAAGGGCTTCTATGATTGGTAATTCAATCACCGTGCCGCTTGCGGCGGGAGAACTTGAGCTTGGAAGCTGGCAGCAGATTGTTCTTATTGACTTTGACAACAAAGCCCGCACAAGGAGTGTTATAGTACAAATTATGTCGTAAGGAGCAAAGATGGAAGATATTAAAGGATTTTATAAAAAACTTTTAGAAAACAATAAAAACGCCTGTGCACTCATAAAAAGCGCCGATGAGTATTTTGCCGCACATTACACTGGATCGCCCCTGAACATTTTAACAGGTTTTAGCGGCACAACGGCAGAGGCAATTATAGACTACGAGGGCAAAATAACACTGTTTGTCGACCCAAGATACCACCGGCAGGCAGATTTAGAAACAAAAGGCAAAAATATTGAAGTAGTGAAAATGAATTTCGGGGAAAGTTTTTCCGCCTCAATCGCAAAGAAATTAAACGGGAGGGAGCTTTTTGTAAACGGCTCCGTTAACCTGTTATTTTTTGAAAAACTGAAAAGCGCCGGCATAAAAACTACGCCCTACAGCGATTTTCGCGAATTTGGAGAGAATAAAAACATTAATTTGCAAAGCAGGATTTTTGCAATTGAAAATTTAAAAAGCACGAAAGATAAAATTTCACAACTCAAAAAACACTTAAACGAGCGCTATTACCTTGTTGTGTCGCTTGATGAAACAGCCTATATTACAAATTTAAGAAGTTTCCAGATGAGAGAAACATCGACTTTTAAATCAAAGCTTTTAATTGATTTTTCAGGAAAAAGCATACTCTTTTGCGACGAAAAAATAGAGAATTTGCCCCCTGATATACTGCAGGCGCCTATTTGTGAATTTGGAAAAAAAATAAAAAGTATAGATGAGAAAATACTTTTTAATAAGTCGTCCATAACTCTTGAGGATTTTAATTTAATAAAAAATCCCGTCGAGCCGCGCGTGAATTATATAGCAAAACTCGCCTCGATAAAGGAAAAAGCGGAGATTGAACACTTAAAAAGCGCGTTTTTCAGGCTTGATTGCACCCTTAAAGCCTTTAAAACAAGGATTAAAGCGGGTTTAAGCGAATATGAATTAAAAGAAATTTTTGAAGAAGAACTTTTAAAACACGGTGCAAAAGCGACGAGTTTCAAGACTATACTTGCACTTGCTGACAATTCCTGCTCAATTCACTACTCAAATTATGATAAAAATAAAATTTTAAAAGAGGGTGACTTAATCCTTTTGGATTGCGGCGGATACTATGAAATGGGGCTTGCAACGGATATTACGCGCGTTTTTGTCTGCGGAGAACCCCAAAATAACGCTCTTGGCAGAAAGCAGAAAGAAATATACACCGCGGTTTTAAAAGCTTTTTTAAACTGCTATCACTCAAATGCGCACACCGGCGCGGATTTAGATAAAATTGCAAGAAAAATCCTGACACCGCGGGCAAGGGAGGGCTTTTTATTTCCGCACTCGCTGGGTCATGGCATAGGCATACCGGTACATCAATCACCGCCCGTAATTTCAAGCTGCGGCAATAAAAAATTTCCGCTCTATAAAAATATGACTCATACAATAGAGCCGGGGCTTTATTGCGAAAATGAGCCTTACAAGTTTGGCATAAGACTTGAAAATTCAGTATTTGTAAGTGCAAAAGGCGAAAGAGAAAGCTTTTCGCATTTTGAATTTGAAGAAAAATTAACAGACAGAGAACTTTTGACAAAAAAAGAACAAAAATGGCTGGATATGTGGCAGAGCAGATGGGCGGAGATTTGTGAAAGAGATATTAAAGAATAATAAAATTTATTTTACGCTGTTGATATTCATTTTTATCTTGGCGTTTTGTCTGCGCCTTGATATGTATATCTTCAACCGCTCTTTCTGGTTTGATGAAGCGGCGCTTGCGCTGAATGTCACGGACGGGAGTTTTTTTGATTTGTTTTGCAAACTTAAATACTACCAGAGCGCACCTGCGATGTTTCTTTTTGAAACTAAAATTTTAACGGCGTTTTTTGGCACTTCCGAGCGTATTTTTCGCCTTATTCCGTTTTTGTGCTCGCTGTTTGTTCTGCCGCTTTTTTATATTTTTTCAAAATACTTTTTATACAGCCGCGCAGCAAGGCTTTTGGCGCTGTTTTTGTTTGCAATAAATACAAATTTAATCTACTACTCGGGCGAATTTAAACCCTATGCGCTTGATGTCTTTGCGCTTGTTTCCCTTCCGCTTCTGATTTTAATGTTCAAGTTCAAACGCCCGATACTTTTGGGGTTAATTTTTGCACTTTTCCCCTGGTATTCATACGCCTCGGGTCTTGTGGAGTTTGCCCTTGCGATTGTGCTTTTTTTCTATGTTTTAAAAAACAAAAAACAAATAAAAAACTTTCTGCTTTTTCTTTTGCCTCAGGTTATAAACCTGTTGTTTTTTGCGCTGCATCTCGGTGCAATTGAGAGCACGCGCGTATTTATGGCAAAAATATGGTCATGGGGCTACATTCAAAGTGATTTTTCAAACTTTATCACATTATTCCTTGAAAATATTTTCTATACTTTTCACCCCTACAAAATTGTACCAAAAGCCCTTCCCATGCTGCTTCCCGTAGTTTTTGGGGTTTTGTGCACAGCGGGCGCGGTTTTAATTTTCAAAAAAAATAAGTTTAAATTTTGGCTGCTTTTAAGCCCTTATTTTGTCGTATTATTTTTTGCCTGCTTTGGAATTTACCCTTTTTATGACAGAATGACACTGTTTTTAACGCCTGTATATCTCATACTTTTCTCAAAACCCTTTGAAAAATTCCTGAAAAAGCCCGCAGGAATTGTTTTTCTTGTTCTTTTTTCGGCTGTGTCGGTTTATCCCGCCGCACTTTCGCAAATTAATATGAAAAACCTTCCCTCAAAGGATCTTGCGATATTTTTAAAACTCAAAGAAAAATACAAAAAGGGCGATGTAATACTGCTTGATGAAACGTCGACCCCGCAGTATATATACTATTCAAGAAGATACAATTTCAGCGCTCAGAATGTTTTGACAGAGAAAATGACAAAGGATTCTTACGGATATTTAATCTACCTTAATTCCCTCGATAAAAATAAAAACTACTGGTTTGTGCGCTCGGGCATAAGATTTCCAAACACCATAGACACAAGGGATGCTATAGAGTTTTTTGGGCGCGACAGAGAAAAATTTATCCGCTATAATGAAGGAAAAACGGATTTGTACTATGTCGGAAAATAATTTTACTGAAATAACCTCTCTAAACAATGAACTTATAAAAGATACGGTAAAGCTGCAGCAGAAAAAATACCGCACCCAAAGCTCTCTTATGCTTCTTGAGGGTGAAAAGTCCGTATTCGGGGCGCTTGAAGAAAATATCGGGCTTAAGTATATTTTTTGCAGCAACGAAATTTTACTGAATAAATTTCCCAAAACGGATAATGTAAAGTTTTGCAAAGTTAATGAAAAGGTTATGGCAAAGCTCTCCACCACAAAAAGCCCGACAAATGTCCTTGCCGTGGCATACGCCCCGAAATACAGCCTTTCTGACGTCCTTCAAAAGGACAGAATAGTATTGATAGATAACATAAAAGATGCCGGGAATCTGGGCACAATAATAAGAAGCGCCTGTGCGCTGAATATGGAAGCCATCCTGCTTTTTGGCGAATGCACGGATGAATATTCATCGAAAGTTATCCGCTCGAGCGCGGGAAATATCTTTAAAATCCCGATAGCCCGACTGGAGAGGGACATTTGTGCATTGAATAAGCTCAGAGAAAGTCATAAAATAATATCAACGGTTGCACCGTTTGGCACATGGGGTAAAAAAGCTCTGCAGTGCAATGAAATAACCTATCCAAAGTCGTTTGTGCTGGCGCTTGGTTCGGAAGCGTCCGGCTTGAGCGATGAAATATTAAATAATACAGATATCTACACTACGCTGAAGATGGCAAATGACGTAGAATCGCTGAATATAGCAGTGTTTGCGGGAATAATTTTTTATATTATAAATTCAAAAAATTAATCAAATTACTTATTGCTATGACAAAAAATTTGTGCTAGAATTGTCCCGTTGAGCTAATGTTGAAAGGAGCCTTTAACTGATGAAAATAGCACCCATTATGTTAAATTACGGTAAAAAGAATGCTATTTCTACGAAAGGTCAGTCTGTGCTTCAACATAAAGCTCCCATGGTGCGTAATTATTCAGGTAATCCTTGCCAAGATTTGGCTTATGCGAGCATGTTTGACAAGAAAATTGCTCAAGATTTAAAATTAATGGGATTGATTTAATAAATGAAACTTGCTGTTTTAGGCTTAGGTTGTTGGGGTTTGGTTTTAACAAAGCTTTTAACGCCAAAGTTTGACGATGTTTGGGGCTGGTCCAGAAAACAGGACTTGTCGCAGGATCTTTTAAAAGAAAAAAAATCCAAAACGCCTTTTGTTGTGGAACTTGATAAGAGGGTTAATATAACGCATAACTTAAAAGAGGCAATCGAAGGCGCGGATATAATTCTGCTTGTGGTATCAACAAGCGCGATAAGAAGCGTGTGCGAACAGCTGAAAGAAGCGGGAATTAAAAATAATCAAATATTAACAAATACCTCAAAAGGGCTTGAATTGCCCTCGCTTAAGCGTATGAGCGAAGTTATACGGGAAGTTTTACCCGGGCAAAAGCTTGCCATACTCTCGGGACCTACTCTTGCGCGTGAAGTGCTTGAGGGGCAGCCGACAGCGGCTTGTGTGGCTTCTTATGACATTGAGGTCGCAAAATTTGTACAGGAACACCTGAGCGTTGATACCAAATTCAGACTCTACACCAATACGGACGTTGCGGGAGTAGAGTTCGGAGGAAGTTTAAAAAACGTCATCGCAATTGCTGCGGGGTTTTTATCCGAGTTAAAAATGGGCGACAACGCAAAAGGTGCCATTTTAACACGCGGCATGGCAGAAATCGTACGCGTGGGCACGGCGCTGGGCGCTGACGCTTCAACGTTCTGGGGTTTATCCGGAATGGGCGATTTAATTGCAACCTGTTCAAGTCCGCTAAGCCGCAATCACACCGTGGGGCGCATGCTGGCACAGGGCAAAAAAATTGAAGATATTTTATCCGAACTCGGCTCGGTTGCGGAAGGGGTAAAGACATCAAAAGCAATTTGCGAGCTGTCGGAAAAGCTCAATATAGATACCCCAATCTCTCATGCTATCTACAAAGCCGTTTACTCGAGCGAAAACTCAAAAGAAATATTTATGAATTTAATGCTCAGAAGCCTAAAAGCGGAAGAAACTTTCAGTAAAAGATAACTTTTATAAAAGGTAATTTTTACGGAGCATTTTTTAGGTCTTATATAAAATCAGACATTAAAAAAGAGGGCTTGTGCCCTCATTTGTTGTATGGTACCCCATATTGAGAAAAATTCGAAACAAATCGTTCTTGAATTGTACCAATTGTATGAATTAAGAAATGTTGCTTAGATACTAAAAAATTAAATATGTAAAATAATATATTTTTAATATAATATTTAGTTGAAAGGAATTAAATGAAAAACCGATTAAATAATTTAATAAGATGGATTTTATTCTTCATTGCATACTACCCTTTGTTTCTAATATTGCTAATCCAAAATTCAAAACTAATTGATAGGGTTTTTAGTTGTAATTTTGTTAATTTTAAATTTGTAGAATTGAATGATCCTTTTTTATGGGGAATTAGTCTGGGGTTGATAATTTTTATAACAATTATTATATTCCTAAAATTTCAAGCAAATACAAACACGATACAGTATAAAGTTTTGTCTGTGAAGGATATTTCTCACGAAACTTTAAATTATATATTAACATATTTAATAGCCTTTTTGTCTTTAGATATGAATAGTCCTAAAACTATTTTATCTATTATAATATTACTTTTTATAATAGGTGTTATCTACATAAATTCTAATATGCTATATGTAAATCCAATATTACAATTATTAGGTTATTCTATATATGAATTAAGTACAACAAGGTATGGCACAGATGAAGAATATAAAATTATCGCAATTTCTGAAATTGGAAAGATTAAAAAATGCGAATATATTGATATATCATTGGTAAATGAAGGTGTTAAAAATATATATTTTGTAAAATAACTTAATAATAAGTTTAAACTCTTTTTTTATAGTATCATGAGCATGGAAGTTTTAATTATAGAGGGAAAGTTGTATTGCCACATAATTTTTTATCATATGCAAATAGAATAAAAGAAATTGTTGAAACTGCAAATAGTCAGTAATTAATATTTTTTAAAAGAAAGAAAAGTGGTAGTACTTCAAAATATGAAGCTTATAATTTCGAGTTAGATCAAAACAGTATTGGTCAAAATCTAAAAAACATTGCAGTTTCAAGTGTTGAAATAAATAGAAGTTGTCAATTAAAAGCCTACACAATAGAACTTGACACAAATGAAAGAAATACTATATATGAAATTTCTTCAAGTGATGTAGGAAATTTTAGAAAGATTATAGATGCAATGTCAGATAGCTCTCTTAACAGAATAAACGTAGCTACAACGGAAGATATTGATCCTAATTTTTATATATTGAATTTTGACAATAATGATGAACAAGTAATGGCATTTACTCATTATTCTCCTGCAACAACATTTAAGGGAAAATTGATTTTTAAAAACCAAGCTGAGATATATGATAAATGCCTATCAATAGCTACATATGTTCATTGTTTATACTACAGGATAAAATTAGAAGATCAACAATATATAGAAAATGTTGTGATTTTTAAAAATGGCAAATCAAAATTTGAACAAATTTTTGACTACAAAGAAGATTATAGGGCTAGGGCAACGGCAACAATTAGAGAACTTGAAAATTTGAATTTAATATCTAATGCAGATGCTTTTGAATTAAAAGCAATGACTGATGAATATTTTATAAGAAAATTAGCTAAAATTAATCTTGAGAACAAAATAGAAATTGTTAGAAATAATTTTGAAAGTTTAGTACAAGCAAATAATGATTTTCAAGAATTAGGGGTACAAATAAATACCAATACTCGAACTATTTTAATACCTCATAATGCAGACAAAAATTATATAAGAAGTGTTTTATCTTTACTTAATACAGAACCAATGCAAAATTTAATATCACAAGCAAAGGTATTAATACCGGATAACAATACACCCGTTCAACAAAGATTATTTTTAGCCTAAATACAATTATTTAATATAATCTTTTGTATACTTTTCGCATATTAAATCAATATATGTCTGGATATTAAATTGTTTTTTGTTTTTATATATGTATATTGTTGACCAAAAGAAATTATATAATATAAAAATAACTATTGATGATATTAATGTCGTTATAAAAAACTTTTTTGTTAATTTTATAAGACATTTAAAATTTTTTAGAAAACAATTTAGAAGCTCTTTTATAATTTTATTTATTTGAAAAATTATTGGGTGATAAATTTTATAGCTATCAATATAGTCCATTTCATAAGCTAAATAACATAATATTGAAGTATAGTTTTCTCTTTTTAATGATTTTAAAATCAAATTTTGATTATCTTTTGTTATGTAATTTCTTATAAACCAATTATCAAGATATATAAATCTATGATTAAAATATTTTCGATTTATAGCATTTTCAATATTAACAAATGTATTACCAACAAAGCATATTATTTTTTTTATAGTTTTGTTTTTTAATTTTAATCTAAAAGTATCTATTCTCCAAATTACTGAATTACAGATACGACTAATATAAAAGATAAAATGTCTACTCAAAGTGTTTTTTAAAGGTATAGATTTGATTAATTTTATTGAAAATTCTACTAAATCTTCATTATTTGGGCAATTTAAACAGTTTTGATATAAATCTAATAAGTAATCATTTCTTTTATCTTTTTTATTTTTATCGAGAATTAAATTCATTAAACAATTTTTATACTCTCTCTTATTTTGATCGTCTATATCAATATAAAACATAGCATATATTATTGCTTTGTCGTCAGTATATTGAATTGATTTAAGGAACTCAATGATGGTATCTTTGAATTGAGTATGTTCCAATGCAATATGCCCTAACCAATTAATACATTCAAAATCATCGACATTATTTTTTATATGCTCTTTTAATATACTAACTGCTTGTGATATTATTTCTTCTGATTTTGCAATCATGCCTGTAACATAAGCTAAACAAGGTAGATTGTCGTATAGATCATTATCAGCATCGGTTTTTACAGTATTAAATAATTCAATTATATAATCATTTTCTTTATACTTTGGATGTGCAAGCATACATAAAAGACTTTTTTGTACTTTTATAAATCGATTATCAAATAATATGATTTTTATAAATTCTTTTTGTTCTTCTATTGTAAAGCTTTCTAAAGTTTGTCTTAATTCTACGGAAGGAGATATAAAACCATTTTCTATATTTAAAACAAGTTCATCTAAACAATTATCATTTCTTGTTTCTAAATAAGTTTTTATGCTGATGTTAATTTTATCAAAAAATGATATTGCAATCCCAACTTCTTTTAAAATATCTTCATTTGTTGTTTTATCTCTTAAAAATGATTTCAGTTTACCTGTAAAAATAGATTTATTTTCACCATATTGATTTGCTAATGCTTCATTTTGATAAAGTTTGTATAATCTATTAACATATTCAGAATTATTAGGAATTATATCAGATAATATATCAATAACTCCTCTGACATACCACCCTTCTCTTTCTTTTTGATAGTCATATTTTATAGGATTTTCAATTCTTTCAATAAAAAAATCTATAGTTTTAATATCATCATAAGCACAACTTTTGAAAGCTTTTTGAAATAAATCATATGAATATTGTTTATTTCGTTCTTGATATATCTCAAATAAAAGATTTTTAAATTTGATAGTATTATAATTTAAATTCGCCAGTTTATTTATATAGGTTGTAAATGGAGCTTTTTTATCTCTTTTTCTCCAAGCTTTTTCTAGTCTATTATATAAAAGATTGCATAAACATTTTCTATCTGTATTATAAGTAACATTTGCCAAATCTAATAAATAAACAGAATCTTTATTTTTCTTATTTTCTTCAATTTCTTTATCATCAGTTAAATTATAATAATCTTTTGTTATATCAATAAATTTGTTTAATAATTTCTTTTTGTTATTTTTTGCAATATTCTTATACTCTCCTAATATTTCACAACACAACAAAAAAGCTCGTTTTTGATACCATCCGGATGTTTTATCTTTAAACTTTAATATTCTATTAAAACATTTTATTTTTTCTTTATCAGAAATGGTCTCTATGCCAAACCAAAATATTATCGTTTGTTTCCAATTGGCTGAGAAAATATTATATATGTCATTTTTGTAGTCTAAAAAATCATTAACAGTTCCTTTATTAGCGAGAAATAAAGCAGAATAATAATCTTCGAATAATTTGTGTACAAATTGATAACTATTTCCTATTGGAACTAGAAGCTGTAATTTTAATAGTTCACTACTTGGATTTATCTCATTATTGAGTTTTAAATTGTAGGCAATACTGCAAAGTTCTTCTAAAAGATGCTTTCTATTTACTTTGTCAATTAATTTTTCATCACATAAAACATCAAAAATTTGTTGTATAAAATCACTTTTTGAATGAATTACATTGATACTTTCTGGATTAGATTTATAAATTCTGCACAATAAAGCTAAAAATAATGGAGTTTTTGAAAGTGTGTAGAGATCATCTTTGCTTTTTATGGCACTATATAATTTATCTGCATTCGGTTTGCCTAAAAAGAACAGTAAATATTCTAAAATCTGTTGAGTGCTAAATGCTTGAATATTTAATAAATCAAAATTGTTCAAGTACATTGAACTTGTATTTCTTGAAGCAATTATAATATTAAAGTTTAATTTGTTTCTAAATAATTCATTATTTAAGAGGTTTCGATAATTTCCACAATACTCATCTAATCCATCCAATAAAAGATAGAAGTCTTTATTAACAGTATTATTAAGATTATTAGCTTGTATAATAACTTTAGTTTTTATATTGTCAATTTCAAAACCTGTTAAATATTTAATATATTCAAGTAAACCTCTTTGAGCATTTTCTTTTTGCCATAATCCAAAATCTTGTAAAGAGATAAAAATAGGCAATTTATCATTTTGGTATAAATCTTTATATAGCATCTTAAGAAATTGCGATTTTCCTTGTCCACCATTTCCTAGTATTGCCAATTTATTTTGTTCAGAAGCATTTAGTAATAAGTCTAGTATGTTATTGTAATGAACCGTTTTATTAGTATCATTAACAAATTCTGTTACGATATAAGACTTATCAAGTTCTTTTTCTGAAAAAAAGTCAAAAGATTTATTTTCTATATCTTTTTCAATATATTGTTTGAGATTTGCAATATTTTCATCCATAAATGAATTATACTTTAAACAAACTGTCTATAAAATTATGTTATAATCAAATTAATATTAGTAACAGGCATGAAATAATGAATAAATACTGTCCAAAATGTAGAACTGAAAATCTTGCTATAGTTAATGCTTCCGAATGGAATAAAAGTGATCCTATTGAACCGACAGAAATAATTATAGATTTTGAATGTATAGAATGTGAAAATAAATATTCTCAAAAAATAATTTTTAATTCTTTAAGTAAATATTTAAGCTTTTTGGATGGTTATAAATATTAATCTATAATCCCGCTCAAAACTTTATAAGCCAGTTTTATTTCCTCATCTGTTGCTTTGTTTAGCATTGTTTGGATGTCTTGCAGGAGTTCTTTTGTATCTTTCTGATGATTAAACATATAAAGTTTATAAGGCTCAACATTTAGTGCTTTAGCAATCTTTTCTAAATTATCATCTGTGGGGTGAAAATGTCCGCTTTCAATTTTACTTATACTAGAAGCTCCTATTTCAGTTAATTCTGATAAATCTTCTTGTGTTAAGTTCTTTGCAATTCTTATTTCTCTAATTCTTTTCCCTAAAAGTTTCTTTAATTCAGACATTTTTCACCTCACAATATATTCTTTATGAAATACATGTAAAAATGAATTAATCTTAACCGCATAATAAGTTGAATTTCTTTTATCTTTATGCAAGTATATATGCATAGTACAAAATAAAATTAAATAAAATTTGCATTTAAATGCAAGAAAGGAAGTCATGAGTAGATTTAATAATTTCTTATTATGGGTATTTATTAGCTTTTCTTTTATTCTTTCATTAGCTCTTATGTCAGATGAAAACAGTATTTTATTAGGTCAATATTTTTTTGTTTTAGGATTATGTTTAATTCCTAAAATAAAAAAATTAATTAATAACAAAATAGCCGAAATTCTGTCAGTTTTGGATAAAAATAATAATAGCGAAAAGTCAATCACAAAAGGACTAGGAAAGAAAATTGGCATTATAAAATTTACTGTCTTTTTTATGGCATTCATATTTATTGTAGCAAGTTTACCTCAACCAGAAAATTCCAATATCACTCAAAATAACGCAATTCAAAATCAAGAAATAACGCAAAATAAATACATTGATAATAAAAATACTAAGAAAATATCTAAAGCTTTAAATATTGAAGCAATAGAAGCTAGTAATATATATAAAATTCTTATAAATTGTGGTGTTGATGAAATACATTGGGTTGAAAAAATAGAAAATATGGAAAATGCGTATTTTATACATTTAGAAAATATTATTGAACCATTAAAAATAAGCCTAAAAGATAATAAATTGGAATATGTATTTTATAGGACTTGGAATTTATACGATAACGGAAAATATGATGGTAATTTGTCTGATTACGCTATAACTATTGATGAAAAATTTGCTTTAAAACGACTTAGCAAAGAAAATATAAATGCCAATTTAAAATATCCTCAAAATTCTAAGTATAATGAAAATAGTTGGAATATAACAAGAATTGATAATGAATATGGCATTTCTTGTAGTGTTGATGCACCTAATACGTTTGGTATGCTTGTTACACATCAATTCTTTTTAACATACAAAAAAGAGAATGAAAAATTTATTCTAACGTCAATGAAATCTGATGAGAATAATATAATTAAAACTAAACAAATTCAGTCAAAAATAACTCCAGAAGATAAAAAAAGCATTAAAGAACTAAATAAAGCTTTGGGATTATAGCAAAAAGCATAATTTTAGAAAAATTAGTATAATAGCCATAGGAGATAATCTTATGGCTACTTTAAAACAGCAAAAAGCAAACAAATTAAATTCTTTAAAAGGTGGAGTAAAAACTCATGCCGGAAAAGAAGTTAGCAAAATGAATGCTTTAAAATATGGATTTTTCAGTAAAATAGTTACGCAGTTTGACAAACTAGATAATTCTGATTTCTGTAATGAAATTTATAACTGTTTTAATCCCATTAATGAATATGAAAAACAATTAGTTGAAATTTTACTATCAAATCTATTAACATTTAGAAGAATTTGTTTTATTGAAAAAGAGTTTATTGAAACAAAGTTAAATCCAGATGTAAAAATGGACTTTGAAGTTTGTATAAAAGAAGGTTATAAACCTGTTATAGAGTTAAATTTGCTTGATGATTTAAATAAATTTCAAAAATACAAAACAAGTATTCAAAATAATATTATAAAAATACAGCACGAATTAGAAAGACTTATTAATAATAGATACACAACTGATAAAATAATACCAAATTCAGTAGACATAAATGTTTTAACTACAAATGGGTTCGTTTTGGAATAAAGGTTTAATATTTCTTAAATTATACTTGCATGTATAATTACAATACATTATAATAAATTATACATTAAGGTATAAAAATGAATAATATTGATTTAGAAAATTTTAATCCAAAATTTATGAATATAAAAGATTATAAAACTGCTGATGAATATAAAAACGCATTTTTTGTAGAAAATATTGTGAATACGTCAGAATACTACGAATTAAGCATTTTAAATGCTTATTTTATTCATCCATTTTTATCAATAAAAACAATATTTGAAGCTTCAAAACAATTATCAAACAATAATAAATCTGAAATTACTTATCGCAAAGTTAATGATTGGAATACAAAAGGTTTATTTGAAGATAAAAGATCTAGCAACATTCAATGGCGAAAATATTCTATTAGAACCGGTGTTCAATTACTTCTTATAAATGATTTAAAAAAGTTCGGTTATTCAAATGAACAAATTAAAGGTATTGTAAAACAAATAATTGATGATCGTGCTGATGTTCTTGTAAAAAATCGGACATTTAATTATAGATATTTTGATTTTTACGCATCTACTTTTTATAAAAGAGGAGTAAATTTCTTCATAATGATAGATGAAAACTGCGATGCATTCTATTTAACCGAAAAAGATTTAGCTTTAAATATTGCAAATGGGTTAAAACAATTTAAACCATTTTTAGTCTTACCTTTTTCAAAATATTTAAGTGTTTTTGCAGAATACATTTTTCATTCTGATAACGAAAAAGCAATTACAGATGAATTATCCTTGAAGGAAGATTTGCCAAATTCTAAAGAACAAAAAATTATTAAAACTATAAGAGATGATGCAATAAAACATATAAAAATAGAAAAGAAATCCAACAGCAAATCATTATTACTCAGAACAACTCAAATAAAAAATAATACAGATATTACCAATGAAGAATTGGAAAATCTTGTAAAGCAAGATAAATATATTAAAACAACTATTGGAAAAGGTACAGGTCAATCTTACAATATTTCAATAGAAAAAACAGAAAAGCTAGATTAGTGACAATGAATAAATTGAGCTAATTTAACTATTTTAGTAAATTATATCTTTGAAGTGACAATGTAATACTTGAGCTTCAATACAAGCAGTAGGGAATAAGCAAATGCTTAGTATTGAAGAATGCCGTAAAATTATAGGGTTAAGTGAAGATGAATTGTCAAATGATGAGTTAGAAAATATAAGATATAGTTTATATCAAATGTCGCAAGTAATAGTAAATAATTATTTTGAGGTTAAAAATAATGAAAGCAATAATCTACACAAGAGTTTCAACTGAAGAACAAGCCAAGCACGGATTTAGTTTAGCAAAGCAAGAATTAGAATGCAAAAACTTTGCTACAAGAAATGGTTATGAAATTTTAAAAATTTTTAAAGAAGAAGGTGTAAGTGCAAAAACAACAAATAGACCTCAACTGCAAAATCTTATAAGGTATTGTATTGAAAATAAAAAAAGTATTGATAGTATTATTGTTTGGAAATTTGATAGATTTACAAGAAAACTAGAAGATCAGATTGCCCTATTTGGTAAGTTGCAAAAATATGGCATAAAGGTTGTTTCAGCAACTGAAAATAACGAAGAAAATGCTACAGGTAACTTAATGAGGAATATAATTGGTTCTTTTGCTCAATATGAAAATGATGTAAAATCCGAAAGAGTAAAAGCCGGCATGGAGCAGGCTTTTTTAGAAGGTAATTGGTTATGGAAAGCTCCTGTTGGTTACAAAATGATAAATAAGAAATTATATATAGATGGCACAAAAGGCACACATATAAAAAAGATTTTTGAAGATTTTGCAACTGGACTTTATAAACAAACTGATTTATTAGCATATTTAAAAGAAAATGGTATTAAGATAAGTGCAAATACTTTATGTGATTTATTAAGAAAGCCTGTTTATTGTGGATATTTGGTAAATAAAAAATATTCAGCTAAACCAATAAAAGGAAATTTTAAACCTATTGTTGATGAACAAACTTTTTATAGAGTTCAAGCTATCCTAAATGGCAATAAGGCTCAAGCAGTACCACATTTAAGACAAAATCCTATGTTTCCGTTAAAACAATTTATTACATGTCCTTATTGCAATCAATCGCTAACAGGAGATACTCCACATGGAAGGAAAGGTCAAAAGTATTATTACTATAGATGTTATAACAAAGATTGTATAGCTCATTTTAATATTTCTAAAGACAAATTGGAAAATAATTTTGTAGAATATTTAACAAAAATAAAACCAGATAAATCGTTATTAAAGTTGTTTAAAACTATCATGAATGATGTATACAATAAAAGCACAGAAGAAGCTAGAAATAGCTATAATAGTTTTAATAAACAATTAGAAGGTATAAATAACAATAAAAGTAAATTGCTTGATTTATTAATTGAAGAAAAAATTTCTAGTGATGCTTATAAGATGAAAGTTGAACAATTTGAAAAAGCAGAATTAGACTTAAAATCTAAAATTGCAGTAAATGATATACCAGAAAATGATTTTAATGAATGCCTAGAATATGCCTGTAATGTTTTAGATAATCTAGATAAGTTTTGGCTTAATAGCAAAATTGATATTAAAGAAAGATTGCAAAAAATAATATTTCCAAATGGATTAAGATACGAAAGTGGAGTTTTTCGAAACAGCCAAATGTCAAGCCTATTCAAAATAATAGGCACCTTATCGGTGCCTTCTATTAATATGGTACCCCCAAGGGAATTCGAATCCCTGTCTACACCGTGAAAGGGTGTTGTCCTAGGCCTCTAGACGATGGGGGCATAAGACTATTTTCTGTCATTATACACAAACAGACCGATTATGTCATTTAATTTATTCAGCTGTTTTTGATAATTTGCGCTTTGTTTTTCAAGGTTGCGGATATTTGTTTTATATTCCTGAATTGTGTAGTTGCAGTCCTTTATGGAGCTGTTCAGGCAATCTCTTACACGCTGTGCATCTTGCAATACACTTTTCATCGGAATGCCGAGAGCTTCAATAGTCTGGCGAATGATTTGAGCGCCTGTCTGACGCGGTACACCTGTCGGAAGCTGGTTGATAAGCCTTTTTAAAACGTTAATGTTATTTGGCATTTCAAATTCTTCTGCGGTTTCATCCTCATCGGAATCAATCGACAATTTCATATCAGAAGTCTGGTCGATGTCATCAACATTGACAGAAAATACAGGGTTGTACTCTGTGCCCGTTTGAGTATTGTCAGCATCAACATCAAACTGAGTATCAAACGTGTCGTTTGTTTCCTGATAATTAATTGTATCTTCTACACTATTATCTGTGTCAATTTCCAATGTGTCGAAATTATCACTTGAAGCATCCTGTTGCTTTAATGCATCGGCAATTTTCTTTCCCATGTTTTTAGGTAGATTATTGTTTTGCATTTGCAACTCCTTTTCCTTACGTCAGTGACTTTATTCTATTAAAAAAATAAAATTATTTCAACATCTAATATATTCTCAAATAAAAATTTATTGTCAAGCGCTAAAATATTATATTTTGGCAACTTTGCACTTTGTTACAATTCATATATAAAATAAAAACCCCGCCAAATCGCAGGGTCATGTGTTGTTGTGCTTCGGGATTGTGTTGTTAGGTGTTGATAATGCTTATACTCATTATGCAATGAGATTTAATTTTGTTTGTTCTAAGCCTTCGCTAATGCTTTGAGTCCTTTGTTTAACCGTTGTATTAAACAGAGGAGAACTTTTAAGAGTTCCGACGAAACCTGTAAACAGTCCGCCTATGCCGCCTTCAACCATATCGTTGCTGTACACGGGCGCTTTAACAAGCTCGTTGCTTCTGTAGCCGAAGCTTATGTTGTTATTTAGTGTATTATTTACATTTCTTATTGCATTTATAGCTAACATTTTTCTTTTCTTTAACCTCTTATTTTTTTCTTTTTAGTGTTTGTCAAACACTTTATCTTTATACTCACATTATGTACCTAAAAAATTCATTTGTCAACCCCTATTTATAATTTTTTTATATTCAACGCCAATAAGGCTTTTAGGCTGTTTTTTACCGTCTTTATAAAATATTAATAATTATAATTGTCTAATGTACACTTATTTTTTTATCGTTTCATGTCTTGCACAAAATACTACCCGAGCAGGTTATTGCGCAACCCGAACATGTATTGTTATATATAAATAATCTTTTTCATACTTCCAGCTATTCTTAATTCCAGACAGTTTGGGGCTTTTGCCCCTTTTTTTTGCAAATTTAAAAACCCCGCGCACTTTTTTCGCTTACAGCCAAAACGGCAACGCTTGAAATGTTTGCTATGCTTATGTATAATTTCATAAGACATAAAAAGGCATAAACAAATGGCACAATATTACCATCTGAATGTCTATAAGAAATCTTTTGACCTTCTTGTCAGAATCACTCAGCTGACAACGCGTTTCCAACGGGATTTCAGATACACTCTGGGTGAAAAACTCAACAACGGCGGCATTGATTTTATTGTACTTATATACAAAGCAAATTCCGCCCGGCAAATGACACAAAGGGTTAATTACATTAAGGAGCTGCTGGAGAGGCTCCAATACATAAATGTTATTTTAAGGTTGTCCTGCGAATTAAAAAACATTACAAGAGAAAACTATGCGGAACTCACCCAAATAACCGGGGATATCGAAAAACAGCTGAACGGCTGGCTTTCTCACAGTTCAAAAGTTTCTAAAGACGAAAATATACATGAATAAAGAAAATACTACGGAAATTCGCCCTGAAGAATTCAGTCTTCAGGCATTGTTCAGAGCATATTACGACTGCCGCAAACACAAGCGCTCCACTCTGCAGGCAATCGACTTTGAGTTCGATTTGGAAAAAAACCTCTTTGAACTTTACGAAGAAATTCTAAATGACACCTACGAAATAGGCAAAAGTATCTGCTTTATCGTAACAGAGCCAAAACCGCGCGAGGTCTGGGCGGGAGCTTTTCGCGACAGAATAGTTCACCATCTTATATACAACGCCATAAAAGACAGGTTTATCGGGCGTTTTATAGACGATACATACAGCTGCATTCCAAACCGCGGCACGCTAAAAGGCGCACAAAAAGCCGCTCTTTACGCACTTGAAGTAACGGAGAACTACAGTAAAAAAGCCTATTATCTGAAAGCAGACATTGGAAATTTTTTTAACTCAATTGACAAATGCATACTCTTTAGAGAACTGTGCAAATATGTCACGGAACCCTGGCTTGTACGTCTGATTGAAAAAGTGCTTTTTCATGACCCGAGAAACAACGTTTATATGAAATCGCCAAAGTGGCTTTATGACCTGCTTCCCTCATACAAAAGCCTTTTTAACACTCATCCGGAAAAAGGTCTGCCGATAGGCAATTTAACGAGTCAGTTTTTCTCAAATGTTTATTTAAATCCGCTTGATCAATACGTTAAACACGAACTAAAATGCCCCTATTACGTAAGATACGTGGATGATGTGGTACTTATGCACAAAGACCCGAAATTTTTAAATTACGCTTACACAAAAATAAACGAATTTTTAATAAATAATCTTGCAATGAGTTTAAATCACAAAAAAAAGAATATGAACCTTGTAAGCCGCGGATTTGATTTTGTCGGGCATATGATAAAACCAAACAGAATTCACCTGAGAACCAACACAATAAAAAAATCATTCAGAGCCGTAAAACACTGGGAAAAAAATCCCGACAGATTTTCGCCAAAAGAGCTTGAAATCTTCAGAAATAAAATAAACAGCTACCTTGGCATGTACAAACATGTCAACGGCTACAACCTGAGGAAAAAAATCTGCAGAAAATCAACAACTCTCTTTACACATCCTGATGAAGAATACTCAAAAATGATAATTACAAACAACAACCCCGACAAATAAAAAAAGAGGGTCGTCTGTCCTGGAGTGACCCTCGAAAATAAGATACGAAGCTTGTTTAAAAGTTAATCTCTAAAAAAAGGAGTGCTTGTATAATAATATACCTGGAGTTGTATAATAACATTCAGCACTCCGTTAAATGGTTAATTTACATGAAATCTTTGGCAGGGATGTTTTGCACCAGCTAAACATCCGCCCTGCGTTTTTAAAGACCCGCCGGTCGCTTTAATTTGCATACTTAACCCAGTTAATGTATACATACCCGCTCTGACCTTGCGAGCCTCCTCCGGGGTTGGGATAGTTAAGAGTATCTTCACTCCAGCCTCCCCCTCCGCCGCCTGCACCTGCAGCACCG